>JBGYFE010000155.1:0-47278 GCA_041819925.1 Capnocytophaga sp.
CATTACATTCCCAGTAGGAGCTGCGACCAGGTCTTTCATTTTAACTTGCGCTCCTGAACCCCTTGTTGAAGAAATTTTCTTGGCACAACCATAGCCCATAACCACTACTTCCTCAACTTCCTGAGCAACAATCTCTAATTTTACGCCAATGACACGTGAGTTTGCTGTAACTTTACGTTCCTGTGTTTTCATCCCGATGTATGAAAACACGAGTGTTGAGCCAATAGGAGCTTTGATGTTGTAGCTTCCATCAAAGTCTGTGGTAACTCCTGTTTTTGTGTCTTTAACCATAACAACCGCACCAAACAGCGGTTCGTCAGCATCATCAGTGACTACCCCAGTGATGATAACATCCTGAGCCAGAGACGTGCAAAAAGCCGCAAAAAACAAAATTGCAGCATAAAAAATTTTTTGCTTCATAATAAATCTACTTCTTAAATTCGTAATTCAACTTAAAAACAGTGCAAATTTGAAAAAAAAATACACAATAAAAAAATATATCAAAAGAAAAAATAACAAAAAAGAAGATTTTTTTTTAATATAATTTTTTACGTCATAAAAATTCATATATTTGCGCTGTTAAATTGTAATTTTTTGAAAGATGAAAAAAATGATAGTATGTTTGCTCGCAATTGCTGCCTTTGGTTGTGGGCAAACTAAAAAAAACCATTGGCAAGTAGCAAAATTCAGCGGAAAAGTAAAATCATCACACATCACTGAGTTCAGACCGATGAATAATGACAACGAAGGAACTTTGCATTCAGAACAAATTGCTGTGTTCAACACTCAGGGAAATATCGCTGAAATGGAATTGAATATGCAAGGAAACAGAACCAAAATGAAAGAAGAGTACAATGACAAAGGGTTGCTGGCAAAGTCCGTTTCTTACAACCCAACGGGAGACATTGTTTTTATGAATGAGTTGGAGTATGATGACAAAGGAAATAAAATTGAAGAAAAAGCTCTTTTCCCTGACAGGTCGCTTTTGCAAAGAATGACCTATAAGTATGACAACAAGGGCAGAGAAATTGAAAAAAATATGTGTAATGCAAAAAATTGTTATGAAAAAATCCTTTCTTCTTACGACTCAAAAGGAAATCTCATTAAGGAATTGAAATATGATGAAAAAGGAGAATTATACGCTACAATTAACTACCAATATGACTCAAAAAACAACCGCACAGAAATAGCAGGTTTTGGCAAAGATGGTGAACTATTGCAACGATTTACCTACAAATATGACAAACAAGGCAACGAAACAGAAGTTACTGAATATGACGGAAGTAACACAGTTATCGACCATAAAACATTTTCTTACAAGTATGATTCAAAAGGAAATTGGATTGAAAAAAGAGAATTTGTTGAAGGACAGGTTGTAGCCAAATTTGAACAAAAATTAGAATATTTCGAGTAAGATTTTTATTCCTTTATTACTATTCAAAAACTTTGTTAGAACTTAGATTTTAACAAAGTTTTTTTTGCCTTGTATCTGCTTTTAAATTTCTTAACAGCTATAAAACCTTCTTGATTTTTACGAAAAAATAACTTTTTGACCGCCTTTCTATTTGATTGTTTTTCGTATTTTTGCCCCCAAAAATCGAAAAATGCAATTTGAATTAATACATACCGATACAACTACCAAAGCCCGTGCTGGGAAAATCACTACCGACCACGGCGTTATTGAAACGCCTATTTTTATGCCCGTTGGCACGGTAGCTTCCGTGAAAGGCGTGCACCAACGCGAACTCAAAGAAGATATCAATCCCGATATTATTTTAGGAAATACCTATCATTTGTACTTGCGTCCAACTACTCATATTTTGGAAAAAGCAGGCGGATTGCATAAATTTATGAATTGGAACAGAAATATTTTGACCGATAGTGGTGGTTATCAGGTGTATTCGCTTTCAGCAAACCGAAAAATCAAAGAAGAAGGCGTGAAATTCAAAAGCCATATCGATGGTTCATACCACTTTTTTTCGCCCGAAAGTGTGATGGAAATTCAACGAAGTATCGGTGCAGATATCATTATGGCATTCGATGAGTGTACGCCTTATCCGTGCGATTACAATTACGCCAAGCATTCACTACAAATGACGCATCGTTGGCTTGACCGTTGCATTTCACATCTGGAAAAAGTACCTGCAAAATATGGGCATTCGCAAAGTTTGTTTCCGATTGTGCAAGGTTCTGTGTATAAAGATTTACGCATTCAATCAGCGGAATATATCGCCAGCAAAGGAGCTGACGGGAATGCCATTGGCGGACTTTCAGTGGGTGAACCTGCCGAAGAGATGTACGCAATGACCGAAGTGGTTTGCGACATTTTGCCAACCGACAAACCTCGCTACTTGATGGGTGTCGGAACACCTATCAACATATTGGAAAACATTGCATTAGGCGTTGATATGTTCGATTGCGTAATGCCAACACGCAACGCTCGAAACGGAATGCTTTTCACCTCGCAAGGAGCTATCAACATTAAAAATAAAAAATGGGAAGATGATTTTTCACCCATTGACCCTGACGGACATACGTTTGTTGACACTTACTACACAAAAGCCTATTTACGTCATCTTTTTGCTGCTAATGAGTATCTTGGCAAGCAAATTGCTACTATCCACAATTTAGGATTTTATCTATGGCTCGTTCGTGAAGCTCGCAAACAAATCTTAGCGGGAAGTTTCGCCCAATGGAAAGAAAAAATGGTTAAACAGATGTCTAATCGTTTGTAAATCAAAGTTATTAGAACAAGTAATGAATACAGAAATACCTTATAATATCTATCAAAAGAAACTCGATAAAGAAATTTTGCGTCGAGCATCTTTTATGAGCGATACAAAGTGGTATAAGTTATTTGAGGCATTTTTGATTGAGAAAATTCCGATAAATGGAAGCAAAATTAAATTTTTATTAGACAATAAAATGTATAATTTTGACATCTGAGTTTTGGAAGAAAATTATATGGACACGATTTGCGGAGCGTTTTATTTCAAAGAAATCGAATGGATTTTCATTCCTCAAAAGATTGAAATAGAACGATTTAACAGACAGGAGAAATTAGTGTCTAAACACAAAGAAAATCTCATTGATGAAATTGAAAAAATGATGACCAATTTAGGACAATTTCACTATGAAAAAGACGAAAACGGACTGAAAATTTATGGATACAAGTAGAAAAATGATGGACAACATCACCATAACAGACTGATTTTGAATTAATAAAATACATTTAAAAAAAAAAAACGCTTTCGGTCGGAACCGAGAAAAACGAATGAAAATATTAGATTGGTATATATTAAAAAGATATTTAACAACATTTCTGGCGCTGATGGTGCTTTTCATTCCTATTGGAATTATTATCGATTTGTCAGAAAAAGTGGATAAAATAATTGCTCGGAAAGCTCCAATTGATGAAATATTGATGTATTATGTAAGTTTTTCGATTTATTTTGCGAATGTTTTATTTCCTATTTTATTGTTTTTATCCATTATATGGTTCACTTCAAAATTGGCAAACAACACAGAAATCATCGCAATTTTGGGTTCAGGAATTTCTTTTAATCGATTTTTGCGTCCGTTTTTCATTGGTGCTTCGGTTGTTTCTGTCATTGTTTTCATTATGGGAATGTTTGTTGTTCCCGAAGCGAGTGCTTACTTCAATGAATTTGCCAATAAGTACACGCGGAGCAAGTCTGTTACAAGTGTAAACGATTTATACAACCAATTTTCAGAAAATGATTACCTCTACGTGAGTTCGTTTAATTATGCCGACAAAACAGGCTACAACTTTTCAGTAGAACATTTTGATGGGATTTATTTGAAACACAAAATTATGGCACAATCCATCAAATGGATTGAAAATGACAGTGTTAAAACCTACCGACTTACTGATTACGTCAAAAGAACGATTGGTGAAAAAGAAGACATCATTGAACGCAAACAAGTGCTTGACACGCTTTTCAATTTCAAAATTGATGATTTAATGCCTGTGGAATACGCCGCAGAAAGCAAAAATATTTTTGAACTTAACAGATTTATTGAACGAGAAAAAATGAAAGGCTCGCCCAACTTAAATCTCTATTTATTAGTAAAATATCGTCGTTGGGGGCTGATGGTTACGGCTTTTATTTTAACAATCATTGGTGTAGCAGTTTCGTCCGTAAAACGCAGAGGAGGAATGGGCGTAAATTTGGCATTCGGCATCGTCATCGGATTTGTTTTCGTATTTTTTGACCGCGTTTTCGGAACTTTTGCCGAAACGTCGGGATTATCTCCTTTAATGGCGGTTGCCATTCCAAATATCATATTTTTAATTTTAGCTATTTACTTGCTAAAATCTGTCCGAAGTTGATAAAACAAAAATCAATTTTCAGTGTGTTTATATTACTATAAATAAAATCAATAGTAATTCTGTTTTCTATAAATAAAAACTTTTTACTTTTGCATCAGAAATTAATAATATAAAAACATAAAGATATGATTTACAACGCATTAGGACTTGAAAAGTCAAAAGTCGAAAAAGTAGCCAACGAGTTGAATATTTTATTAGCAAATTTTCAAACCTATTATCAAAATTTGCGAGGCGTGCATTGGAACATAAAAGGAAAGCGTTTTTTTGAGTTACACGTAAAATTTGAAGAACTTTACAACGCTGCCCAGCTGCAAGTTGATGAAATTGCTGAGCGTATTCTGACATTAGGGTTCACGCCTTTCCATACATTTGAGGAATACGTAAAAAACTCGAAAGTTCCTGTGGGACACAATGTTTCCGATGATGACAAAACGGTTCGTTTGATTATTGACAGCATTTCAGAATTGTTAAAAATCGAACGAAACTTGCTTGATAGTTCAGACAAGGCAAACGATGAAGGCACAAACGCTCTGGTAAGCGGTCTCATCACAGAACAAGAGAAAAATATTTGGATGCTCAAAGCCTATTTAAACGAAACCATATAATAAAGAACTATTCATTATTCTTTCCATAAATCTTTGTCTAAACCTAAAATTTAGGCAAAGATTTTTTGTGTTAGGAACAAATTTAACTTCTGCAAACCGTATGATTTTTGCTAAAAATATTTGATTTTTCAAAAACGAAAACGTTGTAAAACCTCTTAAAATAGTCATTTTTGACCATAAATAAAATGTTATATATGTTAATTTTAAATCAATAAACAGCTACAATCCTTTCGTTTTTTTATGATATAAAAAACTAATTATTAAATACTTAGATATACACAAACAAAAAGTTATCAACAATTTCGAAACTTAGTTGTTAAAAAAATTAACAAAAATCCTTTGGTTTTATATTTTTATTTACTACCTTTGCAGTGTTAAACTTTAATATCCTTGCATTATGGTGGAACAATTAATAAAAAAACCGACCCCTATTGATGAAGAAGTTGTTTGGGATAAAACCAAAGTCATCATCTCTACTACCGACAAATTTGGAACAATCATTTATGCAAACCAAACTTTTTTAGACGTTTGCGGATATTCAATCGAAGAATTGCTTGGACAACCTCATAGCATTGTGAGGCATCCTGACACTCCAAGACTACTTTTTAAGATACTGTGGGACAACATTTCAGCGGGAAGAAACTTTCACGCAATTCTTAAAAATATGTCAAAGTCAGGAAAATATTATTGGGTTATTACGGATTTTAAAATCGACAGAAATTCTGACGGAAATATTATTTCTTACACAGCAAAAAGAAGAGCCGTAGCCGAAAATGTTATCAAAGACCATATCGAGCCTCTCTATCAAACCCTTTTGAAATTAGAGACCATTGGCGGTATAGATTTGAGTAATCGTTATTTTAAAGGCTTTTTAGAGAAAAAAGGAAAGTCATACGTTGATTACATTATGGACATCACTGGTGACAAAAATGAGGTCATCTATGAGTATCAAACTATCGATGTCAAGAGCGAAAATAAAGCTCCTGTGCTTTCCGCACAAGAAATCTCCGATGACATTTTTAATGAGGAAAGAACCGAAAGCATCAAACGAAGAAATTTCTTTGCACGACTGTTTTCAACAAACTAAAAAATCATACTTTTTCATAATTAAAACAAAAATATTGTTAGTCTTTTCGGCTAACAATATTTTTTTATACACTATTCACCCAAATAATGTTGCTTAAATAAATCAAAAGCGTTACTTTTGCCTTGTTTTTTAAATAGATAAATCATAGCAAAATATGTCTTTACTTCAAGAAATACAAAAAAGACGCACATTTGGAATCATTTCGCACCCCGATGCGGGAAAAACAACGCTCACTGAAAAATTATTGCTTTTCGGAGGAGCGATTCAAGAGGCGGGAGCCGTAAAAAGTAATAAAATCAAAAAAGGAGCTACTTCTGACTTTATGGAAATTGAACGACAAAGAGGAATTTCCGTAGCGACATCTGTTTTAGCTTTTAATTATAAAGAACATAAAATCAATATTTTAGATACGCCAGGTCACAAAGATTTTGCCGAAGATACGTTTCGTACACTCACCGCAGTTGATAGTGTAATTGTGGTCATTGATGTGGCAAAAGGGGTCGAGGAACAAACGGAAAAATTAGTCGAAGTTTGCCGTATGCGTAATATTCCTATGATTGTGTTTATCAATAAGTTAGACCGAGAAGGAAAAGACGCATTTGATTTGCTTGATGAAGTGGAACAAAAACTCGGATTGAAGGTTACGCCTTTGAGTTTTCCTATCGGAATGGGATATGATTTCAAAGGAATTTACAACATTTGGGAGAAGAACATCAATTTGTTTTCAGGCGATAGTCGAAAAAATATTGAAGAAACCATCGCCTTCGACAATGTGAACGACCCCGAATTGGAAAAAATCATTGGAGAGAAATCGGCTGAAAATCTGCGTAATGATTTGGAGTTGGTTTATGAAGTGTATCCGCCTTTTGACCGTGAGGCATATTTAGACGGACAACAACAACCCGTATTTTTTGGTTCAGCGTTGAACAATTTTGGTGTGCGTGAATTGTTGGATTGTTTTGTAGAAATCGCACCTTCACCACGTCCCAAAAACAGCGAAGAACGAATGGTAAATCCGTCAGAATCAACATTTTCTGGTTTTGTATTTAAAATTCACGCCAATATGGACCCCAATCACCGAAACCGTTTAGCTTTTGTGAAAATCGTTTCGGGAACTTTTGAGCGCAACAAACCTTATTTACACGTACGACACGGAAAAAAACTGAAATTTTCAAGTCCGAATGCGTTTTTTGCTGAAAAAAAAGAGGTGGTTGACATTTCATACGCGGGCGATATTGTAGGCTTGCACGACACCGGAAATTTTAAAATAGGAGACACACTCACTGAAGGAGAAGTACTTCATTTTAAAGGTATTCCGAGTTTTTCACCCGAACATTTTCGGTATATCAACAATGCTGACCCGCTCAAATCCAAACAGTTAGAGAAAGGAATCGACCAACTGATGGACGAAGGTGTAGCGCAGTTATTTAAACTTGATTTTAACGGACGAAAAGTTATCGGAACGGTGGGAGCGTTACAGTATGAAGTTATCCAGTATCGGTTGGAACACGAATATGGCGCAAAATGCAGTTATGAGAATTTTCCGGTGTACAAAGCGTGTTGGATAGAGCCTCCCACAGACCCAAAAGACCCTGAATATTTGGATTTTTTACGCGTAAAACAAAAATATCTGGCTCGTGACAAACAAAATCAGCAAGTTTTTTTGGCAGATTCAGCTTTTTCTATCGAAATGGTCAAACAAAAATATCCAAAATTGAAATTGCACTTTACTTCGGAATTTTAAAGAAGTATAAAAATTTGTAAAATAATGATTTATAATATTATAGAATAATTAAAAAAATAAAAATTCCTAAAAAAGAAACGTTATGAAAGCACTTAACGAACGTCAAATGAGAATTGTAGAATATTTAGAGGCTACAAGACACATCAGTGTTAATGAACTTAGCGAACGATTAAATGTTTCGGTAGTAACTATCCGAAAAGATTTGACTCTTTTGGAGCAAGAAGGTTATTTACACCGTACGCACGGTGGAGCGAGTAAGCAAATTCGGTATGTTTTTGACCAAACCATATCTGAAAAAGAAACGCTCCATGTAGAAGAAAAAATGCGTATAACAACAAAAGCGTTAGAATATATCAAAGATGGTGATTTTATCATTCTTTCATCGGGTTCAACCATTCATTTGTTGGCTCAAAAACTGCCCGATAATAAAAATCTGACTGTGCTAACACCTTCACTTCGAGCAGCTTTAGAAGTTTGTAAACATCAGAATATCACTACGATACACTTAGGAGGCGAAGTTCGTAAAAATTCTACCGCAACCATAGGAGCTTTGGCAGAAGAAACATTGAGCAATTTTTCGTGTACGACGCTCTTCTTGGGGATTGAAGGTATTGACCTTGATTTTGGAATTAGTACCACCAATGCAGGTGAAGCACATTTGAATCGCAAAATGTTGGAGCGCGTCAATAAAATCATTGTGCTTGCCGATTCATCAAAAATCCATAAAAGAGGTTTCGGATTTATTTGCAATATCGAAGCCATTGATATTCTAATAACTGATAGCAATATCGACCCTGAATTTGCAGAAGAATTGGAAAAACGAGGGGTAGAAATAGTAGCTTGTTAGTAAATAGTAGTTAAAAAAATTAAAATTAGGTGAATATATCCTTATTCACCCGGTGGTCTTTTCTCTCAATTTTAAATCCTAAACTTTATGAATATCGTAGCTTTGGCAACAGCTTCGGGAAGTGGAGCGATTGCTGTTATCAGAATATCAGGCATTAATGCCATTGAAATTGCTGACCGGATTTTTACACCATACCATAAAGGACGTTTGGCTGATGCT
Source organism: Capnocytophaga sp. (assembly GCA_041819925.1). Classification (GTDB taxonomy): domain Bacteria; phylum Bacteroidota; class Bacteroidia; order Flavobacteriales; family Flavobacteriaceae; genus Capnocytophaga. The sequence goes on from JBGYFE010000155.1 coordinate 8,857, forward strand.
CAAACACATACTGTTCATTTGGGAATTCTCAAAGACGGCGAGCGTGTGATTGATGAATGTTTGGCTACTATTTTCAAAGGAAAAAAATCGTACACAGGTGAACCAACGGTTGAGTTTTCGTGTCACGGAAGTAGTTATATTGTGCAAGAAGTTATCAAAATTTGTTTGAAAAACGGTTGTCGATTGGCGGAAGCAGGCGAATTTACCAAACGAGCCTTCCTTAACGGAAAATTAGATTTAAGCCAGGCAGAAGCCGTAGCAGACCTCATAGCATCAGATAGCGCGGCAAGTCACCAAATAGCAATGCAGCAAATGCGAGGCGGATTTACTCTTGAAATTGAAAATTTACGTCAAGAATTGCTCAATTTTGCTTCGTTACTGGAATTAGAACTCGATTTTTCAGAAGAAGATGTGGAGTTTGCTGACCGAAATCAATTTAAAGAATTACTTCAAAAAATTGATGGAACTATCAGTCAATTAGTACAATCTTTTTCGGTGGGAAATGTAATTAAAAACGGGATTCCCGTAGCCATCATCGGAAAGCCTAATGCAGGAAAATCAACTCTACTCAATGCACTGCTTAACGAAGAACGAGCTATCGTTTCAGACATTGCTGGAACTACTCGCGACACCGTTGAAGAAGTTCTACACATTGATGGAATGGCTTTTCGTTTTATAGATACGGCGGGCATTCGTGAAACTGCTGATAAGATCGAAGAAATTGGAGTTAAAAAAGCCAAAGAAAAGATTGAAAAAGCCCGTATTCTGCTCTATCTATACGACGAAAACGACACGACACCTCAGGAAGTTATCAGTTTTATTAAAGAAGTACACCGTTCTGATTTAAAAATATTTCTTTTAAAAACAAAGACAGCCCTTTTAAACCAAAAATATTCAGATTTTGAAGCTGAATTGAAACAAAATTTAGTGCCTCACTATACCGATACACTTATTGGAATTTCTGCCAAAGAAGGTGTAAACATTTCGCTTTTGAAATCCGAAATTGCTACTTATGCCAACAGAATTACCTCCACAAACGGAATGGTTATCACCAACTTACGACATTATGAAGCTCTTGTCAATGCTCAAAATGAGATTAGAAAAGTACAGGAAGGTTTAGAGGTGAATCTTTCAGGTGATTTGCTTGCTATTGATGTTCGTGAAACTCTCTACCATTTGGGTAGCATCACAGGACAAGTAACCAATGATGAAGTTTTAGGAAATATTTTTGCAAATTTCTGCATTGGAAAGTAAGACAATGAAACAAAGGAAAACAAAAATAGCGACTTTTCAGAATATGATATTCAAACAAACCTAAAATTGATGTCGAAAAAGACTATTTCAAAGGTCTTTATATGTTTTTCAAACTTTTGAAAAACAGCAAGTTTTCCGCACCGCTCGGCATTCGATGTCTCAAAAAACAAAATAGTAAAAAAGAGGAAATTTCACTTATTATGAAACAACCTCTTTTTCTATTTCCAGCAGTAAGTTCTGAAATCACGAACCATTCTGGCTCAATTTATTTAAACTCTTTTTCCATTCTCTTACGCTCGTTTTCATCTAAATAGATTTTTCTTAGGCGTAAGTTTTTAGGAGTAACTTCCACATATTCATCTTTTTGGATATATTCCAAAGCCTCTTCTAATGAAAACTTAATGGCAGGAGCAATACGCATTTTTTCATCTGCTCCAGCCGAACGGATATTGGTCAATTTTTTGGTTTTGGTTACGTTTACGACCATATCATCGCCTCGTGAGTTTTCTCCAATGACTTGTCCGGTGTAAATATCTTCCCCTGGGTGAATGAAAAACTTACCTCTATCTTGCAATTTATCAAGCGAATACGGAATGGCTGTTCCCTTTTCCATAGAAATCAATGAACCGTTAATGCGTCCCGGTATTTCACCTTTAAAAGGTTGGTATTCCAAAAAGCGATGGTTCATAATTGCCTCACCCGCAGTAGCAGTCAGCAGTTGATTGCGAAGTCCGATAATACCCCGTGAGGGAATCAAAAATTTGATTATCATACGCTCACCTTTGGGCTCCATACTGAGCATTTCACCCTTACGGACAGTTACCATTTCCACCGCTTTTCCGCTTACATTTTCGGGCAAGTCGATGGTAAGTTCTTCAATTGGTTCGCATTTTACGCCGTCAATTTCTTTTATAATTACTTGTGGCTGACCTATTTGAAGTTCATAACCTTCCCGACGCATCGTTTCAATAAGCACTGAAAGATGCAACACACCACGCCCATAAACCATAAATTTATCGGCACTGTCGGTTGGTTCTACACGCAAAGCAAGGTTTTTCTCCAATTCGCGTTCCAAACGTTCTTTAATATGTCGGGAAGTAACAAATTTTCCGTCTTTTCCAAAGAAAGGAGAATCGTTGATAGTGAAAAGCATACTCATTGTGGGCTCATCTATGGCGATGGTTGGCAAGGCTTCTGGATTTTCAAAATCGGCAATGGTGTCGCCTATGTCAAAACCTTCCAGTCCGGCTATGGCACAAATGTCGCCCGCCTGTACTTCTTCTATTTTTTTTCTGCCCAATCCGTCAAAGGTGTGAAGTTCTTTGATTTTAGATTTGGTAATGCTTCCATCGCGTTTTACGAGCGACACGTTCATTCCGCTTTTTAACACGCCTCGTTGCAAACGTCCGATGGCAATTCGCCCCGTAAATGACGAATAATCAAGTGAAGTGATGAGCATTTGCGTATTTCCTTCCTGAATTTTGGGCGATGGAATGTGTTCAATGACCATATCCAAAAGCGGCGCGATGGAATCGGTTTGTTTTTTCCAATCATCGGACATCCAATTATTTTTGGCTGAACCGTACACCGTAGGGAAATCCAATTGCCATTCTTCGGCGCCCAATTCAAACATCAAATCAAAAACGGCTTCGTGAACCTCGTCGGGCGTACAATTCTCTTTATCTACTTTATTGACAACCACAATCGGTTTGAGTTTCATTTCAATAGCCTTTTGAAGTACAAAACGCGTTTGTGGCATAGGACCTTCAAAGGCATCAACCAGAAGCAAAACGCCATCTGCCATATTGAGCACACGCTCCACTTCGCCTCCAAAATCGGCGTGTCCAGGAGTGTCTATAATATTGATTTTCGTGTCTTTATAATTAACAGAAACATTTTTAGAAAGAATAGTGATTCCTCTTTCGCGTTCCAAATCGTTATTGTCAAGAATCAATTCGCCTGACTCTTGATTTTCTCTGAACAAGGCACAGTGGTGCAGAATTTTATCAACTAAGGTTGTTTTCCCGTGGTCAACGTGGGCAATAATGGCTATATTTTTGATAGCTGTCATAGATATATTTTAAAATTTTAGGGCGCAAAGATAGGACTAAATGTGAAAAATGAAAAATCAAGGCGGAAAAGTTTTTTATAAATCGGTGTCTTAATATGCTTACTTGCTTCTTTTCTTATTGTATTTATTAAAAACATAACTTACTTATAATCAATATAAACATAGGATTAAAAATAAAAAAAACAATATTTTATTATGCTATTCATAATATTTTTCATACATTAGCCCGTTCATTTATTAAATTAAGAAATATAGTAAACATTAATTATGGCAGAAGGAGAAAAACTCATTCCTGTGGACATAGGTGATGAGATGAAATCCGCTTACATTGACTATTCAATGTCGGTAATTGTTTCGCGAGCGTTGCCTGACGTTCGTGATGGTTTAAAACCTGTACATCGCCGTGTTTTGTACGGTATGTATGAATTGGGCGTATTGAGCAACAGAGCTCACAAAAAATCGGCGAGAATTGTGGGGGAAGTTTTAGGTAAGTATCACCCTCACGGCGACTCGTCAGTATATGAAACTATGGTGCGTATGGCGCAAGAGTGGAATATGCGCTATATGTTGGTTGACGGGCAAGGAAACTTCGGTTCAGTGGACGGAGACCCCGCAGCGGCAATGCGTTACACGGAAGCTCGTATGCGAAAAATATCAGAAGATATGCTTGCTGATATTGAGAAAGAAACGGTTGACCATCAACTGAATTTTGACGATACGTTGCAAGAACCTACGGTGTTGCCAACCCGCATTCCGAGTTTGTTAGTGAATGGTTCAGCAGGGATTGCAGTGGGAATGGCAACCAATATGGCTCCACATAACCTCAGTGAAGTGGTTGATGGAACGATTGCTTTTATTGACAATCCTGAAATTGAAATTGATGACCTTATTAAATATGTAAAAGCTCCTGACTTTCCTACGGGAGGAATTATCTACGGATACGAAGGGGTTCGTGAGGCTTTCAAAACGGGACGTGGCAGAGTGGTAATGCGCGCAAAAGCTGATATTCAGGAGATTAAAGGAAAAGAATGTATCGTTGTTACTGAAATTCCGTATCAAGTGAATAAGGCTTTGATGGTCAAACAAACTGCTGACCTTATCAAGGAAGGAAAATTAGACGGAATTACTGAAATCCGTGACGAGTCATCAGGGCGTGGTGGAATGCGCATCGTTTATGTGCTTAAACGAGATTCTGTTCCGAATGTGGTTTTGAATAACTTGTTCAAACACACGGCTTTGCAATCTTCATTTAGTGTGAATAACATTGCATTGGTGAACGGTCGTCCGCAGTTGTTGAATCTGAAAGAATTGATTCACTATTTTGTGGAACATCGTTACGAAGTGGTGTATCGCAGAACAGAATTTGAACTTCGTAAAGCCAAAGAAAGAGCCCATATTTTAGAAGGATTAATCATTGCTTCGGACAATATTGATGAAGTAATCGCTATCATTCGTTCATCAGAAAGCCCCGATGAGGCGCGTGAGCGTTTGATGAAGCGTTTTGAACTTTCTGAAATTCAATCGCGTGCTATCGTTGAGATGCGTCTGCGTCAGCTTACAGGTCTTGAACAGGATAAGTTACGTGCTGAATACGAAGAAATTGTGAAATTAATCACCGATTTGGAAGATATTTTAGCTCGCAAGGAACGCCGTACTGAAATCATCAAAAACGAACTTCTTGAAGTAAAAGAAAAATATGGTGATGCTCGTCGTTCACACATTGAATACGCAGGTGGTGAGTTTAGCGTGGAAGATATGATTCCTGATGAAACTATGGTAATTACCATCACACACGCAGGCTACATCAAGCGTACATCGCTAAACGAATATAAGACTCAAAATAGAGGTGGAGTGGGGCAAAAAGCGTCCAACACACGTGACCAAGATTTCTTGGAGCACTTGTTTGTAAGCTCGAACCACCAGTATATGCTTTTCTTTACTCAAAAAGGAAAATGTTTTTGGATGCGTGTTTATGAAATTCCAGAAGGAAGCAAAACCGCCAAAGGAAGGGCTATTCAAAATCTTATCAACATCGAACAAGACGATAAAGTAAAAGCCTTCGTTAGTGTACAAAACCTTAAAGATGAGGAATATATCAACAATAATTACTTAATAATGACTACCAAACAAGGTATTGTTAAGAAAACGTTGTTGGAGCAGTATTCACGTCCGCGCCAAAACGGAATTAACGCTATCACCATTAAAGATGGTGATGAATTGCTTGAAGCGAAACTTACTTCTGGAAAAAGCCAATTGATGTTGGCAGTAAAATCAGGTCGAGCAATTCGCTTTGAGGAAGAAAAAGTGCGTGCCGTAGGGCGCAATTCACAGGGAGTTCGCGGAATTGATTTAGACGTTGAAAATGATGAGGTTATTGGAATGATTGCTATCGAAAATCCGTTAGAAGAAACCGTATTAGTGGTGTCAGAAAACGGATATGGCAAACGCTCGTATATTGATGAGCCTGAAACTCAGGAAGCTGTATATCGAATTACGAATCGAGGCGGAAAAGGTGTGAAAACCATTTCTATCACTGAAAAAACAGGTAATTTGGTGGCTATCAAGAGTGTACTTCCGGGTGAAGATTTGATGATTATCAATAAATCAGGAATTGCAATTCGTCTTCCGATAGATGATTTACGCATAATGGGACGAGCCACACAAGGAGTACGACTTATCAATATCAAAGGTAATGACTCCATCGCAGCAGTAGCCAAAGTGATGAAAGAGGACGAAGAAGAAACAACTTCGGAGGAAAACGGAGAAGCTAACGTTGAAAACGCAGAATAATAATCTGCATAAACTTTGCTGAAATGCAAATTTTGGCAAAGTTTATGCTTAAAGCAATTTACAATTATAAAATAACTTACAAAAACAAAACAGATGAAAAAATCATTATTAGTTGCATCAGCCCTATTAGTGTCGGCTGTTGCATTCGGGCAAAAGAAAGAACTAAAAGAGGTTGAAAAACAAATTAAGAAAGGAGATTTAACAGCTGCAAAAACAGCTTTGGAACAAATCAAAGGTGCAGCAACTGCCAGCAATGAGTTTGCCCCTCAATATTACTTTTTGGAAGGTCAAATGAATTTGGCAAACGCAAAGAAAAATGTGAACGTAAGTTCTTCATTGCAAAACGCTGCTTCTGCATTCTCAAAAGTGAGAGAATTGGAGGGAGGCAAAGGAAAATATGTAGCACAAATGCAACCTTTAGTAGAGGAAGCTACAAACATTGCTGTGAAACAGGCACAAGAATCATACGAGCGTCAAGATTTTAAAAATGCTTCAACTGCTTTTGAGCAAGTGTATCGTTTAAGTCCGAGAGATACCGTATTTTTGTATAACGCAGCCGTGGTTGCCGTACAAGACAAAAATTATGACACAGCTTTGAAATACTACAAAGAGTTGAAAGATTTGAATTATGACGGAACAGAAACGCTTTACTATGCAAAAGAAAAGCAAACAGGCAAAGAAGAGGCTTTTGCTGACAAAAACCAACGTGATTTGATGGTAAAAGGGGGTACTCACACCAGCCCAAGAAATGAAAAAACACCTTCAAAACGTGCTGAAATTGTTAAAAATATTGCGTACATCTACGTTGAACAAGGCAAAAATGATGACGCTTTGGCAGCTTTCGCTGAAGCTCGCAAAACGTATCCGAACGATGCGAATTTGATTGTGCAAGAGGCTTCAATCTATTTGCAGTTAGATAACAAAGATAAATTCAAGGAATTGATGCAAGAAGCAGCTAAATTAGAGCCACAAAACGCTGATTTACAATACAACATAGGCGTTATTAATATGCAACAAAACAACTTAGAAGAAGCTCGTAAAGCATTTGAACAAGCCTTAAAAATCAGACCTGATTACGCTGATGCTGCCTTGAATATTTCAACTACCTACATCAATGAAGGAAACGCTTTGGTTGAGCAAATGAACGCATTAGGAAACTCAAAAGCTGACACGATAAAATATGAAGAGCTAAGAGAACAAAAAGACGGATTCTTCAAAAAGGGTGCGGAAGTGTTAGAAAATTACCACAAAACACAAGGTAAAAACGAAACTATCTTAGAGCAATTGAAAAATATTTATGGTGCTTTGGGTGATAGTGCTAATTTCCAAAGAGTTAAAGGATTATTAGGACAATAATTTCAATCAATCGATATTTTCAAAAGAAAAGCGTGAGGTGTTATACTTCACGTTTTTTTATTTTTGCGACTATTTTTATCAAAATATAAACTTTTTAATCTTCTATTTTAAATATTCGACTTTTAATTCTATCTTTGCCCCGATTTTTAAGATGTAAAAATGCAAATAGAAGTACTAAAATCTAAGATTCACAGAGTTACAGTAACGGGTGCGGATTTGAACTATGTAGGAAGTGTTACTATTGATGAAGATTTGCTTGACGCTGCCAATATGATTGAAGGAGAAAAAGTTGCCATCGTAAACATAAATAACGGAGAGCGTTTGGAAACTTACATCATCAAAGGAAAGCGTGGTTCTGGTGAAATTGTGCTGAATGGTCCTGCTGCCCGAAAAGTGCAAAAAGGAGACATTATTATCATTATTTCTTACGGAATTATGGATTTTGAAGCGGCAAAAACATTCAAACCGTGGATTATTTTTCCGAATGAAAAAACAAATAAAATCGAATAATTCTTTTCAAAAAAGGTGTTTCTTTCGGGGCTTTCAAAAAAATGAAATTTTTAAAAATTATAATTCCTTTGCTCTTGGGCGTGTTTTTGTGTTGGTATGCCTACAACCAATTTACAGAAGAACAACTTATTGAAATTAAAGAAAAATTCATCAAAGCGGATTATTTCTACGTTGGCTTATCTGTGCTTTTAGGATTTTTAAGCAACATATCAAGGGGATTGCGTTGGCAACTGTTAATCAATCCGTTAGGATACAGAACAAAGGCATATAATCGAGTGATGGCAGTTTTTATTAGCTACTTGGTGAACATCACTATCCCGCGCTCAGGCGAAATTTCAAGAGCTTTGGTCATTAATCGTTATGACGGAGTGCCGTTTGATAAATCCTTCGGAACAATTATTTCAGAACGAGTCATTGACCTTATATTGTTGCTTTTATTCACATTATCAGTATTTTTAATTCAATTTGATTTGATAAGTGAGTTTCTTCTTTCTAAAATTCCTTTCCAAAAATTGTTAATCACTGCCATTGCCGGTTTAGTTTTGAGTGGACTGTTTTTGTGGTGGCTTTACAAATCCAAAAATCGTTTAGCAAATAAAATTAGCAGTTTTCTCATCGGTTTGAAAGAAGGTATTTTTTCCGTTGTGAGATTAAAACAACGTAAGGCCTTCATATTCCATACATTTTTCATTTGGGGAGCCTATTTTTTGATGTTTTATCTTCCGTTTTTTGCTTTGCCTGAAACGAGCGGAGTAGCACCGTCAACTGTTCTCACTGCTTTTGTGGTAGGAGGCTTCGCTATTTCGTTCACTAACGGAGGTTTTGGGTCGTACCCCTTTTTTATTGCTGAAATACTATTGCTCTTCGGTATTCCGTTAGTAATAGGAACGGCTTTTGGGTGGATTGTTTGGATTTCACAATTTTTTATGACTTTGTTTTTTGGAGGTATTTCTTTTGTCTTACTGCCCTTACTCAATCGGAAACGATAGTTCCTGGATTGTTTAACTCAACTTATTCAATATTTTTTTCCTTTTCAAACACTTCTCCCAAAAATAATTTCCTTCCCATTGACGGATTGTGTAAAAACTAAATAGTCACCTCCCCCATCTTTAATTTTATATTTTTTCTTAATTTCATCGGCAGAAATCGGATAATTCTTGGAAATAATATTGTATTTACCTCCTTTTTCGATATTTTTAGTAGAAATTACCTCTGATTTTAAAATTCTACCTGGAAAACTACGGATTATTTGGTCAGAAGTGTACAAATGTGTGTTAGAATGCAACTTTTCTAACTGAAAATATGCTGAAATAAGACTAAAAGCCCCTGATTTTAGCAAAGCATTATTCGGAATGTACAAATATTCCTTTACTTTGGAAAAAATAGCCTTTTCTTGGTCAATATTTCTAAAATCAAATGAAAAAATAGGCTCTTCAGTATCTAAATTTACACATCGGCAGTCTATGTTTTCAGTTATTTTTTGCTTGTTTTGCGTAACAAAAACTTCTTTGACTTCGTTTTTTACGGCAATTATGTCAATACGCTCAATATGCGGAAGTGAAAGCGTTAAATATTTTAAATCAATCAAAGGCGATAATTTCAGTAGGATTTTATCCGAAATTTGCCACAGTTGGTCTTGAATTTCCAACAAATTGGGCGACAAATCCTCTAAAAGGAACTTTTTTTTATTGTTTTCGTCTCTACGAGCTGGGTCAAGAAACACTACATCAAACGTTTTTTGATTTTTCAGCAAAAAATCTTCCAAATTTTGTTGATAAAAAGTAGCTTTTCGTCCTAAAACTCCCCAATTATGCTCAACAAGTTTGGATAATTCCGGATTTTGTTCCACCAAATGTACTTCTTGGAAATTTTGCGAAAGAAAAAAAGCATCAATGCCCAACCCGCAAGTCAAATCCAAAAAACGATTTCCTGACAATCCAACGGACTTAAATTCAGCAGTTTGTTGTGATGAGGCTTGCTCCAAATTGAGCTGTGGCGGAAATAAAATACCTTCCGCTGTCAAAAAAGGAAATTTCTTTGTTGCGACGTTTCGTCCTATGATTTGCTGCGCCAACTCTTTATTGCTAATCCCTTCAAAAACAGATTTTTTGAGTAATAAATCGGGAATATTCACATTCAAATTGGCAAATATAAATTCTTGTACTTTCGTTTCTAAAATCATATTTATTGAAAAATCAAAACTACAATTCTTTCATTTTTGTAGCCAATGTTTCGATAAATTTTGAAATCGGATTTTTTATCATCATCGCCATCATCGGATTGAAACTTCCTTCAAAAACAAGCTGAACTTCGGTTTGATTATCAGTTACTTTCACAAGATTAGCCGTTAATGAAAACGGAATTTTATCACTTTTTGCTCCTAAAACAATTTGCGAATGAGGCGTGCTTGATTTCTTTTCCAAAGCAATTTCAGGCATTCCTGTTAAAGCAAACAAAAACGAATTTTCGTTGAGAACTTGAAACTTACTGATTGATTCAGGCATTAATTTTTCAAAATTATTCACATCTTCCAACTGCGAAAACAACGCTTGTTGGCTTTTGGAAACAATTACTTTTGAGCTTTCTAAATTCATTATTTCTGTGTTTTTTATTATTTATTTACTGTTTCCATTGCGATGGATTTTCGCGCCATTCTTTGAGCGTTTCTAACTCATTTTTATTGATATAGCCTATTTCCAACGCTTTTGTTAGCAAGTTTTCGTAGTCACTTAACGTATGTAGGTTCACTTTTTCGGCATTGAAGTTTGTATTTGCCAAATCAAATCCGTAAGAAAAGATAGCAATCATTCCGAGTACGTTTGCTTGACTGTCTTTCAAGGCTTTAACTGCATTCAAACTACTCATTCCGGTGCTGATAAGGTCTTCAATAACAATGACGTTTTGGTTCGACTCTAAAAGTCCTTCGATTTGATTTTGCCTTCCGTGTTTTTTAGGTTCGGGACGCACATAGATAAAAGGTAAATTCAAACGTTCAGCCACTAACATTCCGATGCCAATCGCTCCTGTGGCGACCCCTGCTACCACTTCTGCCGTAGGATATTTTTCTTTTATTTGTTGAGCCATTGATGAAGCTACAAAATTACGAACCTCTGGATATGAGAGAATTATGCGGTTATCACAATAAATGGGCGACTTCCAACCCGAAGCCCACGTAAAAGGATTTTCAGAATTCAATTTAATTGCTTTTATTTGCAACAGAAAATCGGCTGTCTTTTGAGCAGTATTACTATCTAAAATCATTTTTAATTATGTATGAAATTTTTTTTAACGATAAATCTATTATTTTGACAAATGTAGCAGAAAATATTAACAATGTCAAATATTTTGACCTAAAAGATGTTTCAATTGACTTTATTATCTCTGAATTAAGCAAAAAAGAAGTCGAAAAAATATACCTTTATCACCCAAAAGAAGAAAAATTATTAAAAAAATTCAAGCAAAAATTGCCTGTAATTAAAGCCGGAGGCGGTGTTGTTACGAATGCCAAAGGGAAATTTTTGATGATGAAAAGAAACGGAAAATGGGATATTCCGAAAGGAAAAAAAGAAAAAGGCGAAAACATCGCTGTTTGTGCTTTGCGCGAAGTGGAAGAAGAAACGGGCGTAAAAAAACTCTTTTTAGAACGTTTCAGAACCAAAACCTATCACATTTTCAAGCAAGATGGACAATATTTTCTGAAAGAAACCTATTGGTATGATATGACAACCAAGTACAAGGGAACTCTCAAAGCCCAAAAGGAGGAAGGCATTGAAAAAGTGGGGTGGAAAACCGAAACAGAAGTCAAACAATTACTGAAAAACTCGTATAAAAATATTCAAAAAATATTTGAATAACCGATTTTTTTATTTCAGAAATTGTTTTATTCGGCATATCATTATGAAATTAGCCAATAGAGATTACAACCTGATTTCTACCTCCATTCCGTAAACGTGAATCGATAAAGGTACAATAAACAGAGTAATATTCACATAATGTTTCGGCTATAAATCTTTTTTAAACATATGCTATTGCTTCGGTGAGCAACTTTTTTTCATCACGAACAAAACACTCATATCACAAAATAGCATAGGCGTGGTAATGGTATTCCAATAAATCCCCCCAGCTAAACAAATTAAACAGAAAATTTCAGTGTTAAATCATCTACATACCTCTTGAATTCCCTATCGGTTTCTGCCAAATTTTCAACAGTTTTACAAGCGTGAAGCACGGTGGCGTGATCACGTTGCCCAATTTGATACCCAATAGTTGTTAACGAATTTTTTGTGTATTTTTTTGCAAAAAACATTGCCAACTGACGAGCTTGTACAATGTTTCGCTTGCGCGTTTTTGATTGTAATGATTCCAAATCTACTTGGAAATAATCTGCAATAATTTGCTGAATATCATCAATAGTAATTTCTTTGCGATGATTTTTAATTGATTTTTCAATAATGCTTTGAGCTAACTCAATGGAATATTCTTTACGATTGAACGCTGCCTGCGCAATGAGTGAATTACTAACGCCCTCCAATTCACGCACATTCGTACGTACATTCTGAGCTAAATATACTATAATCTCATCACTGACCTCAGCTCCATCAGCATAAAATTTATTTTTTAAAATTTTGTAACGCGTTTCGTAATCAGGAGCTTGCAATTCAGCAGAAAGCCCCCATTTGAAACGTGAGAGCAAACGCTGCTCAATCTCCTGCATATCCACAGGCGCCTTATCAGAAGTCAAAATTACCTGTTTATTAGTTTGATGTAGGTGATTGAATATATGAAAAAAAGCATCTTGTGTTTTCGTTTTTCCTGCTAAAAACTGAATATCATCAACAATCAGAACATCAATAAGTTGATAAAAATGAATAAAGTCATTAAGTGTATTTTTATCTTTTGATGTTGTGGCACTCACAAATTGTTGTGTAAACTTCTCAGCTGAAACATAAAGCACCTTCTTTTTAGGATGTTTTTCTTTGATTTCTACCCCAATAGCGTGTGCCAAATGTGTTTTACCAAGCCCTACCCCTCCGAAAACAAATAGCGGATTGAATGAAGTTCCCCCCGGTTTATTAGCAACTGCAATTCCTGCTGAACGCGCCAAACGGTTCGATGCTCCCTCTACAAAATTGTCAAAATTCTGATTTAAATTAAGTTGAGGATCAATGGTTATTTCACGAATACCTGGAATCACAAACGGATTTTTGAGTTCAGGATTCTTGTCTTGAATTGGAATTGTCAGAGATTGCTTTGCAAGTTCCGGTCGGTTGGTGCTCGGTAGCTGTTCCTTTACCGAAGAACCAATAATGTAGGTCAGCCTTGAATTAGGTCCTAAGGTAAAATTTAAAGCCGATTTTAAAAGAGAAATGTAATTTTCTTCAAGCCATTCATAGAAAAATTTACTCGGAACTTTAATTTTCAAAGTGTTATTCTCTAAATCAATAGGGACAATAGGGGCAAACCACGTATTGAACGGTTGCTCCTCAATATTGTCCTTGATGAATTCAAGACAATTACTCCATACTTTTTCAGCTGAATTCTTCATTATTGAATAAAAGTTGAGTGTTTTGACATTTGACTAAAATTAAAGTAAATTACTCCTTGACTGTTGCATTTCCAAAAAAACACGTAATTTTGCAAGGCTCAAAAGTAGCACTTGCCAAACTCCTTTTTTGAGAAAGCAAAATTGTGAATAAATTTTGAATAAAAAAAATGATTTGACACTTGTTTTTTTCATTTTTTTTTACAAGGAGAAAAAGTTAAACTTTGTTAATTAAAAATTTACTATTGAATATGAAAGATTTACATTTTGATTACGTTTTACGAACTCGTTATGCAGAAACCGACCAAATGGGAGTTATCTATTATGGAAACTATCCACAGTATTTAGAATTGGGACGTGTGGAGTGGCTCAGACAACTCGGAATTTCTTATAAAGAAATGGAAGAAGAAGGTGTTATGTTACCCGTTGTTTCCTTACAAATAAATTACAAAAAACCTGCTTTTTATGATGAGTTGCTTACAATCCGAACAAAATTCAAAGAAGTTACTTCAAGCAAAATAGAATTTGATTATGAGATACTTAATGAAAAAGGTGAAATAATTTCAACTGCGAACACAGTTTTAGTTTTTGTTGATAAAAAAACGTGGCGTCCCACACGTTGCCCCGAAAAAATTATTCATCTGATTCAGAAATATTATGACGTTTAGCGCTCATATCTTTACTTGCATCGAACAGAAAATTTTTCTCCTCGTCGGTTAAACTTGCGTATCCACTTGACCCAATTTTATCCAGTATAATGTTAATCTTATGTTGTTTTATTTTCTGCTCCTCACTCAAACCAGATTTTGATTTTGAGGGTTTTAGCGTTTTTCTTGCAACGTTATTTTCTGTTAAATTTTCTTTCTTTTTCTTTCTTTTACGCACAGGCTGTTGTGCGAAAACTCCCATAAAATATCCTATAACAGCCCCTCCGAGGTGAGCAATTTTTCCTCCTGGATTGGAAGAAAATTGTATCAAGTCAAACAAGATTAAAAACACAGCAACTACCCATAATTTCACCTGCACAGAGGTTAATAAATACAGCGTGTAATTCGGAGCAATCACACAAACAAATAACAACAACGCCATAATTGCTCCCGAAGCTCCTAACAAAATTGAATTATCAAAAAATGTAGGAAATAAAATTTCTATCAACAAAAAGGAAATGCCACTAAAAAAAATCCCAAATGAATAAACGCGTAAAAATTGTTTTTTATTGAACAAATTGAAAAAAATTCGTCCCATAAAAAACAAAAAAATCATATTCCAAAATAAATGCTGAAAACTTGCGTGAAAAAAAGCATACGTGATAATCGTCCAAGGTTTTTGAACAAACTGCTTTAAATTCTGAGGCAAACCAATCCATTCATTTATCTGAAAATGGGAAAATTGTCCAAAATTTGTAAGTAAATATACAACAACAAAAAGCACGACATTGAGCAAAATAAGCTGCTCTGCCGTATTCATATTTCGTATTTTTGTTTTTACTGACAAGATACCAATACAGTTTTACGTTAAATATTTATCCGTTTGTGGCAATCACGCGAATTTCAGGGTTTTTGAGTTGGTCTTTCAATAAGGTTTCTATGCCATTCTTTAAAGTCATCGTCGAAGAAGGACACCCACTACAAGCTCCCTGCAACACCACTTCCACCTCGTGAGTTTCTTTGTTGTAGGAAATAAACTCGATATTTCCGCCATCAGAGGCTACTGCGGGTTTCACGTATTCATTGAGTACGGAAACAATTTTTTGCGAAGTAATATCCGTTGTGATGATTTTCTCCTCTTTTTGAGCTTCTTCCGTTTGTTGTTTTTTTACAGCTGATGGCAAAATCACTACATTGCCTTCCGTTAAGTAATTTCGGATAAACTCGCGCAATTCCATTGTTACATCATTCCATTGAGTAGAGTCGTGTTTAGCAATGGAAATATAGTTTTCATCAAAAAAAACTTCTTTTACGAACGGAAAATCAAACAAAACTTTTGCCAGGGGTGCTTCGTGGGCTTCGGCTTTGTTCTTATATTCAAAAACGCTGGACACCAAACGTTTGTTAGCTACGAATTTCATTACCATTGGATTGGGCGTACTTTCGGCGTAAACCGTTATAGGCAATGCTTTTTTGTTCTCTTCGGAAGTGATGATTTCTCCACCCGATTTCAGGTACGCCAACACTTGTTCTGCCAATTCTTCCTGAACGTCAGTCCATTCCACAATCGGAAAACGCTTCAATGCAATGAAATTACTTGAAATATAAACCGTTTTTATGAAAGGAAGATAAAAAAGTTGCTGTGCCAAAGGAGATTTTTTGGCTTCATCAATATTTTTAAACTCATAACTTCCTTTAACTAAGGCTTTTGAAGTTTCTAATTTTATAATTTCAGGATTGTTTGTAGCTTGTATGGAAAGTGTTATATCAGTCATTTTTTTAAAATTTCCGCAAAGCTATTTAATTTTTGTTGTCTCAGAAAATTATTAACGAAATTTTATAGTGGGCATCACAAGAAAAAGAAATGAAAAAAATCGTCTGTAATTCACAACAAACTCATTTTCCTCCATAAATCCCAAATAACAATGCCTGCACTGACCGAAATGTTTAATGAATGTTTTGTACCATATTGCGGAATTTCAATCACACCGTCACAAGCCGACACCACTTTTTGCTCCACTCCTTTGACTTCATTGCCAAAAATAACGGCGTATTTTTTTCCCAATTCGGGCTTAAAATCGTTAAGCATCACAGCGTTTTCAGTTTGTTCAATGCTGATAACACACACATTTTCAGCTTGTAATCGTTGAACAACGGAAAGCGTTTCTTCGGTGTACTCCCAATCAACACTTTCGGTAGCTCCAAGAGCCGTTTTATGAATTTCTTTGTTAGGAGGTGTTGCCGTAATTCCGCAAAGGAAAATTTTTTCAATCAAAAACGCATCGGAAGTTCTGAATACAGAACCTATGTTATTCAAACTTCTGACATTGTCTAAAATAACAATTAGAGGTGTTTTGCTTGCTTTTTTAAATTCCTCTATTTCAAGTCGTTGCAATTCACTATTGGCTAACTTTCGCATTTTCTCTTACAATCGGTTTACTTTGTCTATTCCTTGAATATGTTTCAAATCTTGCATTAACTGCTTTAAGGTGGCATTGTTATTGACTGTAATGGAAACTTTTCCGCTGAACATATTTCCTTCTGCATCAATATTGATGTTGGTGAGTTTCACGAATTTATTCTCGGAAATTACTCTTGAAATATCACCCACCAATCCGTCACGGTCTAATCCACTAATGCGAATTGCCACTTTAAACTCTTGTTCTTCTGATTTCACCCACTTGGCGAGCATAATCCGATAAGCGTAATTTGACTGCATCGAAATGGCGTTCGGACAATTTTTTTTATGTACTTTCACGCCTTCATTAATGGTTACAAATCCAAAAATAGGGTCGCCTGGAATGGGATTGCAACATTTAGCAAACGTGTAGTCAAGTGATTCTTCTTCTTTTCCAAAAACGATACTGTCATAGTCCTTACGTGTGTCTTGAACCGCCTCTTCAACATTTTTTTTGGAGGAATTTTTACTTTTGAAAAAGTTAAAATTGAAAAAAGAAGAACGTTTTGAAGCAAAATCACGCAACATCTGATTAGTAATTTCTCCTGTACCTGCTTGATAGAAAACATCTAAACTTGTTTTAGTTTTGAAGTAGTTAACAAGCTCATTAACAATATCTTCTGTGAAATTAATTTTGAGTTGTTTCAGTTTGCGTTGCAAGAGTTCTTTCCCTTCGGCAGCTACAATTTTAACCTCTTCTTTGAGCGCATTTTTGATTTTGCTACGAGCTTTGGCTGTCGTGGCATAATTCAGCCAGTTTTTGTTAGGCTTTGCTTTTTCGGAGGTGATGATTTCCACTTGGTCGCCACTATGCAGCACGTGACTGAGAGGCACAAGTTTGTTATTAACCTTTGCTCCTTGTGTTTTCATTCCTACCCCCGTATGGATATAAAACGCAAAGTCAATGGGAGTAGCTCCTTTGGGCAACGATTTTATTTCCCCATTAGGAGTAAACACAAAAATTTCTTTGGCATACAAATTCAGCTTAAAGTCTTCAACAAAATCAACAGCGTTGCCTTCGCTTCCTTCAAGCACTTCTTGCAAACGATTGAGCCACACCTCAATGCCAGCTTCTTCTTGATTTCCGTGTTTGTATTTGAAGTGCGCTGCATAGCCTTTTTCAGCAATTTCGTGCATACGCTCACTTCGGATTTGAACTTCCACCCAACGCCCTTTGGGTCCCATCACCGTAATGTGCAACGCTTCATAACCTGTTGATTTTGGGGAAGATATCCAATCTCGAAGTCGTGTAGGATTCGGACGAAAGTGGTCTGTAACAATTGAATAAATTTTCCAGGCAAGAAATTTTTCTTCTTCGGGACTGCTTTTGTAAATAATCCGAATGGCAAATTTATCGTATATTTCTTCAAAAGTAACTCCCTGAGCTTCCATCTTTTTGTAAATGGAATAAATTGATTTGGGGCGACCTTTGATGCGATAGTCGATTTTTTGGTTATTTAATGACGATTCGATGATGTTTGTAAACGATTCGATGTACGATTTTTGCTCTTCTTTCGACTCTTCCATCTTTCCGAGAATACTGTAATAGTACTCAGGGTCAGTGTATTTCAATCCCAAATCTTCCAATTCGGTTTTGATGTTATACAAACCTATGCGATGCGCCAACGGAGCGTAAATGTACAGAGTTTCGGAAGCGATTTTGGCTTGTTTGTGTTCCGCCATCGAATCCATTGTTTGCATATTGTGCAAGCGGTCAGCAATTTTGATGATAATCACGCGCACATCATCATTCATTGTCAGCAATAATTTTCTGAAATTTTCAGCCTGCAACGAGATGTCATTTTCACGGCTCAAATGCGAAATTTTGGTGAGTCCTTCCACAATGTGAGCCACAGTTTTTCCGAAAAGGCGCTCCATATCCTCCACCGTGTAATCAGTATCCTCAACCACATCGTGTAACAAAGCTGCTGCGATGGAAACCGCATCCAGCCCAATTTGCGAAGCTACAATTTTGGCAACGGCAATCGGGTGAAGAATGTAAGGTTCTCCGCTTTTTCGGCGTTGTTCTTTGTGTGCATCTACCGCCGTATCGAAAGCCAAGCGGATTAACTTCTTGTCGTCATCGGTAAGTGTTTGATAACTAATGCTTAAAAGCTCTTTGTACTCACGCGCAATAGCTTTATTTTCCTCCTCTAAATCAAGTGTCCATTTCATACGGCTAAAAGTACGTCATTTTTCTTTTTTTACCAAATTTTTAGAAATAAATTTGGATAAAAACCGTAATTATCACAAAATAAAGCAATTATAACACAAAAATAGTTCTATTTTTCTTGAAAAACAACTTCAAAAACTGTATTCCAATTTTTTCCCGTAATGAAGAAAGTTTTCCGAATAGGATGATAAGCTATTCCGTTAAGAACATCTAAATCAGGCGTTTGCTCTACCTTTTCTTTAAGTCCACGCACATCAACAATCCCTTCAATAGCTCCATTTTCAGGATTGATAATCATAATTCCGTCTTTTTGGTAAGTATTGGCATAAATTTTTCCATCAACCCACTCCAACTCATTGGCGTTAGAGAAAATAGATTTATCTGTGCATAATTGTATAAAATCCTCTTCTTGAAAGTTTTGCGGATTTAAAATCCAAATTTTTTCAGAACCATCACTCTTGAAAAGTTGCTTTCCGTTATGGCATATCCCCCACCCTTCTTTGCTTTTTCCATATTTGAAAGTTGCTGTTTGTGAGAGATTTAAATCATATACCAAACCAATATTTTCCTTCCACGTAAGTTGAATTATTTTTCCATTAAAAATTGTAACTCCTTCCCCAAAAAATCCCGAAGGCAAATCAATTTTTTTATACGTTTCTCCCGTAAAAACGTTCCATTTACGTAAAGAAGATTTTCCATACTGTCCTGTGCTTTCAATGAGCGTATCTCCCAGAAATTCAAATCCTTGCGTATAAGCATTTTTATCGTGTGGATATTCTTTCAAAATTTTGTAAGTATAAATTTTAGGCGGATTTTGTGCCAAAATCATCAAATCTTTCTGGAATTTGTGAATTTTTCCACTTTCAGTGATTACTTCTGCTTCTAAAATTTGCTTTCCTAATTTAATATTCTTCAATATATATTTTTCTCTATCCTTCTGAATTTCAATCCCATTTATGCGATACGTAACTTTGGAAACTTTTTCTAAAAAATTATTTTTAGAAATATCAAAAACAAGCTCATCATTGAGGCGATATTCTTTCTGTTTAGGGCTTATATCAATCAAAAATTTCTCTTTTTTTTGAGTGTTATTCCCATTGCAAGCCATACACAAGAAAGCAATTAGCGAAAAATATAAAATTCTCATATTCAAATCATTATCTCTTTTGTTGGAAAGAATAAGTAATACTTCCTACCTGCACTCCACGTCCCGAAACGGCATTAAATTGTGCTTGTTGGGCGTATCTGAGGGCGTTGTCAATCACACAGCCATCGGTAGTGGTTGAATTCACTTTATCAATTGTGGCTTCCACCACGTAACCAGCCTCATTAACCTTGATTGTTACGACTACCTTTCCATAACGCTCACACGTAAAAATTGGATTTGGCAACTCACCTCGTAAAGTTCTATCTGCCAAAGCATATTTCACCAACGCATTTTTATTGACAACTTCCTCCTTCTGCTTCAATTTCTTCTCTTTATCAAGCATTTCCGAAGGCAACACAAAATCACTTGTCGGTGCGTTTGAAGTGAGCAAATCACTGTTAGCTGCCTCCTGCATCTCGCGTTCTGCTAAAATCTCATCGAGGCTTTTTAGAGCTTGATCAGAATGCTGCAAAGACATATCTGACTCATTGTAAGCACTTATCGTAACTTTTGAGTTGCTTTGTACTTCTGCTTTTTCCTCTTCAAGAGGTTTTTCGGGTTCAGGCATTTCAGGTTCAAGCATATCGGGCGTAAGGCTCATTTCAATCATAATCTCCTTCTCTCTATTATGAAGTTGCACGGCAAGCATTGAAATTACCAAACAAAACATAATAAATAAGGTTATGGTGATCGCCTTTTCAGCATTCGTAAATGACCAAAAGAAATACTCAATCTCATACCAAATTCCTGATTTTTTTTTCAGTTTCTTTTTGGCATAAACAACCTTTTTCTGTGTTACAGGCTTTTTTTCTTCTTTCAAACTTTCTCTTTCCTTGGCTTTTTCCTCGAAGAGGTCATTCAAGGTTTTCCTTTCATCAATCTTTACTTCATTCGTTTTGTGTCTATCCTCATAAAGTTCATTAATGGTTTTCATTTTTAGTTTTTCTATAATTTGGAATATTTTGTTCTATGAAATCATCGGGTGAAAGAGCCTCTTCCACTGAAAAATCACCGATTTTTGTACGTCTGAGAGCGGTTAAATGTCCGCCACTTTGCAGGGCTTTTCCGAAATCATTTGCCAGAGAACGGATATACGTTCCTTTGCTGCAAACCACTTCAAAATCAATATCTGGAAAATTTTCAATACTAATATTGAACTGTTCTATTCTAACCATTCGTTTAGGCACATCTATGGTTTCTTCGCCTTCTCGTGCCAATTCATACAGTCTCTTTCCTTCCTTTTTAATCGCCGAAAAAACAGGCGGCATTTGCTCAATTTCACCCACAAATCGCTGTCGAGTTTGTTCTAACAATTCGGGCGTAATATGTTCAATAGGAAACCTTTGGTCTATTTCGGTTTCCAAATCAAAGGAAGAGGTAGTTGCCCCCAGCCTAATTGTTCCTGTGTAGGTTTTAGGTGCGTCTTGAATTTCTGTTATTTTTTTGGTAAACTTTCCTGTACAAATGACAAGCAATCCCGAAGCCAAAGGGTCTAACGTTCCAGCGTGCCCTATTTTCACTTTCTTCAATTTATAATTGCGAATAATAGACCATTTAATTTTATTAACTGCTTGAAACGAACTCCAATGTAAAGGCTTGTCAATCAACAATATTTGTCCTTCAAGAATTTGTTCAAGCAGTAGCGGATTTTCTGTCATTTTTTCAAAAAACTGCAAAATATATTCTTCTTTTAATATTTATTTATCGTCAAAACTATAATATTTTTCTCCGATTTTGATGCGCTCACGCCCATTTGCCAATCGCCATTGATTGGTATCACGAAGTGAGTAGGCACAACCACAGTACTCCTGCATATAAAACTCTTCCCGTTTGCTAATTTCGAGCATACGTGCAGAACCTCCTTTTTTACGCCAATTGTATGTCCAATAACTGATACCTTCATAGGGAGCTACGGCTCGCAAGCCGCAATCATTAATTTGGTCGAAATTTTTCCAACGTGAAATGCCAAGCGAACTTGTAATGGTGTCAAAACCATTTTCATAGGCATACAAAGCCGTACGCTCAAAACGCATATCAAAACACATCGTGCAGCGAATGCCTCGCTCAGGTTCATATTCCATTCCTTTGGCACGCTCATACCAATTATCTACATCATAGTCAGCATCAATGATAGGAACTCCTAATTTTTCAGCATAACGAATATTTTCTTCCTTCCGGATTTCATATTCTTTTTTAGGGTGGATATTGGGGTTATAAAAAAATATGGTATACTCGATTCCCGAAGCAGTGATAGCCTCCATTACTTCGCCTGAACACGGTGCACAACACGAGTGCAAAAGCAATCTTTTTCCGCCATTAGGAAGTTCTAATTTCTCTCTGATTAAAGTCATTGTCTGTGTTTAGTTAGTAAATAATCTGCAAATAAAGTAATTTTTTTTGAACTCCGTTACATTGATTGCAAAATTATTTTTCATAGTCTTTCTGATTACTGATTTTATCATCTCATAAACAGATATTTTTTCAGTCATCTAACTCTATAAGAGCACCGTATGTTATGTTATCGTTAATTTTTTTGTATGACCGAAAATTTATTTTTTTGTATGGTAATTTTATATACTTTTGCCCGCAAGAAATACAAAAAAAATAAAATGCGTAGAAACTTTTTAGATTATGCCTTAATTTCCTTGAAGGGAATTGCTATGGGCGCAGCTGATGTAGTGCCAGGTGTTTCTGGTGGAACAATTGCTTTCATTTCAGGGATTTATGAAGAATTGATTGATTCTATCAATAAAATCAATTTGGGAGCTTTGAAAGTACTTAAAAATGAAGGTATCGCTTCTTTTTGGAAACACATTAACGGAAATTTCTTCTTGGCGTTACTTTCAGGAGTGGGAATTAGTATTTTATCCTTGGCAAAAGGCGTAAAATGGTTGTTAGATAACGAACCCATCGGTGTTTGGTCTTTCTTCTTTGGGTTGATGATTGCAAGCGTACTTTTTTTAGCAAAAGACATTCAAAAATGGAATTTAGGCACAATCTTGTCAATGATACTTTCAGGAATTGTAGCCTACCTCATCACTGTTGTACCTCCTTTGGGAAGTCATAGCGGGCTGATTTACATCTTTTTTTCAGGAGCCATAGCAATCTGTGCTATGATTTTACCAGGAATTTCAGGAGCTTTCATTTTGGTTCTTTTAGGTTCATATCACACGGTGTTGGGCGCGCTTGACCGTTGGGATTTGAAAATAATCATTGTGTTTATTCTTGGGGCTGTCATCGGAATTTTGAGTTTTTCAAAAACCTTAAAATGGCTTTTCAGTCATTACCGAAACACAACTGTTGCTGGACTTACAGGTTTTATCATCGGGTCACTTAACAAAGTTTGGCCTTGGAAAGAAGTGCTCCGTTGGGGTGAAGACTCACACGGAAACCAAATTCCTGTCTGGGAAAAAAGCGTTTTTCCTTCTACTTTTGAAAGCATCACAGGCAACGACCCACAAATTTTGACAGCGATTGCGTTAGCAGTTGCAGGATTTTTATTACTTTATGGGTTAGAAATGTGGGCTGGGAAAATTAAAACAAAATAATAATCCACTAAATAATTGAATATGAGATTGTTTTTAATAATGATTAAAAACAATCTCATATTTATCCTTTTTTGTATGAAACGATTATTTGCCCTTATTGGAAGAAATATTTCATATTCATTTTCAAGAACTTACTTTACACAAAAATTTGAAAATGAATCAATTTCAGATGCTGAGTACGTCAATTTTGATTTGCAATCCATTGATGAATTAACGAAAAAACTACAAGAAACTCCAAATATTTGCGGAATGAATGTAACCATTCCATATAAAAAAGAAATTATTCCGTTTTTAAGCTCATTAGACACAATTGTACAAGAAATTGGCGCCGTAAATACTATAAAAATTACTAAAAACGGAATGATTGGTTATAACACAGACCATTATGGTTTTTCAGAATCATTAAAACCTCATTTGGAGTTACACCACGATAAAGCATTGATTTTAGGCACAGGAGGTGCATCAAATGCCGTAGCTTTTGCATTGAAAAACTTAGGAATTTCGTTTTCATTTGTGTCAAGAAATCCGCAAAAAGGACAATTTTCTTATAATGATTTATCTTCCGAAGTGATGAATAAACACAAAATCATTATCAATTGCACACCTTTGGGAACTTTTCCGAACATAAACGATTGCCCACCTATCCCCTACTCGCTTCTGACTGAAAAACATTTGCTTTATGACTTGATTTACAATCCTGAAAAAACTTCCTTTTTACAAAAAGGTGAAAATAAAGGAGCTATCATCATAAACGGACAAAAAATGTTAGAACTACAAGCCGAAAAAGCGTGGCAAATTTGGACTGAAAATTCCAACTAAATTTAAAAATTTAACCAATGGAAATCACATATTCTTTATCTGAAATTAATGAAGTAGCCGCACGCATAGTTTCATATCTTTCTGAAAAAGTAGTTGTTTTTCAAGGAAGTATGGGAATGGGGAAAACTACGCTCATCAAAGCTCTTGTCAAAGCCTTGGGCATCGATGACACAACAGCAAGTCCCACTTTTGGGTTGGTAAACCATTATGAAAATGAAAATGTTACCATCTATCACTTTGATTTCTACCGCATTAAGCATCAAGAAGAAGCCTTCGACATTGGATTTGAAGAATATCTTTACTCTGACGATTGGTGCTTCATTGAATGGGCTGAAAATGTAAGTAATTATTTACCAGACACATACACTGTTTTGAAATTTGAATGGATTGATGCTAACAGACGAAAAATAACTATCACCCAGATTACTAACGCTTAAAAGAAACACGTGTTTTTACAGGAAAATGGTCAGATGGGTATAATCCATTTATTTTTTTGTCAATAATTCGGAATTTTTCTGATTTTAATCCATTGGAAATGAATATGTAATCAATCCGAGCATTGGGTGTTTTGTCAAGTTTAAAACCTGTAAAAGTACCTTTTGGAACGTTTTTGTAAGGTTGATAAGTGTCTTCTAACTCCTTTTTCATTGTTATAATTCCCTCATTATCAGGTGTGATATTAAAATCTCCCATAACAATCACTTCGGCATCTGACTTACTTGTAATTTCTTTTATTTTTTGAAGAATTAACACGGCACTTTGCTTCTGTGCTTCCTTTCCTTCGTGGTCAAAATGTGTATTGAAAACGAAAAAAACGTGATTCTTATGTTGCAACTGCACCCAAGTAGTAATGCGATTGCAACATCTTCCGTCCCAGCCTTTTGAAGGCTTTTCTGGCGTTTCCGATAGCCAAAAATGTCCACTGTCAAGCAACTGGAAAATTTTCTTATTGAAGAAAATAGCAACGTATTCTCCTCCTCGTTCTCCATCATCTCGCCCAACACCAACCCGATGATAACTCGGAAAATGGGTTTCTAAAAATTCT
This sequence comes from Capnocytophaga sp., assembly GCA_041819925.1. Taxonomy (GTDB): domain Bacteria; phylum Bacteroidota; class Bacteroidia; order Flavobacteriales; family Flavobacteriaceae; genus Capnocytophaga. The sequence continues at coordinate 34,217 of JBGYFE010000155.1, forward strand.
ACTTGGTGATGAAGCGCTTCTTGAACGCCTAAAATAGCTGGTTTTTCAGTCCGCAACAATTGTGCAAGACGCTCTTTTCGATTGCCTTCTGTCCAAGCATTTTCCTTGTCTCCTGAATTATCCAAACGAATGTTAAATGTCATTACATCAAAGGATTGAGAATATCCTAACACGCTGTAAAACAACATAAAAAATACTAAAACAACTCTCATAAAATTTCTTTTTGTTAATATTTAAACGGAAATAATTCTTCATAAAACGAAGAGGCGCGCATACAATCTTTTTCAACGTTAAAAAAATTTCGTTTGCCACCTTCTTTATCAAAAAATTCCGTTTCACAAAAGTATGCTATTTTGTGGAAATAAATTCTATATCTTTGTAAAAAATTCATTCAATGGAAATTTTCATTACATCTTTGAGTATTTTACTCATTATCGTCGGAATTATCGGCACAATTATCCCAATGCTGCCCGGACTTTTTCTGTGTTTAGCGGGATTGTTATCCTACAAATTTTTTGGTAACGGAAGTGAACTTCCAATGACATATATTTGGATTTTTTCTGTATTAACCTTACTTTCAACGCTTTTAGAGTATGCAATTCCCATCAAGATAACTAAAAAATACGGTGGTACAAATTGGGGTAATTTTGGCGGTATTGCAGGAATGCTCATCGGCTTTTTCATTCCCATTCCGTTAGGATTTTTAATTGGAATGTTTGTTGGTGTTTTCATCGGAGAACTACTTCACGACCAGAAAGATATGAACAAAGCCATCAACTCGGTAAAGGGCGCTATGATAGGTTTTTTATATAGTACAGCATTTAATTTTATGATTGGTGTAGCTATGCTTATTACCATTTTTATTGATTTGATAACAAAACTTTTTTAATTTTTATTTTTTTCAGAATAAAAGATATGAAAGAATTTTATTTTTTCATAGATTTGCCCCTTTCAGCTGATGGATAAAATGATTGAAGGAAATATGTTACTAACTCAACAGATTGAAAATTAAAGCAATATTAAATCAAAAAGGAATTTTTCCTCATAATGTAATTCGTATTTCGGAATGAAAATCATCATCAGAACACTTATCGTAGCATTTTCTACAACTTTTGGTTTTGCCCAAGAGTTGCGTTCTTCTTACTTTATGGAAACTTCAATGTTTCGTCATCAAATGAACCCCGCTTTGCTGGAAAAGCCTTATGCTGCCATTCCGCTTTTGGGAAACATCAACATAGGAACAAGCGGAAAAAATGGCTTATCCACTTTCGTTTATCCACTCGAAAACGGGCAACATTCCACAACTTCCTTTATGAGTCCAGAGGTTGATAGTCAAGAATTTTTTAAGAAAATAAAAAACAAAGTCGATTTTAACGCAAACCTAAATCTCAACGTGCTTTCAGTAGCGTTCAATGCCTTCAACGGAACGAATTTGGTAGAAGTAAATTTGCGTTCAAACACATATTCAACCTTTCCGCATCATCTTTTCGTGTTTATGAAAGTTCCGAATTCTAAAAAATATTACAATTTTGACAAAATGGGAATTACTTCTGAAACCTATGCCGAATTGGTTTTGGGGCATTCTCGCAAATTAAGCAAAAGATTTTCAATTGGCGGAAAAGTAAAAGTTTTAGTAGGTGGAAGTTACGCACAATTTAAAGTAAATCACCTCAATGCGACGCTCAGTGGTGATGAATGGATTATTAATGGGGATACCGAAGCGGTGGCTGCCGTATTTGATTCTCGGTTCAAGTACAGCAGTGAAGCTAACGGACGAAAGGTTATCGGATTGACTGACCCTTCCTTTGCCCTACCTGGGTTGGGAGCTGCCTTTGATATGGGAATTGCATACAAAACCCGATTTATTGATGGACTAACACTTTCAGCTGCTGTTACTGATTTAGGATATATGGTGTGGAAAAACGCCAATACCGCAGCTTCAAACGGAAGATGGATTTTTGACGGATTTAAAGACATCACACAATATGACGTCAGCGCAGGCGTAAAAACCTCAAAACAACTCACTTACATAAAAAATGATGTTGTAAAAATGCTTGCTTTTGATGACCAAGGACAGAAAAACGTTGGCAGAATGCTCGCAAGTACCGTCAATCTGGGCTTGAATTACGTAATTCCATCATACGAAAGATTGCATTTCGGTGCTTTGTTCTCTCACAGATTCAACGGATTACACAGTTTTTCACAAATGATGTTTTCAGCAAATATTCACCCAACAGATTGGTTCGAGGCTTGCCTAAACACCACCACAACCTCTAACGGACTCAATTTTGGTGGAATGGTCAGTTTCACCACAAAGCGATTTAATGTTTATCTCGGAACAGACAGATTTTTCAGTAAACTTTCAGAAGATTTCATTCCTGTGAATAGTTTCAATGCTAACGTAAACTTCGGAATGACGATTCCTCTGGAAAGAAGATATCGATAAAAATAAAAAAGGACTATTTTTTCCGGAAAAAATAGTCCTTTTTAACGCTTTTCTCTCTCCTCATTGAATCCTTCTACACTCATATTAATCCCTCCTCATCTTCCCTCTGCTATCATCTCTTTCTGCTTTTACGGGGTTGAGTTAGACACTTGTAAAACTTTTCCGTTAAACAAATGATTCGCATTTAAAGCAAAATTTGTGATATATTGAGCCATTTCGGCAGGTTTTACATTCGCTTGATAATCAGGAAAAGCCTCCGACAACATTTCAGTTTGCACCGCTCCCAAAGCCAAAACATTAAACACAATGCCTCTTGATTTAAACTCTTCCGCCAAAAGTTCAGAAAGCGTTATGACCGCTCCTTTTGACGAACTATAAGCCGCTAAACCTCCAAATTTTAAACTTCCTTGCACGCCTCCCATACTACTGATAGTAACCACGTGTGAGCCTTTTTCCATAAACGGAAGCGTTTTCTGAATGAGTTTGGCTATTCCAAAAACATTTACATCATAAACTTCAAAAAAATCTTCCGAAGTAAGCTCTTCAAAAGGTTTATTGATTAATTTTCCAGCGTTATTGATAAGAATATCTACTTTTTTCCATTTTTCAGCTACAAATTCTGAAACTTGCTGCTGATTTTCCTCCGAAGTAATATCAAAAGAGAAAAAATGTATGTTTTTATGAGAAAATTCCTGCAAAGGAACTGTATTTCTTGACAAAGCAAGCACTTGATGCCCTAATTCAGCAAATTGCTTTGCCAATTCTAAACCAATTCCTCTACTGGTGCCCGTAATGATTACATTTTTCATAAAAATATCATTTTGATTTTTGCTTTTTCCTGTCATCCGTTCGCAAATATAACTTGTTTTCTGAGAAAAAGCAATATTTTTTTTCTATTTTTTCACAGAATACAGATTATTTGTTACCTTTACCGCTTTATTAAAATAACACATAATGAAAAAAGGATTTATAACGTTAATTGCGAGTATGATTACAAATTTGCTGGCGGCACAACAACCGCTAACTCCCGAAAAATTATGGGAATTGAATCGAGTGAGCACCATTGGGCTGAGTGCTGACAAAAATTTTGTATTTTTCAGCGTTTCTAAACCCAATATAGAAGAAAACTCTTTCAAGAGAGCGTTCTATAAACTTTCTGTGAAAGGCGGTGTTCCGATTCCTGTTTCGGAAGAAGAAACTAAAAAAATTACTACCAAACTGAATGTTTCGGGAGATAAAAAACTAATTCATAAAGCTGTGAAAATCAACCCTGTTTTTGCCAAAGATTTTTATAAAGACTTGGAAAAATCAACGGGACAACTTTATAAAAGTTTAGACCATCGTCATTGGGATAAATGGACGGACGGTTCTTATAATCACGTATTTATAGAAAATATTGCAGACGGAAAACAAATTGATATAATGGAAAATCTTCCGTATTATTGTCCGCAAGAACCTTTCGGCGGAAGTGAAGATTACCTTTGGAGTAATGACGGAAAAAAAGTGTTATATGTTACCAAAGCTAAAACAGGAACAGACTATGTAGTAAGCACAAACACAGATATTTACGAATATAATATTGAAAATGGAAAAACCGTAAATCTCACCGAAGGAATGATGGGCTACGATACGCGTCCTTCATTCAATAAAGACGGTGTTCTGGCGTGGCTCAGTATGAAAGAAGAAGGCAACGAAGCCGACAAAAATGATTTAATCATTCTGCAAAATGGCAAGCGAAAAAACATTACTGAACATTGGGACAATACCGTTTTTAGCTATCTTTGGAGCAATGACGGAAAAAAAATTTATTTTTTAGCGGCAACTGATGGCACAGAACAACTTTTTGAAATTAATCCGTTTGAAGAAAAACCCAATCCCATACAGCTAACAAAAGGAATTTTTGACATCAACGGAATAGTAGGACAATCGGGTGATTTACTGATTGTTACGCGTACAGATATGAATCGGGCTTCAGAAATTTACACCGTAAATATCGCTAAAAAAACAAAGAAAAGTGCTTTTTTTTGAAGTTACTCAACTTTCTCACATCAATGATGAACTTTACAAAAATATTGCAAAAGTGCCTGTCAAAGAGCGTATTATCAAAACAACTGATGGTAAAGATATGTTTGCTTGGGTAATTTATCCGCCTGATTTTGACCCTAAAAAGAAATATCCAACTCTGTTATACTGTCAAGGAGGACCTCAATCGGCTATCACGCAATTTTATAGTTTCCGTTGGAACTTCCAACTAATGGCTTCACAAGGTTACATTATCATAGCTCCGAGTCGTCGTGGAATGCCAGGATTTGGCACAGAATGGAATGCTCAAATTAGCAAAGATTGGGGAGGACAACCAATGAACGATTATCTTTCTGCCATTGACGACATTGCCAAAGAACCGTACGTCGATACAACCCGCTTGGGGGCAATTGGCGCAAGTTATGGAGGATATTCAGTTTTCTATCTGGCTGGTATTCACAACAAACGTTTCAAATCATTCATTGCACATTGTGGTGTTTTCAACCTGCAAAGTATGTATGGTACAACCGAAGAAATGTTTTTCACAAACAATGAATTAGGCGGAGCATATTGGGAAAAAGACAATGAAATCGCACAAAAAGCCTACCAAGATTTCAATCCTATTGAAAAAGTCGAAAAATGGGATACACCCATTCTTATCATTCACGGCGGAAAAGACTATCGCGTACCGAAAGAGCAAGGTTTTCAAGCATTTACAGCTGCTCAACTCAGAGGTATCAAAAGTGAACTTTTATATTTTCCTGATGAAAACCATTGGGTGCTAAAACCCCAAAATGGAATGTTTTGGCAAAGAAACTTTTTCAGATGGCTAAAAGAAACTCTTTGATAATCAAAAACGATAAAAAAAGCCTTGATTTTGACACACAATATCAAGGCTTTTTTTCAATTAACTGATATACAGTGATATATAGTTAAAGAATAGCATACATTGTTTGCGCCTTGTTTTGAGTTTCCTCCCATTCAGCTTGCGGGTTTGAATCTTTCAATATGCCTCCGCCAACATAAATAAAAACCTGATTTTTGGTAATTTGCATACATCTTAAATTAACATAGAAATCAATTAAATTAGGGTCTTTTTGAATAATTCCGCAGTAACCCGAATAGAAAGCACGGTCATAATTTTCATTTTCGATAATAAATTGCTTTGCTGAATGATACGGAAAACCACAAACAGCAGGAGTTGGGTGTAATTTATTGACAATCACAAACGGATTTTCATTATTTTTGAGCTCCGCAGTGATGTTCGTACAAAGATGCACCACATTTCCAGCCCGAACAGTTTTAACTTCTGATACATCAAGATTTTCCACGTGTTGGTGTACATTGTGCACAATTACGTTGGTAACAATTTGCTGTTCATCTTTCTCTTTTTCTTTCCAAACGTAACTACCTTGATTATTAACAGGTTGTGTTCCTGCCAAAGCCATTGTATAAAGTTGATTTTCCGTTACATTCAATAGTTTTTCGGGTGTCGCCGCCAACCAAGTACCTATTTTTGGATGCGAAAATAGATAGCAAAAAGCCGAAGGATAATGGTTTATCATTTTTTCAAAGCTCTCAATTGGGTTGATGTGATGTTCGAGTGTTATTTTTCGAGAAATAACCACTTTTTCAAAATTTCCAACCTTCATTTCTCCAATTGCTTTTTCTACTAACTGAATATGAGCTTCTTTTTCGTGTTGACTAAACGGAATTTCTTTCTTTTTGGAAGCATCTACCTTGTGGAAGGACATTGTTTCAACGTATTTTCTGTCAGCTTTTATAATGAAAGAAGGCTGTTGGTCATTACGAAAGGGAGCTAACACAAATCCATCGTCAGAAAATGAATTATTGAATGTATAAACATCATTGTCAGCCTGTTCAAATAACTCAATGGTATCTGTATTAGGTTTTCTGAAAACTACAAATGGATTGCCAGAACGATATAACTCAGAAACTTTTTCTAAAATGGACATATCTTTTTTATAAATGTATTTTATTCTTTAATTTTGATGGTCGTAAATTTGCAGAATGATATTAATTTCTGTCCTTGGTTTGTGATTGTAATTTCCCATAGTTGCAACGTGCGCCCTGCATTGATGCAAGTAGCCTTTGCAAAGACTGTATCACCTACTTTTGCAGCTCTGAGATGATTTCCGCTCAGTTCAATACCTCTGATGCTTTCGCCCTCTTTTCGGTATAAAATCCAAGCACCGATGCTTCCTGCGCTTTCAGCCAATGCCAAAGTTGCGCCACCGTGTAATATGCCGTCAATCTGCGTAACTTTGTCAGTAACAGGCATTTTTAGGATTACATAATTATCACCCAATTCTACAAATTCTACTTCCCAGAATTTCATCAAGTTATCGCTGGGAACTTCACTCATTTTTTTTATTAATGTTTCCTTATTCAAATTCATAAATAGTAATTTTTAAGCCGTAAAAATATAATTTTTTTCAAAACTTTTCATATTTAGCAAAAATAAATTATATTTGGCGTGAAATAATGGGTCTATGAAAACATTTTTTTTTATTTTCTCGCTGATTTTCAATTGCTTTTTATATTCACAAGAATTGCAGAGCATTGTAACAATCAATACACAACAAGTAAATTTGACAAATAAATCTATTTTCAAAACGCTTGAAAAATCATTACAAGAGTTTATCAATCAAACACGTTGGACAAACCTGAAAGTGCGTGATAATGAACGCATAAACTGCAATTTCACGTTGATAATCAACAAGTTTGAAGGAAATCGGTTTGAAGCAAGCCTTCTGGTTCAATCGTCTCGACCTATTTTTAATACCTCTTATCAGAGTCCGGTTCTGAATTTGCAAGACAAGGAAGTTTCTTTCTCCTATCAGGAATATGAACCTTTGTCCTTCAATCCGAATGCTTTTCATTCCAATTTAACATCAGTAGTGGCGTATTACGCTTATCTGATTTTAGGTTTTGATGCCAATACGTTTTCAGAATCAGGAGGACACTCATTTTTTACACAAGCACAAAATATTGTAATTTCAGCTCAGAGTAGTGGTTTTGCGGGTTGGACAGATGACGGAACAAACAACCGTTGGCTCTTGGTTAGTGAGTTACTTTCAGAGAATTATAACAATTATCAAAAAACTTGGTATCAATATCACCGCTTAGGTTTGGATACGATGAGTACCGATGAGAAAGCTGCCAAAGAAACCCTTCAAAAAGCCATTTTATTGTTAGATAAAATTCCAAGTTTACGGCTAAATTCGTATGCAATGAATTTATTTTTTAACGCAAAAGCAGATGAAATTGTCTCCATTTTTTCAGGCGGAAGCATCTTCAACACGGCTTCATTGAAAGAAACTTTGGGAAAGATAGCCCCTTGGCAAGCCACTAAGTGGAATGGAATAAAATAATTTTTCTGAAATTGTAAAACCTTTCATACAATTCGTGCAAATAGTCTTTTCACAATAATCTATGCTATTTTTTTTCATATTCAAATAAATTTCGTCATAAACTATTTCTTTTTCTAATTATTTATTACTTTTGCGAAAGAATTTCAAAAAGAACTATGGCAGGAAACACATTCGGTACTTTATTTCGATTGACCACTTTTGGAGAATCACACGGCGAGGCTCTTGGCGGAATTATTGACGGCTGTCCGGCAGGAATTGTAATTGATTTTGAGGCTATTCAAAAGGAATTAGACCGACGAAAACCAGGACAATCCGCCATTGTTACACAACGCAAAGAACCTGATGAAGTGCGATTTCTGTCGGGAATTTTTGAAGGAAAAACCACAGGAACTTCCATCGGATTTATTATCGAAAACACCAATCAAAAGTCACACGATTACAGCCATATAAAGGACGTTTTTCGCCCAAGTCACGCTGATTACACCTACCAACAAAAGTACGGTCATCGCGATTATCGTGGCGGCGGACGCAGTTCGGCTCGGGAAACTGCCTGCCGAGTAGTGGCTGGCGCTATTGCCAAACAAGTGCTCAAAAACATTCGGTTTACGGCATTTGTTTCTTCCGTAGGAGAAATTTCTTTGAATAAAAATTACACCGAATTAGATTTATCGCTCACTGAAACCAATCCGGTACGTTGCCCTGACCCATTGCTGGCGCTGCAAATGGAAAACTACATCAAAGAAATTCGCAAAGAAGGAGATACCGTTGGAGGAACAATAACGTGTGTCATTCAAAATGTACCTATTGGTTTGGGAGAACCTGTGTTTGACCGCCTGCACGCCCAATTGGGCAAAGCAATGCTCTCCATAAATGCCGTAAAAGGTTTTGAGTATGGAAGTGGTTTTGAGGGCACGAAGCAAAAAGGAAGTCAACATAACGACCTTTTCAACGCTGACGGAAGCACAAAAACCAATCATTCGGGAGGAATTCAAGGAGGCATAAGCAACGGAATGGACATCTATTTTAAGGTAGCTTTTAAACCTGTGGCAACCATTATGCAAACGCAAGAAGCGTTAGACATTCACGGAAATATCGTTGAAATGCAAGGCAAAGGAAGGCACGACCCTTGTGTTGTTCCGCGTGCTGTGCCCATTGTGGAAGCTATGGCTGCAATGGTAATTCTTGATTTTTATTTGATAAATAAAGCTAACTCATTTTAAATTGTCATTACACAAATACTCCTTTGAAGAGAGGAAGTCTGCGAAAGCAGTGTATGTGGCGAGGGACGGAAGATGTTTCTTTTAAAATTACATCCCCCTACCCCCCTTAAAAGGGGGAATTGTTGCGACAAATTATTTTAAATTAGCTATATTAATCTTTCTAAAAAAATGCAATTGCAAAGTAATAAATCCGTGAGGGTTAGAGAATTCTGCGGGGAAATAATTTTTGAGCAAAGATGAAGTACCTACGTGTTCTGCAAGAAATAATTATAAACAAAAATGAAAAATATCCGTTTTAGTGAGTACAAAATACTATTTTACAGATTGTTTTTAGCGTATTTATTTTATTTTTTGGCTCGTACGCTTTTCTATCTGTTTAACAAAGATGTTATTTCTGTTGAAAGTGTGTCCGAATTTTTGCGTTTGGCTTTTTACGGACTTTTATTCGATTCGTCGGCGATTATCTATGTAAATTTATTGTTTCTGTTGCTCAGTCTGTTTCCTTTTTGGATAAATACATCAAAAAAGTATCAAAAATTGGTGTTTTGGGTGTATTTTCTGACAAACATTCCTGCGTATTTATTGAATTTTGTTGATATTGTCTTTTTTGAGTACAATCGTTCGCGACTTACGCTCAATTCGTGGAGTTTGGCACAAAACGAAGACAATAAATTTCAACTTCTGTTTGGATTTTTGACAAGACATTGGCTGGTTTTTTTATTATTCCTTATTTCAGCCATCTTGTGGATTTTCTTATATAAAAAGGTAAAAATCGAAAAATTTACAGCTAAAAATAAATTTGCCTATTTTTCTGGCTCAGTGCTTTTTATGGCACTTTTTACGCCCCTATTTCTGTTAGGAATACGAGGAATGCCTTTCAAAAAAGGAACAATTCCGTTAACGATTACAGACGCAAACAAATACGCTAATGACCTATCGCAGGTAAACTTGGTGCTTAACACTCCTTTTTGCCTTATCCGTACGTTAGGAAAGGGTGAAAATTTTAGAAAATACCATTTCGTTTCAGAAGATTACATCAAAAAAAATATCCAGCCCGTGAAGCAATACAGCCGAAGCGTAGAAAAAAAACCAAACATAGTTTTATTTATTCTTGAAGGAATGGGCGCTGAATACTTTGAAACGTTGAACAGAAACAAAGAAATTCCTAATTTCAAGTCATATACGCCATTTTTAGACTCAATTGCACAAAAAGGATTCTATTTTTCAAACGTATATGCCAATGCAAGTCGTTCTATGGAAGGAATTTCGGCAATCACGGCGGGCATACCTACTTTTGAACTTGATTTGGCATCATCTCCGCATTCGCAACAAGAAATAGCTTCTATTGCAAGCATTTGCAAGGAAATAGGTTATCAAACTGCTTTTTTTCACGGAGCAACGAATGGTTCAATGGGTTTTAGCGGATTCACCAAACAAATCGGATTTGAAAATTATGTGGGAAGAACAGAATTTAATGATGACAGCCAGCACAACGGAAGTTGGGGCATACACGACGAACCTTTTTTGCAATTCGCTAAAAAAGAAATAGGAATGATGAAAAGTCCTTTTCTTGCAACTATTTTCACGCTATCTTCGCACGAACCTTATACTTTTCCGAAAAAATATGAAAATATTTTTAACAAAGGAGATATTCCGATGCATAATGCCGTAGCTTACGCCGACTTCGCTATTAAAAAATTCTTCGAGAGCGCAAAAAATGAAAAATGGTTTCAGAATACTATTTTTGCATTCATTGCTGACCACCCAGCTTCGGCATTTTATGATTATTATCATCAAAAAGTGGCGTATTATCATATCCCAATGTTTTTTTACAGTCCGAATGAGGAGCTGATAAAGCAAGGAACTTCTGACACGCTTGCTCAGCAAATCGATATATTCCCAACTTTGGTTGATTTGATTGGGTATGACAAACCTTTTCGTTCGTGGGGAAGAAGTTTATTCTCTCAGCTGAACGAACCTGAAAGAGCATACATTACTAACAAAAATTTCTACCAATTAATGCAAGGAAATTATATGTATGTAGCTGATATTAAAGGAAACATCGTCGGAATTTTTGATAAAACCGATTTTGACCTAAAAAACAATCTGAAAGATAAAATTAACAACTCAGAAACTGAAAAAGGCATCAACGATTTACGTGCTTTTATGCAAGATTTTATGAATCGAGTGCTTGACAGAAAATTAAAATAAAATAACGACAACAAAAAATAGAGAATTATGGCTGATTTTATTCGTATTTATAACGAAAATCCCAATGAAAAAGAAATTGCAAAAGTTGTTCAGATACTTCGCAATGGAGGATTAGTGATTTACCCAACTGATACCGTATATGGGTTGGGTTGCGATATTACCAACACAAAAGCGTTAGAAAAAATCGCAAAAATAAAAGGTGTAAAGTTAGAAAAAGCAAATTTTTCGTTCATTTGTGCCGATTTAAGCAATCTTTCGGACTATGTAAAGCAAATAGATTCTGCTACCTTTAAAATTCTAAAACGTGCTTTGCCAGGACCTTATACTTTCATCTTGCCGGGCAACAATAATCTACCAAAAGATTTTAAAAAGAAGAAAACGGTCGGAATTCGTGTGCCAGATAATAATATTGCACGCATTATTGTTGAAAGACTTGGCAATCCGATTGTTTCTACTTCAATTCACGATGAAGATGATGTAATTGAATATACAACCGACCCTGAACTTATTTTTGAAAAGTGGCAAAACCTTGTTGATGCCGTAGTTGATGGAGGATATGGCGATAACACAGCTTCAACAGTAATAGACCTTTCAGGAAATGAACCTATTATTATTCGTGAAGGAAAAGGAAGCACAGATATTTTTTAAAAAAATATATTATCAAAGCATACGCATTACATTCTTATAGAAAAAAAATTAAAATCGTATTGCATTTTTAAAGAAAAAGAAACACCAAAAAATCTCAAAAGAAAATTTAAAAAATTTCTTTTGAGATTTTTTTATTACCTATATTTTTTTAAAAATCTAATTCGTAAACTTCTTTGGGTTCTTTATCTTTTAAAAATAATCGAGCTGATAAATCTCCTTTAAGATAGAATTTACCACCTTCAAGGCAAATCCAACTGCCTTCACGCAATCCTATCACCGGAATATCGTTAATCTTATGAAATTCTTTAATGCGTGTTTCACGAGTTTCTCCTTTATGCTTGCTATTAGGGTCGGGGTCAAGATAATGCGGGTTCAAATTAAAAGGAACAACTCCTAATGTTTTAAAACTTGGTGGATAAATAATAGGCATATCATTAGTTGTTTGCATTGTTTGACCAGCAATATTACTTCCAGCACTTGTTCCCATATAAGGAGTTCCATTTTCAATTATTTCACGAAGTATGTCCATCAATTTTAATTCATAAAGTTTTGTAACAAGCAAAAATGTGTTCCCTCCTCCTGTAAAAATAGCTTTTGATTCTTTAAGTGCTTGCATTGGATTTGAAAAAGTATGCAAACCTATAATTTTTTTCCCAATTTGTGAAAATACATTTTTAACTATTTCAGTATATTCATCGTGCGAAATACCACTCGGACGAGCATACGGAATAAAAATAATTTCATCAATTCCTTCAAAAAATCGAATAAGTTCGTCTTGCAAATAAGATAAATAAGTTCCTCCATAAATCGTAGAGGTACTTGCTAAAAGTATTTTTTTCATTTTAGATATATTTTAATTTAAAACTATTATAAAAATATTATTCAATTCAAATTTTGTATTCAAAATAACAAGTAAAAAATAATTTTTACTTATTATTTCATACTATTTATAATCAAAAAATCCTTTGCAAAGTTAATAAAATAAAATATAATAGCAAAATAATAATCAAAATATATTATTTTATTTTTTACTATAATAAATAAAATTAAACAAGTTATATTTTATAAATATTTATGTATTAAATTTATTTTACATACAAGATTGCATACAAACTCATCC
>JBGYFE010000156.1:0-5089 GCA_041819925.1 Capnocytophaga sp.
CCATACTTATAGACATCGCCCCATTTTAAACCCGCAATAAATCCTTCCCAAATCCCAGACTCATCCCATCGAGGTAACAATTTGTGGGTTTCAGAATTCCATTGGTTAAAATCTCCAATCACAGACACTTCTTTGGCAAAGGGTGCCCAAACTGAAAAATAGACACCCGCTACTCCATCGATTTCAAGAGAATGTGCTCCAAACCTTTGATACAATTGATAATGAGTGCCTTCTTTAAAAAGAAATATATCATGGTCGGTAAACAAAGAATGAGGTAATACTTTTTCCATGATTTTAGAATTTTCCGGTTGTTTGTTAGCAATAAATACAGGTTCGCATTTGCTCCTTCAAATATATTTAAAATAAAAGGAAAAAGGAGAATCGCAGCCTTTAAAAATCAGAATAACTGTCGAATGTTCTCACCGAAAATTTGTTCTTTAGTAAGTGGTTTTTTTTTAAAATGAATTTTAAAACTATTATGATACTAAAGTTAACATATTTAGCGAAGAACAGATAGAATTAAAATCGTGGGAAAAATTTTGGCTTAATGATAACATTATGCCGAATAGAAAAAAGGCCTAACACGTAAAAATGTTAGGCCTTTTTGCTATTCGGTGTTCAGCGACGCCACTCATTTTTCATAGGTGGTTTTGTAGGTTTGGGCGTTCTTTAATTTGTAGAATTAAACCGTTTTAATGCATTAAAGTGCTCTGTTTCCAGCAGTTTACTTTGCGTTTTAAACAAAAATCCCCTACCCAAAATAAGAGATTTTGGGGAAAATTCGGTTGGGTTTTTACTCGGGTTTTGTTACACTTTTTCATGGTTACGGGGGATTTTCTTTGGTGAACCTCGGTTTTGTAATTTGGCAGCATTTACTAGATGAACACCCTGTTTTGCGACATTTACGTAAGTTGCAACCCATTCCAGCGCTCCAATTTTGCAAATACTGCATTTGGTAATATCAATGCCGTATTTCATGGCTGCCAAAACCGAAACCGGAAGTTCTACTTTGGGTTTGGGAGCCGCTATTTTCAATTGTGCACAAATACTTTCCAGCCGTTTTGTTTTGTTTTGATGACTCAAAAATCCGCTGTGCCGAATCTTCACAAAACCTTTGGGCAGGATATGTTGCTCAAATCTTCGTAAAAACTCTGCATGGCTCAAAGTCATTAGTTTTTGTTGATTTTTGTCCCGATAATCTTTGTACTTAAAGGTGATTTCGGTGTCGCTGATTTTAGTGATTCTATACGTGCTGATCGCCACTTTGTGCGTGTACCTTCCCAAATATTCCACAATCTGTTCGGGACCTGCAAAAGGTGCTTTGGCGTAAACATTCCATTTGATGAATTGCACTTCATCAATCGTTTTGTCGAACTCTTTTTCGTTGTTTATTTTTAGATTTTCACTCGTTTTTAAGGCCTTTAATTGCGCCAAAAAATAACCTTTGAAGATCTTTTCCATCGCTCTTCTGGGAAAAAGAAAATTACCTTTTTCTCTTTTTTGAGTGATCCATTTTCCCTCTTTTGAAAGTCCACCACCCGTTACAATACAATGAACATGAGGATGAAAAGTTAAATCCTGCCCATTGGTATGCAAAACACTGATGATTCCAGGTATTCCTCCCAAATATTTTTCATCCTTTCCAAGGGTTTTCAAAGTGTAAGTACCTGCCTCAAAAAGCAATTTGAAAACCGCTTTCCGATTCCCCATCGCCAGACTTCTCAACTGCTGAGGAATGGTAAAAACGATATGGAAATAAGTTGTCGGTAGCAATTCGCTCATCCTGTCTTGCAGCCACTGTTCGCGTTTCAAGCCTCCACAATTGGGGCAATGTCTGTTGCCGCAACTGTGAAATTGGTAATGTTGATGGTGACAATGATTACAGCCGTAAACATGCATTCCCAACCGAACCGTATGGCAATCTGACAATTTTTGCAGCACATTTTGACTGTATAAATTAAAGCGTTTCGCACTTGGATGATTGAAGATTTTACTTTGCAGTAACTGCTTAATTTGCGGTTGTTCCATCATCTAATTTTTCCAAAGGAGAAACAATTCCGAGTTGGGTATGATGTTGCAAATGCAGATAAATCATCGTGGTTTCCAACTTGCTATGACCGAGCAAAGTCTTGATAACATGAATGTTATTGCCCTGATTAAGCATGTGAGTCGCAAAGGAATGTCGCAGCGTATGCGCCGTAAATCGTCCACTTTGGAAACCCGCCTTTTGCATCGCACCATTCACCACCACTTGTAAACTGCGAACATGAAGTTGTTTTCGGGTCTGCGGACTGGTAAAAAAGTATTCTTTCGGACGATTTTCGGCAACATAAAACGCGCGGAGTTGTTCCAATAAAGTCTGTGGCAACAAGGTAAAACGATCTTTTCCGCCTTTTCCTTGAATGACTTTAATTCGGCTGTTGCAACTATCGATGTCTTGGATTTTCAAATTACAAACCTCAGAAATCCGCAACCCACAACCATAAAGCAAGCCCACCACACAACGTTCTTTTAGATTGAGAGGTGCTTTAAATAGTTTTTCTACCTCCATTTCCGTCATGATGTTGGGCAAAATAAATTGCTTTTTGGGGTACAGATTACTCGGAACAATGTAATTGCTGGGCATTACTTTTTTAAAGAAAAAACTGCAAGATTGGGCTACACTTCGGCATTTGGCTCGACCGACTTTGTGATTTTCTTTAATAAAAATCAAATACTTTTCGATGTGTTCTTGGCGTAAATCTTCAACTTTGAGATCATTGTAATGCTTAAAAAGTAAAGTCAGTTCTTGGAGGTAACTCCGCACACTTCCCTTCCCATATTCTTGAATTTGCATCAATTGCAATGCTTTTTGCAACCAAAACTTTCCGCTATCATTCAGCGGTTTAATTGAAATCGAATTCCCTTTCATAATATAAATTTTTAAATGAAAGGTAAAGTTGAGATTTTACAATAAATAGACTATTTTTGAAAAGCAGTTACCGCTCACCGAAGGTGTTGCTTGAACTAGGAATATGCGAAAGTGAACGACCATTTGAAACTAAATATTCTTTTCCTCCTTCTGATCATTTAGTTCGATGTCTTTTAACTTAGCTTCAATTTTTTCGGCTTTAAGATTTTGACGAAGTAAACCGAAAAGTGTCATATAGACATTCGCTATAAACACGACGGCAAAAAAAGAAATTAAATATCCTCGCCAATCATTAAAAAGCAATTGGTAACCTGTGATCAAAATAAAAATTGCGGTAATATAATGGCTGAAGCAATATTCACAAGTAAATAAATAGAAAAATTTGCGTTGATAAATGGAATTGCAAGACTTTGATTTTTTAATACAGTATTCCCGCGGTTCACGAAAAATTTCTTCATGAGTGACTGTCCACGCGATACAAGCCACTGGAATTGCCAAAATAAATAATGCCGAAAGACTGTCTAGAGATTCCATCAAATTTAATTTTTCGAATAGGTTTATTACTTACACTCGATTATCAAAACATATTCCATTATAATTTACTCTTTAAAATTAATAGTTGTAGAATAATAAAATTAAACGAGAACTCTATTCGCTATGTTTTTGTTCAAAATCAATGTGTTTTTGAGCTTGAAAAAGCAATTGAGTTAGGCTGCACCGCCCCAAATCGCAAAATTTTTCTTATTTTTAAGCCAAATTTTAAAAAATGAATAGAAAGAATATTTTGCTATCGGCAATACTTTTTCCGGCAGTGATGGCTTTTGCTCAACAATACGGGGGAATGTGGATTCCCACGGAGCTTAATGAAAAGGAAATGAAAGATTTGGGCATGAAAATTTCTGCTAAACAGATTTTCGATCCATCAAAACCGAGCATTAAAGATGCGGTCGTTCAATTCAACGGAGGTTGTACGGCAGAAATTATTTCTCCACAAGGTCTATTATTGACCAATCATCACTGTGGTTATGGTCAGATTCAGAAACATTCTACTGTTCAAAATGACTATTTAAGTGATGGCTTTTGGGCAAAAAATATGAACGGAGAATTGCCTAATCCGGGAGTTACGGTAGATTTTATCGCAGATATTAAAGAAGTAACCGGTCCAATTTTAGCAGGAACGCAAAACTTAGACGATAAATCTTCGCAAGCGATTATTAATAAAAACATGGAAACGGTGAAAGCTGGTTTCAAATTGGAGCCGTGGCAAAAAGTAGTGATTAAACCGGTTTACTATGGCAATAAATATTATGCATACATCATCGAGACATACAAAGATGTCCGTTTGGTTGGAGCACCGCCAAGTTCGATCGGTAAATTTGGTTCTGACACTGATAACTGGGTTTGGCCAAGACATACTGGCGATTTTGCAATGTTTAGAATTTATGCTGACAAAGACAATAAACCGGCAGAATATTCAAAAGATAATATTCCATACAAACCCAAATATTTCTTACCGGTTTCCATTAAAGATAAGCAGGAAAATGATTTCACGTTCGTTTTCGGATTCCCGGGAAGAACAACTGAATATTTGCCTGCGATCGCTGTAGAAAAAGTAATGACCGAAACAGATCCAGCGGTGATTGCTGTTCGTGAGGTCGCTTTGAAAACATTAAATGAAAAGATGCGGACTGATGCAGAAACCCGCATTAAATACGCCTCTAAATACGCCTCTGTAGCCAACTACTGGAAAAAATGGATTGGTGAAGTTGAAGGTTTAAAAAAATCGGACGCTGTTGGTAAAAAGAAAAAATATGAGCAAACGTTAATGGCAAAAAATCCAGCCATCAAACCTACAATTGAGCAGTTGAACAGTTTTTATAGCGAGCAGGCTCCATATTCATTAAACCGTTCTTACTACTCAGAAGTAACTAGAAATGCAGAAACCCTGACTTTAGCAAATCTATATTTAAACTTCATGAGTTCGTATGAAGCTGGTAAAATGAACGATCAAACATTAACCGCTTTTAAAAACAGATTATCTAATATCTATCAAAATTATGATGGTGAATTAGATGCAAAAGTTACAGCGCAATTACTGGCACTTTATGCGGAGAAAACTCCTGAAAAGTTCCTTCCGGCTAATTTTAATCAATTGAAGGATGTGAATAAAAATATAGA
>JBGYFE010000157.1:0-2530 GCA_041819925.1 Capnocytophaga sp.
AAATGTATAAATCGTACATAAAAAGCATAGTTTGTTGGTTTTATAACAAAGAAAAACAAGAAAAATATACAGTTTTATTAAACTTTTTGACTATTTATTTTCAAAAAGAATATTTTTGAAAACATTGAAAACTATTAAAATGAATAAATTATTAGAATAAATATAATTTTTTTTTCAAAATCTTATCGGAAGAATGAATCAGATTCATTGTTTAAAAAAAATACTGATTATCTTTTCTTTTCGGAAAACATTTTCATAACATCTTCCGAAAGTTTGAATTTCCATTGAACAATTGCACTGAAAATCAAAAACATAATCGATTTCAAAAAAATATTCCACAATGGAGAAAAAGAGAAATCCCAAAAGAAGAAAATCATCGTAGCTACCAATCCGAATGCGGAAATTTTAAAAACTTCTGCATAAAACGGATTTAATTTGAATTTAGCTTGTACAAACGATAGTTTTAGCGCATTGTAACTAAAAAAAGCGCACAAGGTAGCTATTCCTGCTCCATTGATGCCATAAATAGGTATGAGCCAGATGTTTAGCCCAATAGTGCAAAGCGTTAGAAACACTCCCAAATAAAGCACCGTTCTGTAATAAACCGAATTGAACAAAATAGCATTGTTAATACCAACCAGAGCATCAGAAAGTTTTACTAAGGAAACGAAAATCAGCACCCAAATTCCGTTGGCGTAAGTTTTGTCAGGAAGCAAAGCGTAAAATTCTTGGGCATTGATGACAATAAGCACGAAAATTATGACACTTGTCAGATAAATGTTTACGGTGCTTTTTTTGTAGAGTTCCCCCAGTCGTAACGTTTCATTTTTGTTGAGAAATTGAGCAGCTAAAGGACTTACAATCTGATACATAGACCGATATGGTATGGCAATAACCGTAGCAGTAAAAACAGCTACATTATAAACGGCAATTTCCGAAATGGGTAAATATTGATTTATCATAAACTTGTCAATGTCCATCAGTAAACTCGCCACCGAACCCGACAGAATGATAAAAAGACTATATTTAAAAATTTCAGACTTATTTTCAGGGAATCCCAAAAAGAATGTCGGGCGTTTTATGCGAAAAGCCGAAAATGCCATAAGCACCATTCGGACAGCATAAGCGATAAAAATACCCCACATAAATTGTTCAAAATCAATAATTTTAAAATAAATTCCAAATAAAAGCAAAGTTGTGCAAACACGAAGAAAAACTTCCTTTAAAAAATTTCCGAAAACGGTTTTTAGTTGCACCCGAGCCCACGCATAACAAATCTCAAAATATGCCATAGCAACTGCCGTAATGAAAATCAAAAAAACGTAATCTCCTACAATTTCGTTTTCTCCTGAAAGCCACTCCACAATATGTTCGTAAGCTACAATTCCGACAAGCGTAAAAGGCAAAATGGCAAGTAAAGGCAAAATAAAAAGCATCAAATTGAATTTTGCAAGTTGTTCAGAATTTTCATACGAAGAGTAAAACCGAATAAACGTATTATGAACGCCAAAAGCTATGACAGGAGAAAGTATTGTAGCCGTGGAAGTTACGTAACTCACCAAACCATATTGCTCTTTGGTAAGAAAATAAACAAACAAAAACAGCGTATTGACCGCCCCAAAGGCGAACCCCAAATAAGTGGTTAGTATATTTTTTAACGATTGCCGAAAAACGATGCCCATTTTCATTGGTTTGTGGGACAAAAATAGCAAAAAAAGAGGAGGTAAGTGCAAAAAAAACAAAAAAATACCCCAAAAGTATTTTTACTCTTGGGGTTTATTTTAATTGAATCGGTTTGGGATTAGAACTTGTAAGTCAAACCGAAAGTAGCGTTGCTTCCGAAGAAGTTATTGAACTCGTTTACATTCAAATCAAAACTTGTAGACGCACTTCCTCCTTTTGGCTTGCTTGACGTAAATGAAACAAGGTCAGTCAAAGCAAAATTGATAGCCAATTTTTCAGTAAGGAAATAATTGATTCCCAAACCAACGCCTGCTCCAATTGAAGTAGATTTTGAATCGTTTAGTTTGTCATTTGAACTCACAAAACCTACTCCTGCTTGCCCGTAAGTTTTGAATCTTTGACCTAATTCAAGGAAATAGTAACGCCCAAAAACGTCCACTCCGAAAGCTGATGCTTTTTTTGTATCAGTTCCTGATGTGCTCTCTTTTAAAGAAGCAACTGTTAAACCAAGTCCCAAAGCAAAATCATCAGATAGGAAATAGCCTGCTGCTGGTGCAAATTCAAATTCAGTTGTTTTAACGTTTCCAGAAGATTTTGTTGCACTAAATTTAAGATTTCCCTCAACAAAAACATCTCCTTGTCCAAATCCGAAAGATGAAACTTCTTGTGCACTTGCTGCACCAAAAGCGAAAATCGCTGCTAATGATAGAATAATTTTTTTCATTGTTTGATATAAATTTAAAATTAGTCGAGGCAAAAGTATGATTTTATTTTTAACACACAAGAAAAAAAACTCCTTTCTAAAAATGTTAAAAAATTAAATCTGTTGAAACACAATTATTTAACA
>JBGYFE010000158.1:0-21395 GCA_041819925.1 Capnocytophaga sp.
CTTGATTATAAATTAACTTATAAATACGATGATAAAGGAAATCTGATAGAGGAAAACATGTATAATTCCAACGCAAGTCTTTATTATAAATGGATTTATAAATATGATGACAAAGGAAATAGAATAGAGAAAAATAGATATAGATTCAATAAAACTCTTTTTTACATATCTATTTTTAAGTACAAATATGACCAGCAAGATAATTGTATTCAAGAGATAAGATACGAAGACGACAAACCAAAAAATATTATAAAGAGAGTAATAGAATATTATTAAAACTTTAAAAAAGATGAAAAACAATCCTCGTTAGGTGTGAATGTCTCACTCAAGCCCTTGTGTTTGTGTCCGAGCAAAATGCTCGAACGAGCGAGGGGCTTTTCACACTGAGATATAACACAAAAAACTCGGCATTTACGCCAAGTTTTTTTATATTTTCTTCTATTGCCTGTTCTATTTCGATATAACATTCCTTAAACATATTTGCATTGCCTTTTGCAGGTTTAATAGTTTCAAAACTAACTCATCTTGACTTTTTAGTTTTTCTCCTGAAAACAGGCTGTTCACGGGTAAAAATTTTCATCGAATGCCTGTTTTTAGTTTAATATAAAATATAATTAACTATCTCACAAACAGAATCTTTTGATTTAAAATCTCTTTTTCCTATGGAAAATGAGGAATAATATATTTTTGTATCGTATCTTTGTCCAATATATCAAATAAGTTTTTTATTTTTTTATGTTTTGCATCACAAAATTCTAAATTCTTTGTTTGTTTTCAAAAAATCGAGAGGAGTTCTATGTATTTTCAACCATAAAAGAAAAAAAATGAAGCAAAAATCCATTCTTTTGTTTTGTATGGGAATTTTTACGATTGCTGCATCGGCACAAACGATAATTCCCAAGATGAATATCACGCACAAAACCAACGCCAACCCAATGGTTTTGCAAGAACTTGATATTGATATTTATGTGGTGGGGCAAACGGCCGTAACCACAATGGAAATGGTTTTTTACAACCCGAACGACCGTGTGATGGAAGGCGAATTTGAATTTCCGCTTGGCGACGGGCAGCAAGTTTCGCGGTTCGCATTGGATATCAACGGAAAACTTCGTGAGGGCGTTGTGGTGGATAAAAAACAGGGACGAGTGGCCTTTGAAAGCATCGTAAGGCGAGGTATTGACCCCGGACTTTTAGAAAAAACCGAAGGCAACAACTTCAAAGCACGTGTGTACCCGATGCCTGCCAAAGGAACACGGCGAGTTTTGATTGCTTTTGAGCAAGAATTGAGCGAAAAAAACGGACAAGATTTCTATTTTTTGCCCATAAAAAACAATTTGAAACTTAAAAAATTCAATCTGAAAGCCGAAGTTGTTTCCCGATTTGTGAAAGCCGAAACCCAAAACAGTCTTGCATTGGATTTTAAAAATTGGCGTAATTCATACATTTCTGAAATTTCAAAAACCGATTACCAACTTTCGGAAAACGTCGCTTTGGTGTTGCCCAAAGTAGAAAAACCACAAATTATGGTGGCTTCCGACAAGGAAAAAACCTATTTTTACGGAAATGTGCCTGTACAAAAATCAGTAACAAAACAAAAAGAATTGCCGAAAAAAATCGGTCTCCTGTGGGACGCTTCTTCCTCTGGAAAAAAACGGAACCTCAAAGCGGAATACGATTTGTTAGATATGTATTTCAAAACACTTAAAAATGTTGAAGTTCAGGTAAATACATTCAATATTAACACTTCTAAAATAACCCATTTTTCGGTAAAAAACGGCAATTGGTCAGCTTTGAAATCTTTTTTAGAAAATGTAATTTATGACGGAGCAACCGATGTCAATGCGCTGGTTTTCAATCAAAAAAATGATGAATTTTTGTTATTTTCCGACGGAATTTTCAATTTCGGACAGGAACAAAACATTGCTTCAATAACAAAAAACATAAAACGCCCTGTATATGTTATCAATTCTAACATCGTAGCTAACACACACAAAATCAAGGTTTTAGCTTCTGTTACAGGTGGGAATTTTATTGACCTTACGAAAAATTCAGCAGAAAAATCGCTTGCACAATTGCTTGAAAATCCGTATCGCCTTCTTGATATAAAAGTGAAATCGGGCAAGGTTTCGGATTTGTATCCTGCAATTCAGTCAGTAGTTTCTGAGGCAAATTTTACTTTTTCGGGTGAATTGCTTTCGCAAAATGCCGAGCTTGTATTTTCGTTCGGTTACGGGAATAAAATCACGGAAGAAAAGCAAGTAATTTTGGATAAAAACACCTCTTCTACTGAAAAAGAATTTTCACTTTTACGGCGAATTTGGGCTCAGAAAAAAATCGCTCAAATGCGCTTGGAAGGTAGTGATAAATCCGAAATTGATGCTGTTGGAAAGGAATTTGGCATCGTAACCGAAGGCACTTCGCTTATTGTTTTGGAAGAAATATCGGATTATGTTCGTTACAAAATTGTGCCTCCTTCTGAACTTCAAACCGAATATTTTAGACTTATCGAACAAGAAAAACGAGCTAAAAAACAGGAAGAAGCTAATAAAAAAGAAAAGGAAAATCGAAACATAGAACAAGTGATTGAACTTTCGGAAGAACAAACTAAATGGTGGAAAACCAATTATCCGATTTCAGAAAAAAGAAAATCTCAACCGATTGAAGAGGTAGTTGAAGCTACTGCCGAGGAAATTGCTGAATCTTCTAATGCAACCAGTGAAGTAGCTTTTTCGGACAGAATTTCTCAAGAAGTAGTAGCCGATGAGATACAAAAGGACGTGGAAGGGGTTGTGGTAACTGGTAATGCTCCACGAATGAGAAGAAGTATGGTAAGTTCATCTGTAACCATAGTAACCACAAAAGAAGTTGTTTATAATCAGCAAGATAGCAAAAACATTAACATTCAGTTGAACGCTTGGAATCCTGATACGCCTTACGCCAAAGTGTTGCAATATGCCGACGACGTAAAGGCGTACGAAACCTATCTGAAACTCAAAGAAGAATACGGCGAAACACCTGCTTTTTATGTTGATGCAGCTGATTATTTCTTCAAAAAAGGAAAATGTGAAACGGCAGTACTTATACTCTCGAACTTAGCGGAACTCAACTTGGAAGATGTGCAACTATTACGCATTTTAGGCTATAAACTTACGGAGTATGACAGTCCGAAACAAGCCATTTCAGTTTTTCGTAAAGTATTGAAATTGAAAGAAGAAGAACCTCAATCGTATCGTGATTTGGGCTTAGCTTTGGCTCAAAATAAAGAATACAACGAAGCGGTGAAAATGCTTTACAAAGTGGTAACAGACGATTGGGACGGGCGTTTTGAAGGTATTCAACTCATTGCGATGAACGAAATTAACAATATTGTTAACACTCAAAAAAATATAGATATTTCATTCATTGACAGGAAGTTACTCAAAAAAGAACCTGTTGATATTCGAGTAGTGCTGACTTGGGATACCGACAATTCGGATATGGATTTGTGGGTTACTGACCCAAAAGCTGAAAAATGTTCGTACCAAAATAAATTGACTTACTTAGGCGGAAAAATCTCCAATGACATCACACAAGGTTATGGTCCTGAGGAATTTATGATAAAAAAAAGCCGTAAAAGGTGATTATAAAATAGAAGTGGATTATTATGGAAACGACTCACAAAAACAATTATTCCCAGTGAGTTTGCGTATTGAGTTTTTCACGCATTACGGCACTTCACAACAGAAAAAACAAGAGGTCGTGGTGCGAGTATCTGAAGAAGAATCTGTTATTGATGTTGGTAAGTTTCTGTATAATTAATATGAAGTGGCGTGATACCTTTGATTAAATTTCAAGCTATATGCTCTTTTGCAAAATGAATACTCTGACAGAGCAATAAAAAATGCATTATAAATAATTCATTTACACATAATTACAGAACAAATCGTGCAAAAATCAAAATTTGAAGTTGCTTAAAAATAATATAAACTCACCATTGCTTTGGAATAACACACAAAAAACTCGGCGTAAATGCCGAGTTTTTTTTATCTTTTTCCTATTTGCCTAATGCCTATTTTACTTTGTAAATTGCTCTACTACTTCTTGGCTTACGCCGGTATTTGAGAATCCCCCGTCGTGGAAAAGGTTTTGCATAGTTACTTTTCGGGTTAGGTCGGAGAACAAACTCACCGTGTAATCGGCGCAATCTTGGGCAGTTGCATTTCCAAGAGGCGACATTTTTTCGGCATACGAAATGAATCCGTCAAAGCCTTTTACACCTTGTCCGGCTGTGGTTGGAGTGGGCGATTGTGAAATGGTATTCACACGTACTTTTTTGTTTTTCCCGAAGAAATATCCAAAACTGCGAGCGATAGATTCCAAATAGGCTTTGTTATCTGCCATATCGTTATAATCAGGGAAAGTGCGTTGTGCTGCCATATAGGTTAGCGCCACAATGCTTCCCCATTCATTCATTGCATCGTTTTTGTACAAAACTTGACATACTTTATGGAAAGAAAGAGCTGAAACGTCCCAACCTTTTTCAGTAAAATCATAATTTGATTCCGTATAAGGAATGTTTTTGCGTACATTCACTGACATTCCGATAGAATGCAACACAAAATCCAATTTTCCGCCTAAAATTTCCATTGCTTTTGTTACCAAATTTTGCAAATCGTCCATATTGGTAGCATCAGCTGGAATGATTTCCGAACCTGTTTTTTCAGCCAATTGTTTGATTTGCCCCATACGCATTGCAATTGGCGCATTGGTCAATACGAATTTTCCACCTTCGGCGTGAACACGCTCGGCTGTTTTCCAAGCAATTGAATTTTCATCCAACGCTCCAAAAATAATTCCTCTTTTCCCTTTTAATAAATTGTACATAACTATTTTTCATTTTATTTCGACAAAGATATAAAAAAAGTTTCAAGTAACAAGTTTCGCAATACAAGTTATGAAATACAGATTTTTAAATATATTCTCTGAAACTTTTCCATTTTCTTGAATTCATTTCAGTATTTTCTACTTTTTGAAAAGTTTGACAAAATATAATTTTTTATTTCATTTTTTTTTATATTTTTGTGGAATTAAAAATTTAATCAAGCCATCTTAAATAAAATGACAAAAACAAAAGTATTGATTACGGGTGCTGGCGGGCAGTTAGGCAGTGAATTAACTGAAACGTTAGCTCAGAAGTTCGGGGCTAAAAATATTGTTGCCACCGATGTTAATGAAAAGGTTGCTGAAAAATTTTCATATTGCAACTTCGAGATTTTAGACGTACAAGACCATAACCGATTGGAACATCTCGTTGATTCTTATCAAATTACGCAAATCTACCATTTAGCAGCATTGCTTTCGGCTGTGGGCGAAAAAAATCCGCTTTTCACGTGGAATTTGAATATGAACGGATTGCTAAACGTGTTGGAAATTGCTCGAAAAAAGAATTTAGACAAAGTGTATTGGCCTTCGTCAATCGCTGCTTTCGGGGTGAATACACCCAAAGAAAACACCCCGCAAGAAACGGTTACAGAACCCAATACGGTGTATGGAATTACCAAAGTTTCAGGCGAGTTGTGGTGCCAGTATTACTTTGAAAAATATGGTGTCGATGTTCGCAGTTTGCGTTACCCTGGGCTGATTGGCTATAAATCACTGCCTGGTGGTGGCACAACAGACTATGCTGTGGACATTTACCACAAAGCCATCGCAGGTGAGGAATTTTCGTGCTTTTTGTCTGAAAACTCATACTTGCCAATGATGTATATGCCCGATGCCATCAAGGCTACTATCAATCTGATGGACGCTCCCAAGGAACAAGTGAAAGTGCGAACTTCTTACAATGTTTCTTCGCTTTCATTTTCACCAAAAGAGATTTATGAAAGCATTTTGAAAATCATTCCTAATTTTAAAATCAAGTATGAGCCTGATTTCCGTCAAAAAATTGCTGACAGTTGGCCTGATAGCATTGATGATTCGGCAGCGCGTAATGATTGGGGTTGGTCGCCTGATTTTGATTTAGACAAGATGAGCCAAGACATTATCGCTAACTTAAAATAAGTATATTTTACTATTCAGAAACCGTCTGAAAGTTTTCAAAATTCTCGTTTTCAAAAAAAGTAGATTTATAAAAATTTTGGAGTTTTGGCAGAGTTTGTATTACACAAATAACTTTCTGGACGGTTTCTTTTGTTCTGAAAAGACTATGTTTCTGAAAAAATTATCCATCGTAAACTACAAAAATATTTCCTCAAAAGATTTTCTTTTTGAGGCAAATATCAATTGTTTTGTAGGAAATAATGGCATCGGCAAAACCAATCTGCTTGATGCAATTTATCATTTAGGAATGGGTAAAAGCTATTTTAATCCGTCAGCGGTGCAAAATATCCGTCACGGTGAGGAGTTTTATATGATTGAAGGGCTTTTTGACAGAAACGAACGTGAAGAACAAATTGTTTGCAGCATTAAAAAAGGACAAAAAAAAATCATCAAATGCAACGGGAAAACGTATGATAAAATTGCTGACCACGTTGGAAAATATCCGATAGTCATTATTTCACCTGCTGACCAAGACTTAATTCTTGACGGAAGCGAGGTGCGTCGGAAGTTTTTAGACAGTGTTATTTCACAAACCGATGCTTCTTATTTAGATAAGTTGATGCGTTACAACAGAGTGCTTCTGCAACGCAACACAATTTTGAAGCATTTTGCTGAAAGTCAAATATTTGATTTTGAAACACTTTCAATATATGATATACAACTTACCGAACTTGGGCAACATATCTATGAAAAAAGAAAGCAATTTATGAACGTTTTCTTGCCCATTTTCCAATATCAATATCAATACATTTCTGAACAAAAAGAAAGTGTAAGTTTGACCTATGAAAGTGCATTACACCAAACTGATTTAGCAACTTTACTCAAACAGAACATTAACAAAGACAGGGCATTGCAATATACTTCAAACGGAATTCATAAAGATGATTTATTGTTTGAAATTGAGGGTTTTCCGATGAAAAAATACGGAAGTCAAGGGCAACAAAAATCATTTCTCATTGCTTTAAAACTTTCTCAATTTGAAATCATAAAGAAACAGTTAAAGGTAATTCCGATTTTTTTGTTAGATGATATTTTTGACAAATTAGATGACAATCGAGTGGCAAAGTTGGTTTCGTTAGTAACACAAAAACACTTTGGGCAACTATTCATCACCGACACGCACTATGAACGTACGGAAAATGTGGTGAAACGAACGCATTTACCATATAAAATTTTCCAAATAGGATAAATCAACCTCCAATTTTTTTTATTCCTCTAAAAAAAATCCACTTTACAAAAAGTTTTTCCCCTTGATCAGTTGGTAGTGCTGCAAAACGAGGCGAAAGGAAGATAGCTGTCAATCCCGAGATGGAAGCTGCAAATATCGTAGTAAATTCAGGAAAAAACACGTGAAAAATAACCACACGAAGCAGCACGAAAATCAATCCGAAACAGAGAAAATTAAATAAAAAGGCTTTGCTTTTTGGACGCATAGATTATGTTTTTCATTGAAAAAACTAACGTTGACGTTTGACAGTTCCTGTAACGTTAGTAATTTCGTTCACTTCTTCTTTTACCTTATCTATCTCATTTTGAATATCTTCCACAAATGAAGTATCAATATTGTTCTTTTCTGCGCTTTTCTTAATTTCAGACTTAATTTCGTTGGTAGCATCACGCAACTGGCGCATTCCTTTGCCAAGCCCACGAGCAATCTCCGGGATTTTGTCTGCACCAAACAAAATCAAAACAGCAAAAAGAATGAAAAGTATTTCGGAAAAACTCATAACACATAAAAATATGTGCAAACGTACATATTTTTTACAAATTAGACAAGGAAACATAAAATCTTTATTTTCAAAAATTTTTATCAAAATCCTCTTTCTGAAAATTAATCATTTTTCAGTATATCACTTAATTTTAAAATCATAAAAGACGCAAATCTTTTCAATAAATCACAAAAACGTCTAAAACCAATATAGCCAACTCATTTTAAATTGTCGTTACGCAAATCCTCCTTTGAAGAAAAGAAGTCTGCGAAAACAGAGTATGTTTCTTTTAAAATTATATCCTCCTACCCCCCTTAAAGGGGAAATCGTTGCGACAAATTATTTTAAATCAGCTATACGTTACACTTTCACCACACACTTGGATATCTCTTTCTGCAAAATGGCATACTAAAAAGAGGCAGCCCAAACAGCTGCCTCTCTCTCCTTTACAAAAAATATTTTCAAATCTTTTCAGACATTGAATTTACAATTTCTTTTTAACTGCTACCTCTTGGAAAGCCTCTACTATGTCCCCTTCTTTGATGTCGTTGTAATTTTTAATTTGCAATCCGCAATCATAGCCTTTTGAAACTTCTTTTACGTCATCTTTGAAACGTTTTAACGAAGAAAGTTCTCCCGTGTAAATAACCACGTTTTCACGGATAAGACGGATTTTTGAGTTGCGATATATTTTTCCGTCTGTAACCATACAGCCCGCAATTGTTCCAACTTTTGAAATTTTGAACAACTCACGAATTTCAACAGTTCCGGTAACTTCTTCCTTAAATACAGGCGAAAGCATTCCTTCCATTGCATCTTTCAAATCGTTGATTGCATCGTAAATAATTGAGTACGTACGAATATCAATTTCTTCTCTCTCTGCCAAAGCACGGGCATTGGTCATCGGTCGAACGTTAAAGCCAATGATGATAGCATCTGACGCTGAGGCTAATAACACATCTGATTCTGTAATAGCTCCTACTCCTTTGTGGATAATGGAAACTTGGATTTCTTCCGTAGATAGTTTTTGGAACGAATCTGTCAGAGCTTCCACCGAACCGTCTACATCTCCTTTTAAGATGATATTCAACTGCTTGAAATCTCCCAAAGCAATGCGTCTTCCGATTTCATCAAGAGTAATATGACGCTGTGTACGTACTGATTGTTCACGTTGCAATTGAGCTCGTTTAGCAACAATTTGTTTAGCTTCACGCTCATCTTCAAATACATAGAACTTATCACCCGCTTGTGGCGCGCCATCTAAACCAAGAATGGAAATAGGTGTTGAAGGACCTGCACTTTTCACTTTTTTGCCACGCTCATCGTGCATTGCACGGATTTTACCTGAACTTGTTCCCGCAAGCACATAATCTCCTACATTGAGCGTACCTGATTCCACCAACACTGTCGAAACATAACCACGACCTTTGTCTAACGAGGCTTCCACGACAGTTCCAATGGCTCGTTTGTTCGGATTAGCTTTCAATTCCAACATTTCAGCTTCCAAAAGTACTTTTTCCAAAAGTTCTTGTACTCCTATTCCTTGTTTTGCCGAAATGTCTTGCGACTGAATTTTTCCTCCCCAATCTTCCACCAAAAGGTTCATTCCTGCCAAACGTTCCTTAATTTTCTCTGGATTTGCCGTAGGCTTATCTATTTTATTGATAGCAAATATGATAGGAACTCCTGCGGCTTGCGCGTGGCTGATAGCTTCTTTGGTTTGTGGCATCACATCATCATCAGCAGCAACTACAATGATGGCGATGTCAGTAACTTTCGTTCCACGAGCACGCATTGCCGTGAAGGCTTCGTGCCCTGGTGTATCTAAAAACGTAATGCGCTCTCCACTTTCAAGTTTCACTCGATACGCTCCGATATGCTGTGTAATTCCACCGCTTTCACCAGCAATTACGTTTTCTTTACGGATATAGTCAAGCAATGAAGTTTTTCCGTGGTCAACGTGCCCCATCACCGTAACAATCGGAGCGCGCGGCACCAAGTCTTCTTCACGGTCTTCTTCAATTTGGATAGACTCTTCTATGTCGGCAGTAGCAAATTCCACTTCAAAACCAAATTCATCAGCAACAATGCTTAATGTTTCAGCATCTAAACGCTGATTCATTGTAACCATAATTCCGAGAGACATACAAGCTGCAATCACTTTATTGATAGGCACATTCATCATCGTAGCCAATTCATTAACTGTTACAAACTCAGTTACTTTCAAGATTTTTTCTTCTTGTTCCAGCTGAGCTAATTCACTTTCAGTTTTTTGGCGATGCAAGTCACGTTTTTCTTTTCGGTATTTTGCTCCTTTTGATTTGGTAGCTTTCCCTTGCAGTTTTTCCAACGTTTCACGCACTTGTTTCTGTACCTCCTCTTCGGTAGGCTCAATGCGTGTAAATGTTTTTGATTTTTTATCCTTGCCTTTGCCCTCCTTCTTGTCCTTGACTGTGTTAGAGCTCACTGAAACCTCATCTTTTCTGATGCGTTTACGCTTACGCTTTTCAGTACTGTCATCACCCTCTTTTTGAGATTCATTATTGAATCTGTTATCTTTGTTTTTGTCGCCTTTTTTCTTTTTCTTCTTCTTTTTCTCAAATTGACTCAAATCAATTTTTTCACCCACCAACTTAGGACCTGTAAGTTTCTGATATTGCGTTTCAATTACTCCAATTTCAGGTTCTTCAACTTGCTTTTCTTCTTTTTTAGATTTTTGAAAATCTTTTGTCTTTTTTTGTTGATTTTGGTTATTATTTTGTTGATTTTGAATCTTTTGGTTCTGAGATTTATCTTTTTGAGGGAATTCTGATTTTTTCTTTGGCTGTTCTTTATGACTTTCTGTTGTTGTAACATTCTCTTTTTGAGCAACAACTTCGGGTGTATTTTCTTTTTCTTCTTTCAAAGATTCCTTTTCTTGAACAAATTTCTCAATTTCCTGTGTTTGCTCAACTGGTTTTTCTTCCACAACAGGAAGTTCAACAAATTGTTTATCAGCAGATTTCTCAACTACCTTAACCTCTTTTTTAGGTTCAAGATCAATTTTCCCTACTGTTTTGATGCCGGCAACCGTCCCTTTGGCGCGGATTATTTCCTGTTCTTGCTGCTTACGTTTTTTCTCGTTTTCTTTTTCTTGTTCAATACGTATAGCTTCACGTTCCTTACGCTGATCTTCAACAATTTCCTTTGAAACTTCGCGCTTGTTTTTGTCTGCATTGAACTTATCAGAAAGAAATTTCACTGCTTCACCCGAAATTTTAGTATTCGGATTTGCCTCAATTTCAATCCCTTTTTCTTTTTTAAGATAGTCAACAGCTGTATCTAAGGAAATATTAAATTCCTTTAAAATCTTGCTTAATCTTGTAATTCCCTCGCTCATATATTTTATGTTTTGCCACAAGCTTTCAGGTTGCTCACAGCCTTGTAAACCTCAATTTTGTGTTGTGTATGTTTTGTAAATCAATACCTATATAGATTTTGTTTTAATCTTCAAATTCTTCTTCCAAAACTCTGATAACCTCACGAATAGTTTCTTCTTCAAGATCAGTACGTTTCATTAAGTCGGAAACTTCCAATTCCAAAATGCTTTTTGCTGTGTCAAGCCCTGCTTTCTGGAATTCTTCAATCACCCAAAGTTCAATTTCATCATCGAATTCACTCAACTCAATGTCTTCATCGTTCAAACCTTCGCGATAAACATCAATTTCATATCCGCTTAATTGGCTTGCCAATCGAATGTTGTAACCCGACTTTCCAATAGCTTTTGAAACTTCTTCGGGTTGTAAAAATACTTCAGCACGTTTCTCTTCCTCGTGAATTGTTACCGAGTTCACTTTTGCTGGCGCCAAAGCACGTGCAATGAGCAGAGAAGCATTTGATGTATAGTTAATTACGTCAATATTTTCATTACCTAATTCACGAACGATTCCGTGAATGCGTGACCCGCGCACACCTACACAAGCCCCAACAGCGTCAATGCGGTCATCAAAAGAATCTACTGCCACTTTTGCTTTTTCACCTGGAATACGCACCACTTTATTAATCGTTATCAAACCGTCCATAATTTCTGGAATTTCCTGTTCAAACAAACGCTCCAAAAAGACAGGCGAAGTTCTTGACATTATGATAGAAGGCTTATTTCCTTTGAGTTCCACCGTTTCAATCACACCACGAACGTGTTCTCCTTTCTTAAAGAAATCAGATGCAATTTGCTTTTCTTTTGGCAAAACAATTTCATTTCCTTCGTCATCTAACAGAATCACAGCACGATGGCGGATATGATGCACTTCGGCAGTATAAATTTGCCCTACCAAATCCTTAAATCGGCGATAGATAGTGGTGCTATCATACTCGTGGATTTTAGAAATCAAGTTTTGACGCAACGCCAAAATAGCCCGACGCCCTAAACTAACAATTTTAATTTCTTCTGAAACATCTTCTCCTACTTCAAAATCAGGTTCGATTTTGCGAGCTTCTGTTAAAGAGATTTCTTGATTTTCATTTACCACAGCACCATCTTCAACCACAACACGATTTCTGAATATTTGCAAATCTCCTTTGTCAGGATTGATAATTATGTCAAAATTGTCATCTGAACCATATTTCTTTTTCAAAGTATTGCGAAATACCTCTTCCAAAATCGCCATTAAAGTTTCACGGTTAATAAGTTTATCATCTCTAAACTCTGAAAAAGATTCTATTAATTCAAGATTATCCATAATATTTTTTATTAAAATTTAATGATTACTTTCGTTTCTTTTATATCATTCAAAGCATAAAAATGCTCCTTTTTTACAGTTACTTTTCCTTTTCCTATGGGCTTTGGCTCACGAGTTTCTGTTTCCAAGACCACCTTCCCTTCAATGACACCTTTAAGCAAACCTTCGTGTTTTTTGCCATCAGTAGTCAAAATTTCTACATTCCTTCCTGCATTTTTAGAGTATTGCCTTTCTAACTTGAAAGGTTCTGTCGCTCCAAAAGAAGTTACTTCAATTGAAAAATCAACCTCTTCGCGGTTTAAATTGTGTTCCACAGCACGACTCACAGTGATGCAATCTTCAATTCCCACCCCTTGATCGCCATCAATAACAATCCGCACAGCATTGTCACTTGATACTGTCAAATCTATCAAAAACAAACTTGGATTTTCATTCAAAACACTGTTTACCAAGTTATTAACTTTCTCTTTGAAATTCATATTCTTATAAAAAGAGGGGACTTTACGTCCCCTCAACACTCCATTTCACGGGGCAAAGATACATATTTTTTTAAAAAACAAAGAAAAAAATGAATTTATTTTGTTTTTTTGACTTTTCTTTTGTACCTTTACGGAAACTTTCAAGCAAGTCATTTCTTATCAAAAAATATAATAGTTTTGGCTGCCAAGTTTGTGTAATGAAGTATTAATCTAAAAAAAGTAACTGTAATGAAAAAGATTCTTGTTACCACCGATTTTTCTGAAAAATCAATTGCTTCTTTGAAGTTAGCGATTGAGTTGGCAAAACGCCAAGAAGCAGAAGTGTTTTTGTTACACGCCCTCGAATTACCCTTCCGTTTTATTACGCAAGAGCATTCCTCCATTCCTGAGGCGATGTATTTTCTGAATTTGTCAAAACAACGTTTTCAAGAGATAAAAAAAGATTTTTGTCAAGATATTGAGATTCAAGACATCATTGAAACAGGACCTTTGGCAAACGCAGTGGAAGATGCTATTGAAAAATATGGTATAGACCTTGTTTTTATGGGGTCAAACGGAGCATCAGGCTCTAAGGAACTGTTCATCGGTTCAAACGCTGAAAAAGTAATCCGTTCGGCGAGTGTACCCGTTTTGGTTATTAAAAATCCAGAGGAAAAATTAGACATCAAACACATTATGTTTGGTTGTGATTTCACAAAACGTTTCCTAAAACCTTTTGAAAAAGCCGTAAAATTTGCAGAACTTTTCGATGCAAAAGTGGATTTAGTTTTTGTAAATACACCATATCAGTTTTTAACAACCACTGAAATCAATGAACGAATGAGAGAGTTTTTAGACAGCCAAGAATCATCGTTAAAAAACTTTGAAACTCACGTTTATAACGACATTCGTGTTGAGACGGGGATTTTGAACTATGTTGCTGAAAATAACATTGATTTAATTTGTATGTTCCCAAGCGGTCGCAAAGGAATTGCTCACTTTTTCAACGGAAGCATCAGTAGCGATTTGGTGAATCATGCCACAAAACCCGTACTCACCATCAGATTATAGCATTAGCTAAATAAAAATCATTTAAATTTCAACTTTGCCAAAGTCTTTTATTGCTCTTGGCAAAGTTTTTTTTCGTTCAAAAGTTTTTTTTCAACAAAAACTCTCAAAACAAAAATCAACAATTTTTCTTCAATAAGCCTACTTCGGTTTTGAATAATTTAAGCAATAAAAAAAGCCTTCCTAAAAAGGAAAGCCTTCCATTGGTTTACTATAAACCCGTGTAAAAGTATTTACACAAAACAACACAACTAAACTTTAATTGCGGTCTGGACGGGACTCGAACCCGCGACCCCATGCGTGACAGGCATGTATTCTAACCAACTGAACTACCAAACCAATATGTATTATTCCGATGTTTACATCTCATCATTGCGGTTGCAAAGGTACATCTTTTTTTTATTCCTGCAAATTTTTTACAAGAAAAAACACATTTTTATCAATTATTTTTTTCAAATAATTGATTATCAATAATAAAAATATATATTTTTTTTCGATAAAAAATCAAATAAACTAACTTACAATAACATTAATTGGATTTATTTTTCTATTTTTGCCCACAGAAAATAATCATTTTAAGATTGTAATATGCTTGAACAAACAAATCTAAACTATGAAAAGGTAGTGTTAGTAGGAATCATTAACCAATTCCAAAACGAAGAAAAATCAAAAGAATATCTTGATGAATTGGAGTTTTTGACCTATACTGCGGGAGGTGAAGTATTGAAAAGATTTACCCAAAAAATGGATGTTCCCAATCCAAAAACTTTTATCGGAACAGGAAAAATGGAGGAAGTTCAACAATTTGTAGAAGAAAATGAAGTAGGAACAGTAATTTTTGATGACGAACTCTCACCTGCACAACAGAAAAACATAGAACGTATCTTAAAAGCAAAAATATTAGACCGAACAGGGCTTATCTTAGACATTTTTGCCCAACGTGCCCAAACAAGTTATTCACGTACACAAGTAGAATTAGCTCAATATCAATATCTTTTACCACGATTAACAGGTCTATGGACACACTTAGAGCGTCAACGTGGAGGTATTGGAATGCGAGGACCTGGAGAAACTGAAATTGAAACTGACCGACGCATTGTTCGTGACCGTATCGCCTTGTTAAAAAAGAAGTTAAGCAGTATTGACCGCCAAATGGCTGTGCAGCGAGGAAATCGAGGAGCAATGGTACGTGTAGCGCTTATCGGATATACAAATGTAGGAAAATCAACCCTGATGAATGTCATTAGTAAGAGTGATGTTTTTGCGGAAAACAAACTTTTTGCAACGTTAGACACCACAGTTCGTAAAGTCGTAATTGGAAATCTTCCTTTTTTACTTTCTGATACTGTGGGATTTATCAGAAAATTACCTACCCAATTGATTGAATCTTTTAAAAGCACACTTGATGAAGTTCGGGAAGCTGATTTATTGCTCCATATTGTAGATATTTCACACCCTAATCTTGAAGAACATATTCAATCAGTAAACCAAATTTTACAAGAAATTAAGAGTGCTGATAAACCCACAATTATGGTATTTAATAAGATTGATGCCTATACCCACGAAAACATCGCCAATGATGACCTAACAACAAAACGCACTACAAAACATTTTACGCTCAACGAATGGAAACAAACTTGGATGCATAAGGTAGGTGATGATGTGCTTTTCATTTCGGCTTTGAACAAAGACAATTTGGATCAATTTCGAGAGAAGGTATACACCAAAGTACGAGAAATTCATATCACTCGCTTTCCTTATAATAACTTTTTGTATCCTGAATCAGAAGATAGTAATTTTTGAGAAAAACAAAAAATCAACCAAAAAAGGAAATATATGACCTAAATTTTACAATATAATTATTTTATATAAAATTTTGCAAATCAAAACATTACAAATTTTAACTATAAAAAAAAACTTATATTCATTTAGAAAAGTGGAATTTTAAAAAAAAGTTTATTACTTTTGCCGTCAGTAATTTAAATTAAATAAGAAGAAATTATGTCAGACATTACATCAAGAGTTAAAGCCATTATCGTTGATAAGTTAGGTGTAGATGAAAACGAAGTAGTTGCAGACGCAAGCTTCACTAACGACTTAGGAGCTGATTCATTAGACACAGTTGAGTTGATTATGGAGTTCGAGAAAGAATTTGACATTCAAATTCCAGACGATCAAGCTGAAAACATCTCAACCGTTGGTCAAGCTATCAAATATATTGAAGAGGCAAAACAATAATGAGTAAAAGTTTATAAACAATGGGCTTTAAGCACTAAATCATAAAATTGGTTTAGCGTTTGAAGCCTGATGTTTAAGGTCTGTATCATTCTGAACAAGTATACAGATAGCTTCAAGTTAAGAATCAAAAAGATAAAATTTGTTTAATTATATGGAAAGAAGACGTGTTGTAGTAACAGGCTTAGGCGCTTTAACCCCAATAGGCAATAATGTTCAAGAATATTGGGATAATTTAGTTGCAGGCACAAGTGGAGCAGCCTCCATAACACATTTTGACGCTTCAAAATTTAAAACACAATTTGCTTGTGAGGTAAAGAACTTCAAAGTAGAGGACTTTATAGATAGAAAAGAGGCACGTAAGTTAGACAAATTTACGCAATATGCGATTGTAGCTTCTGATGAAGCCATTAAAGACGCGGGCTTTGATATGGAAACCATTAACAAAGACCGTGTGGGTGTTATTTGGGGGTCTGGAATTGGAGGTCTGGAAACTTTTCAAGAGGAAGTTATCAGTTTTACCAAAGGGGACGGAACTCCTCGATTCAATCCTTTCTTTATCCCAAAAATGATTGCCGATATTGCACCAGGAATGATTTCTATTCGACACGGACTTCGGGGACCTAATTTCACTACTGTTTCAGCGTGCGCTTCGTCGGCTAATGCTCTCATTGATGCCTTGAATTATATCCGTTTGGGATATGCTGATGTCATTGTGTCAGGAGGTTCGGAAGCTGCCGTAACAGAAGCAGGAATAGGTGGCTTTAATGCTTTGCACGCCCTTTCGACACGTAATGATGAAGCTCAAACGGCTTCACGTCCGTTTGATGTTACCCGTGACGGATTTGTGTTGGGTGAAGGTGCGGGAGCTATCATTTTGGAGGAATACGAACACGCTAAGGCACGTGGAGCAAAAATATACTGCGAGTTGGCAGGCGGAGGCCTTTCTGCTGATGCTTATCATATGACAGCTCCTCACATTGACGGGTTGGGAGCTAAGAATGTGATGTTCAATTGCTTACGAGACGCAGGTGTCTCCATTGAAGAAGTCGATGCCATCAATTTGCACGGAACATCAACTCCTCCTGGTGATATAGCCGAAACAAAAGCCGTAGTAGATGTTTTTGGAGAGAAAGCATACGATATCAATCTGAATTCAACTAAATCGATGACAGGACATTTGTTAGGAGCAGCGGGAGCTATTGAGGCTATTGCTTCCATTTTGGCTATCAAAAACGGAATTATACCTCCTACTATCAATTTTGTAAATCCTGACGAGAAAATTGACCAGCGATTAAATTTCACATTCAATAAAGCTCAAAAACGCAACGTAAAAATAGCGATGAGCAATACTTTCGGGTTCGGAGGTCATAATGCTTGTCTGCTGTTCAAAAAAATATAATACTTTGTGTTCAGTTTAAAAAAAATATTAGATTTTTCCCGTTTTAAAAAGAAAAAAGACGGGATTTTTTATTCTAAAATGGAGACTCTTTTGGGGTTTCCTCCCAAGACTTTGTCTTATTATAGTGAAGCCTTTACGCATCCCTCATATCAATACAATAAAACTACGCGAAAAAGTTATGAACGATTAGAATTTTTAGGAGACGCTATATTGGGGGCTGTTATCGCGGATTATATTTTCAAAAGTGCTCCCGATGAAAACGAAGGCTACCTAACAAAGATGCGTTCTAAAATTGTGGAGCGTCGTTATTTAAATCAATTGGGTGAGGAACTAAAATTACTGGATTTTCTTCGCACAAAACTGACTCCAAAACAATTAGGAAATAACATTGCAGGGAATCTGTTTGAAGCACTCATTGGAGCGATTTATTTAGATAAAGGTTACCAAGAATGTGCCAAGTTTATTGAACGCAAACTCATCATTCCGTATATTGACTTAAAGAATTTAGAAGAGAAGGTCATCAGCCATAAAAGTCTTCTGATTGAATGGTGTCAAAAACATAAACGTGACTTTTCCTTTGATACCCAAGAAGATAAAGAAGATAGATCCGAAATTCGTTACTTTGTTTCAAAGGTTCACGTACAGGGATTTTCCGTAACCCGAGCACGTTCCACTTCAAAAAAGAAGGCAGAAGAAAATGCAGCAAAGCGGGCTTGTTATAAAATTCAGGGGAATAATCATTCCTTAAAACTGTAAGCCCTCCCCTACAAAATATTACTTTTTAATTTTACTACCTCTTAACGGTCAGTACACATCACTTCTTTTACACACTGTTGGTAATCACATAATTACCTTTCAAAAGTTATATATAAAACAAAATAAACTGTTAAAATTTAACTAATATGTAGATATTCGTATTAAATTTGCCCACGATTTAAACAAATTCACTGATGGACACACAAAAAAGTTACAGAAAGACATTGATGTTCATTACTGCTTTGTTCTTTCTTTGGGGGTTTGTTACTGTTTTTATAGATTCACTTATTCCGCGTCTTAAAGAAATTTTTGCTTTGAGCTATTTTGAGGCTGGATTGGTGAGATTTGCTTTTTTCATAGCCTACTTATTATTCTCTATACCTGCGGCTTTTATTTTGAACAAAATGGGGTACAGGCGTAGCATCATTTTTGGGTTACTCACAATGGCTTTGGGGTGTTTTTTATTTTATCCTGCGGCTTCTGAAAGGCTCTTGTTTATTTTCTTGCTTGCTATTTTTGTTTTAGCAAGTGGAATTACCTTTTTACAAGTATCTGCTAACCAATATATTTATTTTCAGGAAGAAGAAAGTTCAGCCTCCGGAAAACTAAACCTATCACAAGCGTTCAATTCGTTAGGAACAACGATTGCCCCTATTATTGGAGCAATTTATATTCTCAGTGATAGAACAATGAAATCTGATGAAATAAAATTGTTAAACGAAGTTGAACAGAAAACTTATTTTACCACAGAGGCTACCACTGTGCAACTTCCTTTTATGATTATCGCTGTTATCATTCTTTTATTGGCAATAGCTTTTGCTTTTGTGGAACTTCCTGAAAAAAACAATGAAAATAATGCAATTTCGGCGAGAGAATATTTTTCTTTATTCAAAAAACAAAACTTGATGCTTGGCGCTATTGCTGTATTTTTATACGTAGGTGCTGAGGTAGCGATAGGTAGTTTTTTAGTAAATTATTTTATTGAGATTAACATTGCAAAATATTTATTTGAAAATGAGACAATGAGTTCTATCATTGTGAGTTTTGAAAATTTTTTTGGAGAAAAATTCGCGGAAGATGCCCCCCAAGCAATTGTTGGTATTTTCGTTGCATTTTATTGGGCAGGAGCTATGATTGGGCGTTTCATAGGGGCTTTTCTGTTGAAAATTATCACTCCCACAAAATTATTAATCATTTTTTCATTAGGTGCGATTGCCTTGATTTTCACTTCAATAAATACGGGAGGTTTAGTTTCAATGTGGAGTATTTTAGCCGTAGGATTATTCAATTCAATCATATTCCCCACTATTTTTGCTTTGGCATCAGAGGGCTTAGGTGAACTCAAACCGCAGGCTTCGGGCATTTTGTGTACAATGATTGTGGGCGGAGCTATTATTCCTCCAATTTTTGGTTTTTTTATTGACAATATTGGCTTTAAAATGGCTTTTCTCCCTTTGGTAGTTTGTTACGGATTTGTACTATTTTTTGGGTATTATAAACGATTTGTCAAGTTTTAAAAAAATAAAAAAGGATAAACCAAAAGGAAAACACAAACTACGGAAAACTTTCAAAAATAGAGCCAATACAGAAAAAAAAACAAAAGTCTTATGAGAGTATATTTCATAAAACTTTTGTTTTGCATAAAAATCAAAAAGAAACACTAAAATGTTTTGATAACTTTTTCAAGTGCAGCGACTGTATGGTCTAAATCTTCATACGTTAAAGCATCATTCAAGAAATAGCTTTCAAAAGCACTTGGTGGTAAGTAAATACCTTCGGCAAGCATTCCGTGAAAGTATTTGTTAAATAGGTTCATATCGCTTTTTGCAGAAGAAGCGAAATCAACCACTTGATTTTCATTAAAATGCAATGACATCATTGAACCAAAACGATTGATTTGATACGGAATAGACGTTTTAGAAAGTACGGATTCAAAACCTTGATGCAGGTATTCCGTTTTTTTGTTCAGACTTTCAAATACTTGCGGATTATTATTCAATTCAGTGAGCATCGCCAAACCTGCACTCATCGCAAGCGGATTTCCGCTAAGCGTTCCTGCTTGATACACAGGACCTTCGGGAGCAAGAAAACGCATAATCTCACTGCGTGCTGCGAAAGTTCCTACGGGTAGCCCACCTCCGATAACTTTTCCAAAAGTCATAATATCGGCTTGTATGCCAAGAGCTTCTTGTGCACCTCCTTTTGCCAATCGGAATCCTGTCATTACTTCATCAAAAATAAGTAAACTTCCGTTTTCTGTGCATAGCTTTCGCAAATCCTCCAAAAATCCTGCTTTTGGAGGTACACAACCCATATTTCCTGCCACAGGCTCGATAATCACAGCCGCAATTTGATTTTTATTAGCTTCAAAAAGCACTTTTACGGATTCGATGTTGTTGTAAGTGGCTAAAAGAGTGTCTTTTGCCGTGCCTTGCGTAATACCTGGACTGCTGGGACTTCCAAACGTAATCGCGCCACTTCCTGCTTGAATCAAAAACGAGTCGGAATGTCCGTGATAGCAACCTGCAAATTTGATGATTTTTTCACGGTTTGTGTATCCTCTTGCCAAACGGACGGCACTCATACAGGCTTCAGTTCCACTATTCACAAAACGTATTTTGTCAATATTAGGCACCATTGAAACTGCCAACTCTGCTATTCGGACTTCAATTTCCGTCGGAATTCCGAATGAAGTTCCTTTTTTGGCTTTTTCAGTAATAGCTTCAATCACAGGAGCGTAGCAATGCCCTAAAATGAGTGGACCCCACGAGGCTATGTAGTCAATGTATTTTCGGTTGTCCTCATCATAGAGGTATGCTCCTTGCGCTTCTTTGATAAAAATGGGTTCGCCACCAACGGCATTAAATGCCCGAACGGGTGAATTTACGCCTCCGGGCAACACTTTTTTAGCCACTTACAACAACATCGAATCCGTAAAAGTGCTTTTTGAAGCTAATAAAAATCAAATTGC
>JBGYFE010000159.1:0-10819 GCA_041819925.1 Capnocytophaga sp.
ACCGAACGGACTCTTGGCAAAACTATAATTGATGTGCAGGTTTTTGCCTCCGTTTTTTGTATTCGGCAGGTGTCATTCCTTCGATGTTTACGAACAAATCGTGTAGGCGACTGGTGCTGGAAAGCCCCGTTTCGCGAGCCGTATCAAAGAGCGTAAGCTGGTCATCTTTCAGAAGTTTTTGGGCGTGTGATACGCTGATATATTGCAAAAATTTTTTCGGACTGACACCTGCCCATTCAGTAAACATACGCTGAAAATGAGCGGGACTCAAATGAATTTTTTCCGCCACTTCGTCTAAGTTGGGTTGCTGTTTGAAATGCGTGTTGATATACTCAATAGCTTGTGCAATGCGAGCAAAATTGATTTGGTTTTGTGTTTCCATCGGGATATTATTTGGTGCAAAGGTCTGTATTTTTAGGCATTAAAAAAAAAATCCGAATCGTGTGGAGTTTTTCAACATTAAACAAAACTAATATTTATTGGGAAATAAATAGGCATTTGCTGCGATGTTTTTGCGAATTATGCTTCAAACCATAAATTGAAAAATTTGGCTTTTTATTCAGAGCAATGTTGTTAAAAATTAGTTAAACAAAGAGATAGAAACCTTCTGTTGATATACTTTTTTCGTAAATTTGTCGGAGGAGTTAAAAGGGTTTGTTCAGTTTACAAGCTGGTGAGCTTCGCTTACATTAATCTTCAACAATTGAAAAATCGGAGAGCATAAGAAAAATATCATAGTATTACTAAATTCTATACAAAAATGATAAACAGTTTTACAACTTCAAATTACACAAACCTAAAAGGTTACATAGCAGAGTTAATTTGTGAATATCATTTTAACAAACTAAATTACAATGTAATTCCTTTGGGGAATGAAAAAATATCAGGACTTCTCCCAAGCATCAAAACTCTTTTCAATGAAGGCATCGTTGAGGAAGGAACATACGATAGCAATACATTTTCCGTTTTGCAAAACCTAACCCAATATTTACCCGATTTTGCAATATGGAAATTAGCTCACAATCAAGATTTTCATTCCAAAAGAATGTCAACAAAAAATATTTTGAAAATTTCTTTTATTGAAGTCAAATATCGTAAAGAAATTAAATCAAATACCTTTGAAATTGGACTTAAAAAAGAAGAAGATGAATTAAATCTTTATAAATATCTTTCATTTATAAAAAAGAAAGCATTAGAAAGTGATTTGAATATTGCAATATTAGACTTTTATGTTTATTTAATAACATTTGATGAGAAAAACAATCGGCATAAAATTCTATTTGGGAAAGTTTTTGAACACCCTACGAATGAAAATTGGTATAAACTTATCCTTTATGATAAAGTGAACGACGAGTTTAATAAAAAAACTGGAAATAAATGGGACGATTATAATAATCTTTTGGAGTTTTTATTGCTTGAAAATTCAGCTAAATTGAATTATCTCTTTAATAAACATTTTATCTTGTCGTTAAAAAATAAGTCTGAATTTGAAGTAAAAAAAGTTGTTTTTGAAAAATTAGATGAATTTAGGTAGCTACACAACACCTATGACCACGCAAGGGTTGCATCTTTTTTAGAGAGAAAAAGTAAAAAGTTTTTCGTTTGGGTTACATTCCATAATCCGAAAAAACATTTTCGTGGCAAGCGGCTTCCAACATTTTATCGATGTAAAAGCGGTAGCTTTGCTCGTAATGCTCATCTTCGGTGTTATAAAATTTCTCGGCAAAGATAAGGTGTTGGGTGAATTTCTTAAACTGCTCCGTACTTTTATCCCGAATGTCATATATATTCTCAGGCATATCCGGATAAGTGGCAAT
Source organism: Capnocytophaga sp. (assembly GCA_041819925.1). Taxonomy (GTDB): domain Bacteria; phylum Bacteroidota; class Bacteroidia; order Flavobacteriales; family Flavobacteriaceae; genus Capnocytophaga. The sequence goes on from JBGYFE010000159.1 coordinate 1,818, forward strand.
GCCAAACGCAGGCTCTCGGCGGTTGGTGGCGTTAATGAACTTGCCCTGATTGTTTTGTCTAATTTGCCCATATTCGCTATCAAAAGAGTCTTTGGTAACAAAAAACCGTTCTATCTGCGACCGTCCGATGTGCCAACGGCTATACCGCCAAAACGCCCTTTGTGCCGATAGATACTCTGCTTGAATGTTTGTCCAACGATAAGAGCCGTCATTGACCAATTGCTCGCAAGAGATATTGCCTTTTACCACGATTTCACCTGCGTTTTTTAGCACAATTCGGGGTACGGACAGATTGCCGCACACATAGAGACTTTGCGGGAAAACAGCGATGGGCGGGGCAGGTGTCAAATCGGTTATATTATCCAAAAACAAATAGTCGGAAAGCACCACATCGCCCAGCACCACCACGCCTCGACACGACTCCAAACGGGCTTCGGCAGAGGTCTGAATCATATTGTCGGCAGGCGTGTTAAAACGGGCGTGCCAAGTGAGAAATTCCACCGGCTCTTGTGCCAGAATATCGGCACGAGTGGGCTTATGTTTTAGGTCGCAGGCTTCGCCGTATTCATTTCGCAGGAAATTGTCAAAGATAGCGTTGGTGTCTTTATTCCTGATTTGCAGGCGTTTTAGCTTCTTCGGATTTTTGACCAAACCTTCTTCGGGTGCGGTCAAATGCAGATGACTGTCGTTCAAATCGCCATCAACGACCGCAAAAAAGTCGTTCAACGCAGGGCGACGGTAGGCAGGCAGTAGCTCGTCCCCATCGAAAAGCAGGGTGTCGGCAAATGTTTCTGCCAAATGCGGAAATTTCGTTATCATCTCTTGATAGCTGTAAATGGTGTAGCTCATACGATTGTCCTTTTTTAGTTCAATATTTGAATTACAAAATTAAAAATTTTTCGTTTAGTTGCGGTTTTGTTTTTTAGACTCCAGACTATTTTGTTCAAAATCAATATTTTGTTGTTTGAAAAGACAAAAAGATTATCTCATTTTAGTTTGTACAATATCCCTTCTCTTTCGTATTCTTCTCAGATACAGCCCGATGGCTAAATATATCAACAGGGGTATCGCTCCGGATATCGGCGAAATCAGCAAAGTCTTATCAAGCGGAATAACGGCAAATCCTTCGGAAATGAGCGGATTGAGGGCATCTTCCATCGTGTGCATCAAAATTACCAATAAGAGTGAACGCGAGAGGAAAAAGACTTCGGTGTACATAATAGTCCAGATGCCTATTGTAACAAAACCATACACAAACAGCCACACATCACCGTAAGGGAAAAATTGCTCCACATAGCTATCTGCCAAAAGCACCAAATAATACGGTGCGTGCCAAATATTCCACACCAAAGCCACCACCAAGTAGATAAGCCATTCGTTTTTGGTGAGTTGCTCCAACTTCACGGTAAGGTAGCCCCGCCAAACGCTTTCTTCAAAGAAATTTTTGATAAGTTCGGGCAAAAAAGCGGCTGCCAATACAGGCAAAAATGCCACAAAACCAAACTTGCTCACATCTGCCCAACCCAACAATTTGCCGACAAACAGCGTGATGCCTATAACCACAGGATAGACTGCAATAGCAAAGATATACCAGCGAGTGTTTTGCTTGAAAAGAGGTTTTAAAGGAAAATCTTTCCAGCCGTCGCCACCGAAAAGACGAAGCAAAATCGTGCATAAAAGCGGTGTGGCAATGAAAATCAATGCTCCGAGCGACTCCAAATTCGAGGGCTCGCCAAGCAACCTATTCACTCCAACGCCTACCCAACCGCAGGCGATTGATACGATACTGAATATCAGTATGTTTCTGAAAGTTTTTTTGTTTGTGTTCATATTTTTTTGATTTTAAAACTATTATAAATTCTCCTTAAAAAACAATTCCAGTTTATCAAACGGAATGACTCCTGCCCGATTGTCGTAAAAGTCGGTGTGTATGGCATTTGGTACGATGAAAAGCTCCTTGTTTTCAGCACCTACCGCCTTGTAGGCATCTTCGCTCATATAGAGAGAATGGGCGTTTTCTCCCGCAACGATAAGGGTCGGGACATCTATTTCGTTGGCATACGAAAGCAATGGGAAATTTAGAAACGAAAGCAGTGTGGTAGCCGTCCAAACCTGATTGGAAACCGAACGCTCGTGGAAACCTCTTGGGGTTTTGTAAAACTCGATATAGTCGTTCAAGAATTGAGGAACTTTGTCGGAAGGGGTGTCAGGCATCGGATAACCCGGAGCAGGAGTTCCCGTTTCGGCATCCGTCCAACGAAGTGTATTGAGCGAGCGTTTCATTTCCAGACGCATTTCGGGCGTATTGCCGTCGAAATATCCTTTGCCGAAAACACGGGACATATCGTACATTACCATCGTCGCCACCGCCTTTATACGCGTATCGACAGCCGTAGCGTTCAGTGCAAAACCGCCCCAACCGCAGATACCGATAAGTCCTATTTTTTCTCTATCCGCAAAGGGTTGAAGTCCTAAGCAATCGACTGCCGCCGAAAAGTCTTCGGTGTTGATGTCGGGCGACGCCACATTACGAGGTTCGCCACCGCTCTCGCCCGTATAAGAAGGGTCGAAAGCCAAGGTTACAAAACCTCTCTCCGCCATCGTTTGGGCATAAAACCCTGAGGCTTGTTCTTTTACCGCTCCGAATCCACCGCAGACAGCAAGGGCGGAAAGTTTTTTATTTTCGCTGTTTTTGGGGAAATACAAATCGCCGACAAGGGCGATACCGTAACGGTTTTTGAACGAAACTTTTCGGTGCGAAACTTTGTCGCTTTTCGGGAAAATTTTATCCCAATTTTTGTTTTTTTTCATATTATTAAAAATTTTAATTATTCTAAATTTATCATTTGTAGTTTATCGGGGAAAATATCTTCTTGTAAAAAACATTTAACCATTTGAATATGAGTATCAAAATCGCTAAAAACCCAAGCGTGGTTTTGGTTGGGATAATAGGCACAACGGCTATGCGCATTTTTTTGAGCCAATATTCTATGAGAATCGTGCATAGTCTCGGATTCTTTCTCTCCCGAAACCAAAAACATTGGATTTTCAAAATGAATATTTTTTAAATCCAATTTCAAAAGACAGGCTTGTATCATCGCTTTTCGGAAGGATTTAGGAGAAGTTTTACTCAAATCTTCAATAAATAATTGGCTATTTTCTTCGGAAACTCCACCTTCAGCCATCATTTTGGACATTAGGGCGGCTGCCATTTTTGTTTTTATAAAAAACGACCCCAGATACGCCATTGCAACGATAAGCCAAGTCCCTTTGATAGGAACGGCACTTGCTCCGTCAATAATCGCTTTATCTATCAATGTCGGGTGTTTTTCTAACAATTTCAATATCAGACTTCCTCCCAAAGAAAGTCCTACAATATGTATTTTCCCGAGCGATTTATTTTTGATAATTTCGGCAATAGTATCGGCTACTTCATCAATGGTTGTCCATTCCGTTTGCTTGCTGTTTCCGTGTCCGGGCAAATCGACTGCAATACAATGAAAATCAGACTCAAATACAGCGATATGCTTTTCCCACATACGACTACTCGACCCCGAAGCGTGTAAAAATAAGATACTTTGGGCGTTTTGTCTCCCTCTTTCGTAAATATATAACTGATTGAAATCCATTTTATTCTAATATTTTTAATGCTTTTTCTTCGTCATAGACGAATATCCCTGTGGCTACCAGAGAGGCGATGCCGTGTGCCAGCATCCACGATTTGGCGATGATGTTTTTTACGCCTTCGTCAGACATTTTTTTGTAATCGCCCGTGTTTTTCATTATCCCTACAATCTTCTGACTGTCGGGGAAGTTTCAAAACTCTTTTACTTTCTCAAAATCAATCGTTTGCAAATTGTTCATTTATGTAGAATTTTAATTTTAGACACGATGATATTGCTCTTCGAAAGGCACGCGGAAGCGGTCGCCCCAAACGCCTTTTTCCGAACGGATACCACAAGTTACGACCATATTGATTTCTGCGGCACAAGGCAGGTTGAGCATTTTTTTGACCAAACGGCTGTCGAACCCTTCCAGCGGACAAGTATCATACCCTTTTTCGGCCATTGTCAGCATAAAGGTTTGGGCTATCATTCCACAACTTTTGTGCACTACCGTACGCATTTCGCTTTCGGAAAACTGTCGCATTATAGGCCGGAAAAGCCCGATGCCCAAGGCAATCGTTTTTCTCAGAAGCCCCAATAATCCGAAAAAACGAGCATAGACTATCGGAAGATATTTGTTACAATATCCGTCCCATTGTTTTATGCGTTTTTCGTGTTTTTCGGGTGGGCTGTTTCGTTTTACATTCTCTTTTTCAAACTCAAAAAGAGCCTTTGTTCGGCTACGGTAGAGGTCTTGCCGAGCGACGAAAACCACCATTTGCGGAGCTGTCTTTGCCGATGATTGTGAAAGACAGGCTTTGGCGAGGCGTTTGAGCATTTCGGGGTCTGTGATGTGATAGGCTTCCCAAAGCTGCATATTGGAGCTGGTCGGGGTGAGTTGGGCCTCCTTTAAGCAACCTTTAACTACTTCGGGGTCAATGGGTTTTGAAGTGTCAAAATCACGAATTGCTCTTCTGAATTCTAATATTTCTCTTAAACTTTTCATACAAAATAATTTTTAAAAATTTGAGTTATTCTAATATTTTCTCTCTAAAAAGTACAGAACAATCTGATAATTTTGAGTTATAAATCAATTCCTTAGCATTTGCTCTGCTAATTTTATCATTGTTTTAAATGCAATATCAGGATAGGCAACTTGATTGGTCGTTCCTGCGATAAATATATTTTCCTTTGGGCAATAAAACGCGACTGCTCCCGACAGCCCCGCGTGTCCGATAAAATAAGGTGTTCGCCCAAACGGATTGAAAAACCAAGGCAATTTTACAAGCAAAATACCTATACCCGAATATACAGGAAAAAATATTTTGTTCCACACTTGTAATTTGTCAAGATAGGCTTTGGGGAATAATTTGCCCGTGAAAAACGCTTCTATAAAAATCAACATCTCCGCAGATGTAGATACGATACCTCCATCTGACCCGAAAGAAGCCATCGCTTTGGGTATATGCAGTGCGCGGTCTTTGCAAAAAAGCGTTTTAGGTGTCGTGTCGGCAGGATTTTGGTAAAGATATGTTTGGCTTAATCCCAAAGGATTGATAATCATTTCTTGGCAGTTTTCTGCATAAGATTTTTGGGTTATCTCCTCAATAATTTTGCCCAAAAGCTGGAAATTCGTGTCAGAATAATGTGCTTTTCCTTTGCTATCAGGCACAAAATGTGATGCCATTTTCTTTGATTTCTCTATCGCCTGTTCAAAAGTCCAATATTGGTCTTTCCCTTCTTTAAGTTTGTCTTCCAAACTTTTCCCCTCATTTCCTTTGTCTTGAAAATAATCAGAAAGTCCCGAAGTGTGGGCAAGTAAATGCCTGATAACAAGCTGGTCTGAATATTCTATACCTTTGTAAATATGCAATCCTTTTAGGGTTGAAGCATTGAGAAACCGACTGATTTTATCGTCCAAATTGAGTTTTCCCTTTGCTCTTAGATTCAATATAATAGCAGTGGTAAATAATTTGGTGGTACTCGCAATGAAATACGGCATCTTTTCGGTTAAGTTGCCCGATGTTCCTTGCCAAGTGAATTCATTTTGTTTGATAGCGAAAGATGTTCCGAATATCTTTTTACCATCCGTGATTTTGTCTAAAATGTGTTGTAATAATCTCGCTTTTTCTGTATTCATACCGTTGAAATTTGATTTATTCCAATATTTCTAAAATTTTTTCTTCGTCATAGACAAATAGCCTAGTGGCTACCAGAGAGGCGATGCCGTGAGCCAACATCCACGATTTGGCGATGATGTTTTTTACACCTTCGTCAGACATTTTTTTGTAATCGTCCGTATTTTTCATTATCTCTACAATCTTCTGACTGTCAGGGAAAATATCCTTACTTTTGATATTCATCACATTATCAATATAAAACGCCTTGAAAAGGGCGGGTTCGGTGTGAGCCATTCGCACATATCCGAGACCCATATCCAAAAACGGATTGCCTGTTTTTTGGTATTGGCTCATTGTATTTTCTAAGTGCAGAAGGGCTTTTTGGCAGACTTCGGCTTTGAGGTCGTCCATATTTTTGTATGCCCAATAAATAGGCTGGGTCGAACACCCTATTTTTTTGGCGATATTCCTTGCTGTAAGCATCGCAAACCCCTCTTTTCGGACTATCTCAAAAGCATTTTCGAGGATAATCTCTTTGGTTATTGTTGTTGATTTCGGCATAATTATTTATTGTATAACAAATGTAATATAACTACTGTTATATTTTTTGCAAAGGTAATATCTTTTATTGAATAAGCAACAATATTGAGGATTTTTTTGAAAGATTTTTTTGCGAAAAAATGTTTTTGCGAAACAAAAAAAATTAGGAAAAGAGGCTTATGCAACAAGCCCCTACATATAAAATGAATGGTGTGTTTTTGGGCTTATTCAATAAGCCCCCTGCATCAAATTCTCCCTAAAAAATTGTTCCAATTTGTCGTAACGGATTACGCCCGCTCGGTTGTCGTAGAGGTCGGATTTGGTCGATATGGAGAACTTTGTACCGCTGCCCTGCAACTCTTTCAGCAAGGTGCGTGTTCGCTCGTATTTTTTCTCCTGCGGAATGTGGGTTAAACATCCATATCCGAAAGGAAATTAATGTTCGCTTTTCGTGCTTGTGCCTGTTGTAGTTTGCGGGGAATACGGTAGTATTTGCCGTTTTTTACAAAATTGGCTCCTGTTTGTTTGAATACAAAAGCCACTTTGTTTTCGATGCAGGCGACACGAATATCCATTACCCAATCAAAATGACAGGGGCGTGCATTTTCGCCCGACTCGCCCCCGACAACTACTTTCGTTATCGCTCCCACGAGATAGGGTTTCAGGTTGATAGGTGTGAGTAGCGGTTCGCAAATCAGGGTTTTGTGTGGTAGCAGCAGTTCATTGTATATGGGCAACCGCTTATCGGCTTGTCGCTGACTCTCGACCGTGCAACATATCGTTACATTGTCGTAACCATCATCCCAATCGGCAGGCAGGCATTGTGCGATTCGCTCTACCCGTTTGGTGGTCATAAGAAAATGGAGGTCGTTGCGTTGGCGAATCATTGTCCACGCATCTTCACGCCACACATCGGCTTCTTCAATGAAAAAATCGGAAGTAAAGCAGGTATAAACCAATGTACCCGATGGTATTTTATAATTTCCGTTTCGTCCTCTACGGATAGGCAGATTAAAACTTTGCGTTTTGTGAATATCAAGGCTATCCCTGCCAAACTTGGCATCGGAACGAAACATATAGCAGTTGGCACACCCCTCGCTGATTTTCTTACAACCGTGCCAAAGATTCCAAACAACCGACATTACTTGCTTTTTGGGATTTGTGAAGATGCCACCAAATCATACGATTTTTGGACAAATTTGCGAATTTCGTCATCGGGCATATCTTCGTTGAACCGAATACCTATCCAATGTTTCTTACTGAGATTGAAAGGCTCTTCCACGGCTTGATAATCGGCTTTGAGTGGTTCTATTTCATCGGGATTGCATTTGAGGGTACACTTGTCGAATTTGTCAATGTCGAAAAAACAAAACATCTTTTTCCCGACATAAAAAACCAAAAGTGAGTCGGCATTGCGGAAAAATCCCGCAAAGGGCATCTTTTCGTAAGCATCGGGCAACGAAAGGCAATATTCTCTAAATTCTTCGATATTCATTTTGTGAAAAACAGTTGTTATTACTCCTTGAAAATCTGCAACGCGATATGTGCACAAGCCTCAGCGTCTGCCAAAGCGTGATGGTGGTTGTCGAGCCGAAAACCGATGTGCCGAGCCACCGTGCCGAGCTTGTGGTTGGGCAGTTGCGGAAACACCTTGCGAGCCTTACGACAGGTACAGTAGAATAAGTTCTGATATTGGGGCAACTGGTAAGCCGCCAAAACCGCACGCAAACACCCCTCGTCAAACGGGCTGTTGTGAGCCACGATGGGCAGATTTTCTATCTTGGGTAAAACCTCTTGCCACACTTCGGGAAAAAGCGATGCCGTTTCGGTATCGGACTGCGTAATACCGTGTATCTGCGTGTTGAAATAGCTGTAAAAATTGGGGATAGGTTTTATCAGACGGTAGTAAGTATCGACAATCTGTCCTTTCTCCACAAACACCAACCCGATACTGCACACGCTACTCATATTGCGGTTGGCGGTCTCAAAATCCAAGGCGACAAAGGTGTTCATATTTGGGGTTATTATTCTTTTTTACTTTTTACAAAAATCATTTTCATTGCCTCTTCGTCAATGGCACTCAACGGGACAAGATCCAATGTCCTTTTCTTGTGCTTTCATCGGGAAGAACATTATGACTTTTTATGAGTAAAAAAACTTTTTCATTTGACTTGAATTAATGTAAATTATGAGGGCAAAGATACAATTTTTTTCACGGGAAAATTGTTTTTGCGAAATAAAAAAAGGGCGTATGTGATACGCCCCTACATACATATTGTAATGGTTTAAAATGATTGATGTGTGTTTTTTCAGGAAAAGGGCTTATTCAATAAGCTCTTTTCTACATTAAACTATCTTTAAAAAACTGCTCCAATTTATCATACGGAATTACGCCTGCTTTGTTGTCGTACAAATCAACGTGGGTGGCGTTTGGAACGATATAAAGTTCCTTGTTTTTGCTTCCGATAGCCTTGTAAGCGTCTTCCGAAAAATAGCGAGAGTGTGCCTTTTCGCCGTGAATGATGAGTGCAGGTGTTTGCATTTCAGATGCGTACTGCAAAATCGGCATATTGATAAGCGACAACATCGCAGTAGTAGCCCACGAACCATCGGGATTGGAGTTGGCAGCTCTCCGGTGATACCCTCTTGGGGTGGTGTAAAAATCGGAGTATTCTTTGACAAATTGCGGTGTTTCGGCAGTGAATTGCTCTTTACGCAAATTGTTGGCAGGGAGCAG
>JBGYFE010000160.1:0-3397 GCA_041819925.1 Capnocytophaga sp.
TGCAAATTTATATTAGTGCAATGAAAAGGAGTCAAGCCAAAAAAATTCACGTCCCAAGAATTGGTTTAGCCGACGGAATTATCAAAACAATTTACGACAATAATTAAAAAAATAAACATAATGAAATTAGCAGTCATTGCACACGACGGAAAAAAAGCCGAAATGGTTTCGTTTTTAATGAAAAATTTGAACACGTTACACTCGGCAAATATTCAAATCATTGCCACAGGAACAACAGGGCAACACGCTCAAAATGCGGGGCTTTCAGTTGAAAAAGTACTTTCTGGTCCCAAAGGAGGTGATGCTCAAATTGCTGCTCAAATTGTGGAAGGAAAAATCAAAGGTGTTTTCTTTTTCAGAGACCCTCTTGATAAACACCCTCACGAACCTGATATTCTGATGCTTATGCGTATTTGTGATGTTCATAACATTCCAATAGCAACCAATCCTGCCACAGCTGAACTTGTTTTGAAAGGATTGGCAGAAGAAAGCAAAAGTGAATAATTTTACTTGGCGATAAAGTTGTAACTTTTCCTTTTTAGCCTCACTTTTTTGATTTTTTCATTTTTTAAGTATACATTTGTTTGTTGTAAAAATTATTATATATGAAAAAAATAATATTATCAATCATCACTACTTTTTCTTTGAGTATGGTGATGGGACAATTGAAAACGCCGAATGCAAGCCCTAAATCTACTGTAAATCAAACCGTTGGACTAACTGATATTGAAGTGGTTTATTCTCGCCCGTCCGTAAAAGGAAGAACTATTTTCGGAGATTTAGTTCCTTACGGAAAAATCTGGCGTACAGGAGCTAATGCTGCTACGGTTATTGAGTTTTCGACTGACGTAACTTTCGGAAATACAGAAGTTAAAGCTGGAAAATATGCTCTCTATTCCGTTCCAGAAATCAATCAATGGAAAGTGTTTTTATATGCAGATTATCAACTTTGGGGTGATCCAGGTAAGAATTACGACTCTGCCAAAGTAGTAGCTGAAACCATCGTAAAACCTCAGACTATCAGCCCAAAAGTAGAAACTTTTTCTATCGGATTTGATGAAATTAAAAACAATGATGCACAGCTCATACTTGCTTGGGACGATGTATTGGTAAAAGTTCCTATCAAAGTAAATACACGTGATGCTGTAATGGAGAGTATTGGGAAAACAATGAATGGACCCACTGCAAGTGATTATCAAAGGGCTGCGGCTTACTATTTTGAGGAGAATATTGACCTTGACAAAGCCTTGGAGTGGTCAAACAGAGCGGTAGAACTCAATCCGACAGCCTATTGGGTATTGAAACTCAAATCAGACATTCAAGCCGCTAAAAAAGATTACAAAGAAGCGGTAAAAACAGCTGAAAAAGCATTGGAATCGGCGCAAAAAGCTGGAAATGACGGATATATAAGGACACTTCAAGAAAATATCAATACTTGGAAAAAGAAATAAACCTATAAAAAACGAGTTGAAAATACCCCAACTCGTTTTTTTATTCAAAAAAAATACCTACATTTGCACGCAACTAAATTTCAAGTTGCATTATGAATCTTCAAGAAAATAAAATAGTAGGAGAAGGTTTAACCTACGATGATGTGCTTCTCATTCCAAACTATTCAGAGGTGCTCCCGCGTGATGTTTCAATAGTCACAAAATTTACTCGGAATATTCCGTTGAACGTTCCAATCATTTCGGCAGCGATGGACACTGTTACCGAAGCCGCTATGGCGATTGCAATGGCTCGTGAAGGAGGTATAGGAGTGCTACATAAAAATATGACTATCAATGAGCAAGCTACCCAAATTCGCAAAGTAAAAAGAGCAGAGAGCGGAATGATTATTGACCCCGTAACCTTACCTTTGACTGCGAAAGTGGCTGATGCTCAAAAGTGTATGAAAGAAAACAGCATCGGAGGCATTCCGATTGTTGATGATAACGGAACGTTGAAAGGCATTGTAACCAATCGTGATTTGCGATTTGAACAAAATGTGAATCGCCCTATCGTTGAAGTGATGACTTCTGAGAATTTGATTACGGCAAATGAAGGTACATCAATGAAAGAAGCCGAAAAAATACTTCAAAAAAACAAAATAGAAAAACTTCCTGTCGTTGATAAAAACAATAAATTGGTAGGGCTCATAACTTTCCGAGATATAGCCAATTTGCAAGAAAAATCAATTTCAAATAAGGATAATCTGGGAAGATTGCGCGTTGCAGCCGCTTTGGGAGTTACCGCTGATGCCGTAGAGCGTGCTGAAGCGTTGGTACATTCGGGAGTTGATGCTGTGATTATTGACACAGCTCACGGTCATACAAAAGGTGTAGTTTCTGTTTTAAAAGCTGTAAAGGCAAAATTCCCTGATTTAGACGTAGTTGTGGGGAATATAGCTACACCCGAAGCAGCCGTTTATTTGGCTCAAAATGGGGCTGATGCGGTTAAAGTAGGTATTGGACCAGGATCTATCTGTACCACACGCGTAGTGGCAGGAGTTGGTTATCCACAACTTTCCGCTGTAATGGGAGTGGCTAATGCGTTGAAAGGTTCAGGAATTCCCGTGATTGCTGATGGGGGTATCCGCTATACGGGCGACATCGTTAAAGCCATTGCCGCAGGAGCAGATTCAGTGATGTTGGGCTCTCTTTTAGCGGGAACGAAAGAATCTCCGGGTGAAACCATTATTTTTGAGGGAAGGAAATACAAATCGTATCGAGGAATGGGTTCTGTGGAGGCAATGAAACAAGGAAGCAAAGACCGTTACTTCCAAGATGTGGAAGATGATATCAAAAAACTCGTCCCCGAAGGAATTGTCGGACGTGTGGCATACAAAGGTGAATTGCAGGAAAGTATGCATCAATTCATTGGTGGTTTGCGTGCAGGTATGGGCTATTGTGGAGCGAAAGATATTGAAACCTTACAGAAAACAAGTCGTTTTGTACGAATTACTACAAGCGGCATTACCGAAAGTCACCCACACAACATCACTATCACCAAAGAAGCACCTAATTATTCAAGGTAGAACACAAACGTTAATAAAAGAATTTTAAAAGCTGCCCATAAAAAGGCGGCTTTTGTTTTTCTCTCGAAAAGAAGAATACAAAAAATAGGTATAATGGACAAAATGGTTGCATTTTTTTAGATGTGTTATTCTAATGGACAAAATGGTTGTTAAATCTTTGTAAATTCACAAGATGAATAATTCTTCTGATATTCTTTTTAGCAACAGAAATGATTATTTTAAGATAACTCGGATGTCCCCCTGAGTTTTTAGGTACATTACACATTAACAGCTAACACTTTATAAAACAAAAAAACTCCAATCTTTTTTATCAAGATTGGAGTTTTATATAAAGAAGGCGGCGACATACTCTCCCACTTGCGTAGTACCATCTGCGCTAAA
>JBGYFE010000161.1:0-5565 GCA_041819925.1 Capnocytophaga sp.
AATATATTTATTATTTCACTTCGCAATAGTTGTCAAGCGAACTTTATTCATAAAAAATATTCATTTCTTTTTTTAAAATGAAATAACACGATATTACTTCTTAAAACAAAGTCCGCAATTGAATTTTCAAAAAGAAGGGTTTAAAAATTTGGAGTACAAAAGTATGGATTTTTTCATTACAAAAAATCATATTTTTCCTTTTTTTTTAGTTTACAAAGTAAAGTAAATACAAATCAACTTTTTGCAAAAAGAAAATTTTATTCTCTATTTTTCACGAAATCGTTATAAAAAATCATTCTCAATTGCTTTTCTTCTAAAAAATTGTTTTCTCTAAAACTTGTGACATTGCTTGTGCTTTTATCAAACACTCTTCGTACTCTTTCTCGGCGTCAGAAAGGGAAGTAATGGCGCTTCCGACAGAAAAAGACACATAATTTTGTTCAGCATTATAAAAAATACTGCGAATAACCACATTCAAATCAAAATCGGCTTTTGGCGAAAAGTAACCTACCGCCCCGCTGTACAATCCACGTTTAGTTTTTTCTAAATTCTCAATGATTTGCATTGCGGAAACTTTGGGAGCACCCGTCATACTTCCCATTGGGAACGTTGCGCGAATAACATCTACTGAATGCACATCGCTTCTCACTTGGGCTTGTACAGTTGAAATAAGTTGATGTACTTGCTTGAATGTGCAGGGTTTACACAACTCAACCACTTGAACGCTTCCTCTTTCAGCGTGGTGCGACAAATCATTACGCACCAAATCAACAATCATAATATTCTCAGAACGTTCTTTGGGATTATTTTCCAAATCTGTGCGTAACTTACTGTCTGTTTGAGTATTATCAGAACGTTTGGCTGTTCCTTTGATAGGCTGTGAAATTATTTTATTACCACTTCGTTGTAAATATCTTTCAGGAGAAGCTGACAATAAATAATGCTCGCCCAACTTCATAAAACTTGCAAAAGGCGGTTCAGAAATCGCATTTAACTGCCAATAGACTTCCAACGGATTGATTTTCACTCCTTCTGCATAAAACTCTTGACAAAAATTTGCCTCGTAAATATCACCACGCGCAATATGCTCCTTCATCTGATTTACGCACTTTAAATATTCCTCTTTTGAGAGGCGTGCTTTGATGTTTTTAGTGTGTTCACAATGGTCCCTATTCGGAAAAATAGTAATCGGAATATCAAATTTTTGAAATGCTTCAAAATCAATATCAATTTCTTCTGAAACTTCTTCTAAATAACTAAAAATCAATTTATTTTCAACCAAAAAGACTATCTTTTGAGGCTGAAAGAAATATATTTCAGGAAATTTTAATCCGTCAAAATTTTCAGAATGTAGTTTTTCAGTAGCGTTTTTTAAATCGTAAGATAAATATCCAAAAATCCAATCATTTGTTGAATTGATAAATGCTTTGAGTTTTTCAAATGCTTTGTCTGTAACATTTTCTTTTAATATGGAGGCTGGTAAAAATGCTAAAACGGCTTCAAAACGATGGTAAGTATCTGAATATTGATTTGAATCAAGCCAAATCATATCTGATTGTTGTGCACTTGCCCAGTGCATAAGCTGTTTTTTCAGTTGAGGAGTTATTTCTATTGTAAATTCTTTTTCTGTACGAAGCATTTAACATTTTTTTTCTGTTGCAAAAATACACAAAAAAATTCTGACAAAAAATATATTTTCTCAATCTAATTTCTACTTTCATTTAGCCACAGAAAAAATAGGCTATGACTTTCAAAAGATGTTTTTCCTTATTTGCCAAAGACATAGCCTAAATTATTGTTATTTAATAAATTAAAACTTATAACCTACTCCTATTTGGAAAGTTCGATTTTTAAGTTTTATATTCTCAAAGTTACTATCAGAATAATTTGGAATATTTTTCTGTGTTAAATTTGCCAATCCAAGATTGAAAATGGCATCAAAGAAAAGCCCTATTGGTAAGTTGTATTCTGCCCCAATGCCAAGCCCAAAATCAAATCCTCTTTTCGCTTTTGACTTATTGATTATTTCTTTGTTTTCATACAACAACTTAGTTTCCATACCTACCACCTGCCCAAGATTTACACCCAATTTAGGTCTAAAACCTTGAAAATCATATTTTATCCAAATAGGCAAACTGACAACATTCACTTTCATATAAGAATTGGTATAGTCTTGACCTATATTTTCAACATAAGTACCTTCTAATAAAGCGATTCCGCTAAAAGATTTAAATTTAGCTCCTTGTGCTGAATATGCTAATCCTGCTTCAAAAAAAATTTTTTCAGTAATCGGAAACTCAACAAAAACCCCCGCGTGAAATCCCGCTTGAATTCCTGTTTTAAAACTACCTGCTACATAACTTTTTTCAGTTTCTTGTGCTTCAACATCAGCAATTAACGTCGAAAGGTTAAGCCCCGTCCTTACACCAAACTTAACACTTTGTGCCTGAACTGCAACCGTCATAGTCACGACAATCCCCATCGTGATAAAAAATCTTTTCATCATCTGTAAAATTTAAATTCGTATATTGAAAAACATCTTTTGCTATAAAAAAACAAAACCCTCACCTTGTGAATCTTTCTCCACAAAAAAGAGCAGATACTCCGATGCTCATTAAGTTTCAACCTCAAAAGCACCGATATTTTGCAAACGTAAGTTTTTATTCACTTCTCACCTCTAATTTTGAGGCTAAAATATTAAAAAAATTCCTGTAAAAAAGGTAAATCTTGAAAAAATAACACATATTAGAAAGAATTAAAATTATTCATTACACCCTTCAATTTTTTAATGTTTTGATTTTCAAAATTATTTTATACTTTTGACCCGATAATTTAGATTTTGTCAATGAACTTAAAATATATTCTATTGTTTTCAACTATTATTTCATTCTTCCAGTCGTTATTTGGGCAAAATAAACCGCTCAAAGATGTAGATGTTTTCCGGAAAAACCCCTCCGAAGTAGCTTCTTTTGCCGAAGCTAAAAAAGAAGCTGAAAAAATCATCTATTTTTTATTACAAGAAAAGCATATCCCCGGAGTGTCAATAACCATCACTAAGCAGAATCACATCATTTGGCAACAAGGCTATGGTTATGCTGACATTGACAAAAAGACACCCATTGACCCTAAAAAAACACTGTTTCGTGTGGCAAGCGTTTCCAAACCACTATCGGCAGTAGTGTTAGCACGCCTGCAAGATAAAAAAGAATTTGATTGGAATTTATCACTTTACGAGTATATTCCTGATTTTCCAAAAAAACCTTTTGATTTCACAATCAAACAATTAGGCGGACATATAGCTGGCATACGTAGCTATAAAGGAAGTGAAATGCTGAACAATAAACCATTGAGCATTGAGGAAGGAATAAACTTTTTTAAAAATGACATTTTAGAATTTGCTCCCGGAACCAAATATCTGTATAGTAGTTTCAATTGGAATTTGATTTCGCTGGCGGTACAACGTTGCTTAAATAAAAAATTTGAAGATATTGCTTCGGAACAAGTATTGAAACCTCTTGGAATGCACAACACATTTCCTGACAGGGGAAAAATTATCAAAAATGAGGCTCTTCCGTATGCGCGTACCAAAAAAGGATTTCAACCTTCAACACCTGTCAACAATTATTACAAACTTGCTGGCGGAGGATTTCTATCCACTTCGGAAGATGTAGCCCGTTTAGGTAGTGTAGTTATTTGTCACGATTTTCTATCACAACCCACAGAAAATGAAATGCTTACTTCATTATGCACTGATGATGACCGAGAAACAGGATATAGCATCGGATGGCAATCCAGCAAAGATTGGAACGAACGCCTTTATTACGGGCATATTGGCAATGGCGTGGGTGGTTATGCTTGGTTTTATGTCTATCCACAAGAACAAGTGGTAATTTCGATGCTTTTTAATGTAACCAATCCGCAAATCGATATTTACCTGCAACGCATTGTCGATTTTATCTTAGAAGGTGCTGAATATAAAGATTTTGGATATTAAAAAAGAGGCTTAAGCCTCTTTTTTAATATTTTTTTATTGATTATTATTCCCAAGCATAATTGGCATTGCCAGCATCAACACCTTTTCTCCTGGGTCAAGACCATCAAGAGGCGTCAAGATTCCTGCTCGATTCGGCATTGACATTTCAAGCATAACCTCATCAGAATCTAAATTATTCAACATCTCGATCAAAAAACGAGAGTTAAAACCAATTTCCATATCATCTCCTTGATAATTACAAGCAAAACGCTCATCTGCCTTATTGCTGTAATCAACATCTTCGGCTGAAACTTGCAAATCTGAACCTGCCACTTTCAAACGGATTTGATGCGTAGTTTTGTTTGAAAAGATGGATACACGACGTGCTGAATTCAAAAACTGAATGCGGTTAACGGTTAATTTATTCGGGTTTTCTTTCGGAATAACAGCGTCATAATTTGGGTATTTTCCGTCAATCAAACGACAAATAAACTCCATTCCGTCAAATGAAAATTTAGCATTACTTTCGTTATACTCAACCGTTACATCTGTTTCACTTCCTGCTAAAATTCCTTTGAGCAAATTCAATGGTTTTTTAGGCATAATGAACTCTGACGTTTCTGAGGCTTTGATATCAGTACGCTGATATTTCACCAATTTATGTGCATCGGTCGCAACAAAAGTCAATCCTTCTTCACTAAACTCAAAGAAGACTCCGCTCATTGTTGGACGCAAATCGTCATTCCCCACAGCAAAAATTGTTTTTTGAATTGCTGTTGCCAATACATCTCCTAAAAGATTCACTTTGTTTGCATCAGACAAACTCACTGGCTTCGGAAATTCTTCTCCGTCTAAATATGCTAACGAATATTTTCCGTGTGTTGAACTGATTTCGATAGTGTTATTGTCTTTTACGATAAACGTAAGAGGCTGTTCAGCAAAAGTTTTCAATATATCAATCAATAATTTTGCGGGCACTGCAATGCTCCCTTCTGAATCTGATTCCACTTCCAAAGTTCCTTTCACAGTGGTTTCTAAATCCGAAGCTGAGATAGTCAAAACGTTGGGAGTCAATTCAAACAAGAAATTGTCGAGAATAGGCATTGTGTTACTGCTATTAATAACACCGCCAATCACTTGTAATTTTTTTAGTAAGTACGAACTTGATACAATGAATTTCATATTCCTTTTATGTATTTTTTATTTTGAAATTTCCTTTAAACAAGAAGAAATACTTTCCATTCTTTTAAGAAACAGGAAATAGATAGCAAATATACTCAAAAAAATGATACTACAAAATTATTTTGTAATTAGTATTGAAAAAACATTTATTTTTTATCATTTTATTACTGATTTTCAATTATTTATTTTATTTATCCCAATTATTAAGAAAATAAAAAAGGTTTTTATCAATATTCAACCATACGATGATAAAAAAATCCGAAAACTCTATCTTTTATCCATATTTTACTCAAACTCTAACACTCCGTTTTCTTTAAAAACTTTGAACGGAAGTTTAAAACGATCCCATTTTTTTCCGTTAAGTTTTATAGTTTCTACATATTCACCTTTTGAAATATCTTTATTTCGAG
>JBGYFE010000162.1:0-66182 GCA_041819925.1 Capnocytophaga sp.
TTGACATTCCAAAAGTGTGCTCCATAGGTCCTAAAACAATTGTTCCGTAATGGTTTAGCCAATTGCGTCCAATGATATCACAGAAAAGGTAAATAAAAATAGAATTCATTCCCACAATTTGGAAAAAGAACAGATATTTTTTATGATTTTTGACATCAATCCACCAATAGAAAAATGCTAAAATAAGCAGACAATATCCCAAAGAAGCCATTACAAAAGAAGAAGTGGCAATAGGTTTTATGATTGGTGTAATTCCCAATCCATTAAGTCCATAACCGATGAGAATAAGCAAAATTCCCGCAGAAGCAATTTTCAAAAGTGGTCGATTATTTTCGATAAGTAATTTGCCTGCAATGACTCCTGCAATGGTGTGTACAGATGTGGGTAACCAATTGATAAACACATAGTTATTGTTAGGTTGATTAAGTAAAATCCAATCGAGATAACTACCAAAGTTTTTTCCTTGCGTAAAGCCTTCCACCATATCAGGAATGTACAAAAAGCGGTATAAAAACTCCGTTAACACAAACACGCCTATGCAAAATAAAGTTTGATGCTTTACATTCCATTCCAAAATAAAAAAGGCAATCATTGTGGTAAAAGCCAATTGCGTCAAAATGTCAGTTACATCAAGGGCTTCAAAAAGTAACCAATTTGGAAAAGTAATTCGTTTGAAAATTCCCCAGAAAAGTAACCAGCCACAGCGCTTTAAAATTTTACGAAAACGGGCATTCCACGTAACTCCCATTTGTATTTGTTTTTTGGAAGAATACGCCATTGCCGCCCCCGCCATCATCATAAAAGCGGGTTGAATCAAATCCCAAAAATTTAGACCTTCCCAATTTCGATGAAAAAACTGACTAATAATGCTGTAAGAAACTGTATTTTCAGGAGTTACATTCCGCAGATGGAAGTATAATTCACTGCTTTCTAACATAAGTAACACCATTATTACGCCTCGCATAAAGTCCAGCGAAGCCAATCGTGAAGACAGTTTTGGGCTTGGTTGATTCATAGTGTGTTATTTTTTTGCACAAAGGTACACAAAAATGAAAAAAACATCTAACAAATTACAAAAATTTTTGACTTTGATATTTTTTCTCTTGATGAATTTTGTTGATATTTTAATCCTAAAAATAATCTAAAATGTGCATATAGTTCATTTTTTAGTCTTACCTTTGCAAACCAGAAGGAGTGTTTATCCAGAGATAAGTAAAAATCAATTCTTAGTTTTATTAAAAGTTGAAACAAATATGAGAATATTAATTAAATCCGCAAAGATTTTAGATAAATCAAGTGTTTTTCATAAAGTTACGAAAGATATTTTAATTTCAGACGGAATTATCACTCAAATATCAGATACCATTAGTTCTGAAAATGTAGACAAAATCATAGAAAACGTTTGTGTTTCACAGGGTTGGGCGGATAGCAGTGTTTGTTTTGGTGAACCAGGATTTGAGGAGCGAGAAACTCTTGAAAACGGAATGAAAACGGCTCAAAAAAGCGGATTTACTCATTTGTTAATTAATCCGTTAACAATTCCTGTAACAGACACTAAACCTGCTGTGGTTTATATCAAGGACAAAACTCGCCACTTTGCCGCTACGGCACACCCTATTGGTGCTTTGACTGTGGAGAGCAGGGGAGAAGTTCTGGCAGAATTGTTTGATATGAAAAATGGTGGGGCAGTGGCGTTTGGTGATTATAAAAAAGCTATAAATAATAGCAATTTATTAAAAATAGCTTTGCAATATGTCCAAAATTTTGATGGTATTGTAATTTCTTTTCCCAATGACCCAAAAATTATGGGAAAAGGGGTTGTAAACGAACATATTTCAGCAACTAAACTTGGATTGAAAGGCATTCCTGCTTTGGCAGAAGAATTGTCTATCGCTCGTGATTTAGCTATTTTGGAATATACTGGTGGAAAGCTGCACATTCCCACCATTTCAACAGCAAAATCAGTGGAATTAATCCGTGAAGCAAAATCCAAAGGGTTAGATGTAACGTGCAGTGTATCAATGCATCATATTCATTTTACAGATGAATCTCTTGCTGAATTTGACACCAATTTCAAGGTATTGCCTCCGTTGCGTGATTTAGCAAACGTGCAAGCCCTACATAAAGCACTTAATGAGGGAGTGATTGATTTTGTAACTTCTGACCATAATCCGTTAGATATTGAACTTAAATTCAAAGAGTTTGATCACGCTGCTTTCGGAACAATTGGTTTGGAAAGTGCTTTTGGTATTCTTAATCAATATGTAAGTTTGGAAAAAAGCATTGAATTGTTAACGGCTGCACGTTTTCGATTTGGTATAAAAACCAAACCTATTGCAGAAAAAAATCAGGCTGATTTGACATTATTTACTCCTGACGGAAATTACGTTTTTGAGAGAGAACATATTCTGTCAAGTTCAAAAAATTCAGCTTTTTTAGGGCAAATTTTAAAAGGGAAAGTTGTGGGAATTATTGCTAATAAGCAATTGATAATGAATGATTAATAAAAATATTGAACAAAGAACAGTTTGAAAATGAAAACAAATGGTCAATTATCCTTAGAGTATGTCATTCGTGAACCTTTGGTAAAAATCAAGCGTTCACCTGTTGTTTTTATGCTTCACGGTTATGGAAGTAATGAGGAGGATTTATTTTCATTTGCCGATGAATTGCCAAAAGAATACACAATAATTTCAGTAAGAGCACCTTACAAACTTCCTGGTTTTGGATACGCTTGGTATGCCATCAATTTTGATGCCGGACAAAATCAGTGGAGCAACAATGAACAAGCTGTTGAGTCACGAGAATTGGTAATGAAATTCATTGATGAGGCTTGTAAACTTTATAATTTAGATGTGAAAAACATCACTTTGTTGGGGTTTAGTCAGGGAAGTATTTTGAGTATGGCAATTGCAATTTCATATCCTCGTAAAGTGAAGAATGTTATTGCTTTAAGTGGATATTTAAATGCGGATATTCTTAAAGAAAATTATCGAAAAGACAATCATTCGGCGTTGCATTTCTATGTTTCACACGGAACGAGTGACCAAGTTATTCCGATTGAATGGGCTCGAAAAACTCCCGAATTTTTGAAAAATTTAGGAATTAATTATAAATACGAAGAATTTCCTGTCGGACACGGAGTTGCTCCGCAGAATTTCTATTCGTTTCGGAATTGGCTTACAAAAAGTCAATGAAAAGACAACATTGAAACGTATCACTTAGTTTATCATAATTACTTAACATAGAGTATAATGCGAGGTGTTATTAAATCAAAATACGATATTTTAAAGCAGAAGGCGTATGTTATCATCTACGGCACGAATACTCCTTTGGGGAAACTCTTTGATATTGTGCTATTGGCACTAATTTTTCTCAGTGTGATTATGGTGATGCTTGAAACTGTGCAAGATATTGATCACCAAGCACACGGTTTATTGGTGTTTTTGGAGTGGATGATTACTGTTTTTTTTACATTGGAATATGTTTTACGAATAATATCTAATAAAAAACCTTTACAGTATATATTTAGTTTTTATGGTATAATTGACTTAATATCAATACTTCCAATGTATTTGTCTTTTTTCATTCCTGGTTCAAAGGCGCTTTCGGTGGTAAGAGCTTTGCGTCTGCTACGTATTTTCCGGATTTTAGATTTGGTGAGTTTTACAGACCAAGGAAATGAGTTAAAAATGGCACTGCGAACCAGTCGAAACAAGATAATTGTGTTTATTTACTTTGTTTTGGTAATTTGTGTATTGCTTGGGTCGTTGATGTATGTTATTGAAAGTCACGAAAGCGGATTTACAAGCATTCCGCGTAGTATTTATTGGTGTATAGTAACCTTAACCACAGTGGGTTATGGTGATATTGCTCCTGCAACAACTTTGGGGCAAATGATAGCTTCGTTTGTAATGATTTTGGGTTATGGAATCATCGCTGTTCCAACAGGTATTGTTACTGCTGAATATTCTCGGGCGAAATCTAAAATTAAGTTGGGAACATTTCGATGTAAAACCAATCAAGAAGAAGATGACGATGAATCAATATTGGGAGCGCCAGAAAATACGGTGATTTGTCCCAATTGCGGACATCAAAACCATCAGGAAGGAGCTAAATTTTGTTGTCAGTGTGGTGTTTTATTAGGAAGAGAAAAAGATGAATGGGGAGCATAATAAG
Organism: Capnocytophaga sp.; assembly: GCA_041819925.1. Classification (GTDB taxonomy): domain Bacteria; phylum Bacteroidota; class Bacteroidia; order Flavobacteriales; family Flavobacteriaceae; genus Capnocytophaga. The sequence continues at coordinate 4,180 of JBGYFE010000162.1, forward strand.
TTGTTAATCACTATTGTAGGTCCCACAGCAATTGGAAAAACACGATTGGCAATCGCTCTGGCGCAACACTACCAAACAGAGATTATTTCGTGTGATTCACGACAGTTTTTCAAAGAAATGTGTATTGGGACGGCAGTTCCTGAGCCCTTTGAATTAGAGAGTGTAAAGCATCATTTTATTCAACACAAAAGTATTTTTGAACCTTATTCTGTGGGAGATTTTGAACGTGATGCCATTGCGCTTCTTTCCCAACTTTTTAAAAATAAAGATGTCGTAGTAATGGTAGGAGGTAGCGGGCTTTATGCCGATGCCATAATCAAAGGGTTAGATGAATTTCCCGAAGTTTCAGAGGAAATCCGCAAAAGATTAAATGAAAAATATGCCCAAGAAGGCATTGAGTATTTGCAAAAAAAGTTAGAAAAGTTAGATATAGAGCAATATAATCGGATAGATACACAAAATCCACAGCGAATGATTCGAGCATTAGAGGTGTGTTTGGCAAGTGGGCAGCCTTATTCTTCTTTCCTAAATAAAAACGAAAACAAACGATTTTTTAAAAATATTGAAATAGGGCTTACAGCCGATAGAGAGCTTGTTTATCAGCGAATTAATGACCGTGTGGAACAAATGTTTGAAAAAGGATTGCTTTGTGAGGCTCAAGATTTATTACCTCATAAAAATCTAAATGCTTTACAAACAGTGGGTTATCGGGAGTTGTTCCGTTTTTTTGAAGGTTATAGTTCACTTGATTTTGCCATTGAAGAAATTAAAAAAAATACACGTAGATTTGCTAAAAAGCAATACACTTGGTTTCATAAAAATAAGAATATTCTGTGGCTTGATTACCAAATAGCAGTTGAAGAAGTTGTGAAAACGATAAAAAAGAGGTTTACCAATTGAAAAATTTTAACACAAGATCATAAAATATTCAGTATTTTCGACTAAATACAGTTTGAAATTATTAAAGTTTTATTAAAAAAAGAAAGGTAACTTTTTTATTTCCGTTTTTTAATTACTTTTGCCCCCGAGAATAATAATTAAATAGAGTTTTAAAAACTAAAAATGGATTAACTATGGGATTTTTAAAAGAATTTAAAGAATTTGCTGTAAAAGGAAACGTTGTTGATATGGCAGTTGGGGTTGTCATCGGAGGAGCTTTTGGAAAAATAGTGAGCTCTTTTATTGAAGATGTTATTACGCCTCTTCTTCTTAATCCTGCATTGGAAGCAGCTAATTTGAAAAACATTGAAGAACTTACAGCTTTCGGAGGAGTTAAGTATGGAATGTTCCTTTCAGCGGTGATTAATTTTGTAATTATTGCTTTCATTTTGTTTGTGATGATTAAAGGTATCAACAAAATGAAAAATGAAAAACCTGCTGAAGAAGCTCCTGCTGCACCAGCTGGTCCTACACAAGAAGAATTGCTTGCTGAAATTAGAGATTTGTTGAAAAAACAATAAAAAAATCACGTACCGCTATGCTACACGTTTCAGTCGAGTAGTAGAAGAAGTATTAATTTAAAGGCTATCCTTGGGGGTAGCCTCTTTTTTTTGTTTGCTTTTAAAATTCTTATTTTGATTTTTACTACCTTTGTGCGTATTACAAATTGCAATAAAATGGCATACATTGATTATTACAAAATTTTGGGTATTGAAAAAACAGCAACACAAGACGATATCAAGAAAGCTTATCGAAAATTGGCTCGTAAATATCATCCTGATATGAATCCTGGTGACAAAACTTCGGAACAGAAATTCAAAGAAATCAATGAAGCGAATGAAGTTTTGGGTAATGCTGAAAACCGTGCCAAATATGACAAATATGGTGAACATTGGCAACACGGAGAGGAATATGAAAAAGCACAACGCCAACAGAAGTATTATTCGCAATATTCAAGAGGATTTGAAAGTGAAAATTATGAAAACGCCGAAGACTATTCGGATTTTTTCAAGGATATGTTTGGAGGCGCAGGCTTTGGAAGAAGTTCTTACAGCAGGGCTTCAGGCAAATTTAAAGGACAAGATGTATACGCTGAAATTTCGCTTTCATTGCGAGAAGTAGCTTCTACACACCAAAAAACATTCTCTATAAATGGACAGAATATTCGCATCACAATTCCTGCTGGTGCTTATGACGGACAACAAATAAAACTTAAAGGACACGGAAGCCCAGGCTATAATGGAGGTCCTAATGGAGATTTGTACATCACATTTGCTATTGAACCCGATGCTCAATTTGAGCGTAACGGCAACGATTTGAAAACTAAAATTCCAATTGATTTGTATACAGCTATATTAGGAGGTGATATTCAAGTAGATACACTAAACGGGAAAGTTAAACTCAAAGTGCAACCTGAAACTCAAAATGGCACAATCGTACGTTTGAAAGGAAAAGGTTTTCCTATATACAAAAAAGAAGGTGAGTTTGGTGATTTGTTCATTGTTTATGACGTACAATTGCCTAAAAATCTGACAGAAAAGCAAAAAGAATTATTTCAACAACTTAAAAATTCATAGATTATGGAAGACCGCATTTCAAGAGAGGAAATAGTTAGCATTTATAACATTGAAATTACTTTTTTCAATGAATTAGAGGCTTGTGGATTAATTCAAACAGAAGTTGTGAATGAAATTACGTACTTACATTATGATCAACTTCCTAATTTTGAAAAGTTTATGAATTGGCACTATGATTTGGAAGTCAATATTCCAGGGTTGGAAATTATCCACAATTTACTGTCTCAAATACATTTCTTACAGGAAGAAAATCGGAGATTATCAAGCAAATAAACCAAAATTGTTTTTGTTATATATTTTTACTACTTTTGGAGAAAATTTAATCATTATGGATATAAAATCAATTATTCAGAAAAGTTTACTAAAAAGTGTTTCATATCCAACATATCGGAATATGATAGATAAGTTCGTGAGGGAGGGAAAAACAAGTGGACCTGAACAAAGTGAAGAGCTTGTTCAATATACTTCACTCAATGAAAAACGCTACAAACGCTTGGATAAAAGCATCGTTATTGCAGAAGAAAAAGCATCTTTTTTCAAAAATTACGCTAAAAGTATCACGTTACTTGCTATCACAGAGTCGTGGTGTGGCGATGCTGCCCAAATTTTGCCTGTGATTAATAAAATAACGGAATTGAATCCGAAAATTATGTTGAAATTGGTGTTTCGAGATGAAAACGAGGAACTTATGAATCAATTTTTGACTAACGGAGGAAAAGCCATTCCTATTGTAGTTGTTTTAGATTTAGACGATAATGTGTTGGCTCACTGGGGTTCACGTCCTTCAATAGCAACAAAAATGGTGGAAGAATACAAAGCGCAACACGGCAAACTAACCGCAGAATTTAAAGAAGATTTGCAAAAATGGTATAACCAAGACAAAGGAAATAACATTGTTGATGATTTTGTTGAAATTCTGAAACGTATTTAAGCACAAAATCACACGGAGTGAATAATTAGCTCGGCAGTATGGTTGCTTGCACCTGTTCCGCCGAGTTTTTTTCGTAGTTCGGCGTAATCTTCAAAAAGTTTTGTTCGGTGGTTAGGGTCTAACAATTTATCTAATTCGATTTTTAGATTTTTTGTATTTAGCTCATCTTGAATAAGTTCTGTAACAACAGGTTTATCCATAATCAGATTTACCAATGAAATGTATTTCAAATTGATGATGCGTTTGGCAATTTGGTAGGACAGCCAATTTCCTTTGTAGCAAACCACTTCGGGAACGTTGAAAAGAGCCGTTTCAAGTGTAGCTGTTCCACTTGTTACCAAGGCAGCTGTTGCCACAGAAAGTAAATCATACGTTTTTCCGCTCACAAAATGCACATTTTCAACAGTTATGAATTGCTTGTAGAAAGAAAAATCTTGTGAAGGCGCACCCGCTATAACAAATTGGTATTCAAGATAATTATTTGCCACTGAGAGCATTACTGAAAGCATTTTTGAAATTTCTTGTTTTCGGCTTCCTGGCAGTAAAGCAATGACAGGACGACTATCAAGTCCGTTTTCTTTTTTAAAACTAACTTCATCAATATGAGTATGTTGCGCAATAGCGTCTAACAAAGGATGTCCTACAAAATGTACAGGATATTGATGTTTCTGTTCGTAAAAATCTTTTTCAAAAGGTAAGATAACATACATACAATCAATATCGCGCTTAATTGCTTTGATGCGATTTTCTTTCCAAGCCCAAATTTGTGGTGAAATGTAATAATGCGTTTTTATGCCTTGTTGTTTAGCCCATTTCGCAATGCGCATATTGAAACCAGGATAGTCAATAAAAATCAGAAAATCAGGTTGATAACTTTCAATGTCTTTTTTACAAAAATCGATATTACGTAAAATAGTTCGCAGATTAGTTATGACTTCCCAAAAGCCCATAAAAGCCAAATCACGGTAATGTTTTACGAGCGTTCCGCCAACTTGTTGCATTCGGTCGCCTCCCCAAAAGCGAAAATCGGCTTGCGGGTCTTTCTCAACGATTGATTTCATCAAATTAGCCCCGTGCAAATCCCCAGAGGCTTCTCCTGCGATTATGTAGTATTTCATTTTATTGAGAAGTTATTATTTCTTCTTTTTTATTTTTTGTCGGAATTTGTTAAGCCATTCAAATTGGAAAATAGCTTTGTCAGTGGCAACACGGGAGGTTAAGTAAATACCCAATGGTAACAAGAGAAATGTAGAAATCCAAGGAGCAATGATTGGATTTAAAGTGTTATTTTCGGCAATATTTTTCATAAACAATCCGATAAAATGGTAGGAGAGGAACAATACCATCGCCGCAACCAAAGGCATTCCGATGCCTCCTTTTCGGATTAATGCGCCTAATGGGGCTGCTACAAAAAATAGAACAAAACAACTAACCGTCAGAGCAAATTTGTCGCTCAAATTGATGATATGTAAATTCATCATTTTATAACGAAATTCAACATCACTTTGACGAAATTCTAAATTATCATATTGATTTTGATTATTGTTAATGGCATTGTCAAGCACTTGATTTTTTCGATATTCATCAAGCAAACTAACAAGTTCCTCAGTATTTTTAATATCTTTTTTTATGCTTTTTTTCGTATTTTTTTCTTTCTCTTTTGATGAACTTAGACTCACAATGCCTGTGCGACGAAACATACTATTGCCTTGGTCAGTCAGGTTCTGTTTGAAATCAGAATGCAGTGAGTCAATAGCATAGTTTAATTGTCCCACATTCATCATTTTATAGGTTGTTACGTCTGATTTTTGTTCAAAGTCTACATTGTTTAAGTGGGAGAGGTCAAGGTTTATGACATATTTTTCAAAATGAACCTTTGCAAACGGAAATCGTTCTTGCTGTGAATAGTTTTGTGTTTTAATATCTTCATAATATGTTCCATCTTCAAGGATTAACTGCAAAAAATCGCTATTTTTTCCACTTCTGAGTTCACCTCGTTCTGCGTTGATTACGGTTCGGTTCACTCTGTCAGGTGTTTTTTTGTGAATGATTACCTTTTCTAAAAATTCATCATTTTCGCCGTGTTTTTTGTTGACTTTAATGCTTATATCTTCACCTATGTCTGAAAAAATACCTTCGGGGATAGCCATAGCGGGTTTCACTTTGGCAATATTTCCGCGTAAGGTATATACTTCCCGATAAGCAACAGGAATAACATTGTTTACCAAAAAGAAAGTAATTCCGCTCAAAACAAACATAAGTCCCAATAAAGGACGCATAATCCGCATCAGTGAAATACCTGAAGCCTTCATTGCCGCAAACTCATAATTTTCAGCAAAAGCCCCGAAAGTCATAATCGAAGATACCACCACAGCCAAAGGCAAAATGATGGGAATTAATTGCGGAATGAAAAATAATAAAAATTTCCCGATAATCCACAATTCGAGTCCACGACCTGCAAGCTCGTCAATATACGTCCAAATGGTGTGAAAAACGAAAATCAGTATTAAAATAGAAAGCGTTCCTAAAAAATTTTTGAGAAATTGTGTTAGTATGTACCGGTCTAAAATTTTCATTATCAATAAATTGAATTATTCAATTTAAAAACTTTTTTGTTTTTCAAAGGTTAAAGTTCAGAAATGTAATATCCTTCTTTTTTGTATTTTTCTTTATCAAATTTAAAAAGATTTGCTGGAATAGGTTGATTGGTTTTGAAAGAATTTACCGTAATGGTGGTTTTTGTGTTATTCTTTCCTACTTCAATTAAGTTATAGATATGTTTAGTTTGTACATCAATTCCCAACAAAATTTGTTTTACATCAGAATTTGCTTTTTGAGGTTTCAATTCAATGTATTGAATTTTTCGTCCGCGTACATTTTGCTCAATGTCCCATTTATAGTTATATCCTTTTTTGTAAAATGTAAGCATTTTTGAAGGCGTAATCGCTCCTTCATCGTTTGAGGTAGATTCAATTACAACTTCTTCATTTTCAGGAATAATAGTGTAAGTTTTATTTCCGTCATAAATTTTAGTTGCCCCTAAATAGTTCAAGACATATTTGTTTTTTGCCAATGTAACGTTTCCTTTGGTTTCTTGGTTAATATTTTCGGCTACATTGTCTAAATTGTACTTAAAATCAATGTAAATATTGTCGTAACTGATGATTTTATCATAAACTTGGTCAAGCAATTTTTTTGCTTTATCACTATTCTGTGCGTTTATAAAAAATCCACACAAAACGAAGATTCCGAATGCTATTTTTCTCATTTTTATTAATTGTTTTATTTTTGTTTGTCCCTATTTATATCAATAACTATTCCAAAAAGGATAATTTTTTAATTTTCAAAAGATTAATCTACTCACCATTCAAAAGTCTGTCTAACGAAGTAATGTCTTGAATGAGTACTTGTCGTGCTTTACTTCCTTCAAAAGGACCTACTACTCCGGCGTGTTCCAACTGGTCAATCAAACGACCCGCCCGATTGTATCCTAATTTCAATTTTCTTTGTAAAAGTGATGCAGACCCTTGTTGTGCATTGACAATCACTTCGGCAGCTTCTCTGAAAAGGGGGTCGCGTTCCGATGGGTCAAAATCCAAATCCATCACTTCACCTTCACCTCCCACATATTCAGGAAGTAAATAAGCATCAGGATAGGCTTTTTGATTGCCAATATACTCTGTGATATGATTCACTTCGGGCGTATCCACAAAAGCACATTGAATTCTGACAGGTTCGTTCCCTTGTGTGAAAAGCATATCTCCGCGCCCGATGAGTTGTTCTGCTCCTGAACCGTCCAAAATAGTTTTCGAGTCAATTTTTGAAGTTACCCGAAAAGCGATTCGTGCAGGAAAATTCGCTTTTATAATACCCGTAATTACATTCACCGACGGACGTTGTGTGGCGATAATTAAGTGAATACCAATAGCTCGCGCCAACTGTGCTAAGCGAGCAATAGGCAATTCGACTTCTTTCCCTGCGGTCATAATTAAATCGGCAAATTCGTCAACAACCAAAACTATGTAGGGCAAATAGCGATGCCCATCGTTAGGATTTAGCTGTCGGGCTTTGAATTTTGCGTTATATTCTTTGATATTACGAACCATTGCATTTTTCAATAGTTCATAGCGGTTATCCATTTCAATACACAACGAATTAAGCGTATTGACCACTTTTTTATTGTCTGTAATGATAGCATCTTCACTATCAGGAAGTTTTGCCAAAAAGTGACGTTCTATTTTATTAAATAACGTAAGTTCCACTTTTTTGGGGTCAACCAACACAAATTTTACTTCGGCTGGGTGCTTCTTATAAAGCAAAGAAGTGAGCACCACATTCAAACCTACCGATTTTCCTTGCCCCGTTGCCCCTGCCATCAAAAGGTGAGGCATTTTGGTTAGGTCAGTAACAAAAGTTTCGTTGCTAATAGTTTTCCCGAAAGCGATAGGGAGTTCCATTTCAGCGTGTTGGAATCGAGGTGAAGTAATCATTGAACGCATAAAAACCGTAGTTGGTTTTTTGTTCGGTACTTCAATTCCGATAGTTCCTTTGCCAGGAATTGGTGCGATGATACGAATTCCCAAAGCGGCCAACGATAAGGCGATGTCATCTTCCAAATTTTTGATTTTTGAAATACGAATTCCAGCAGCAGGCACTATTTCATAGAGCGTAACTGTGGGACCAATCGTGGCTTTGATTTGCGATATTTCAATTTTGTAATCTCTCAGAGTTTGAACGATAGTGTTTTTATTTTCTTCCAATTCCTCCTGATTGATAACAATGCCATTGTCTTTGGGTTCATCTAACAATTCTACCGATGGGAAGCGATAGTCGCTCAAATCCAATCGAGGGTCATATTCACCATAATTTTCAACCAATTTTTGTGCTAATAATTCTGGGTCAATTTCTTCTGAAACTTTGGGTTTAGCAACTTCAAATTCAGGCTCTTCCATATTTGTTTTGGCAATGAAAAATCCTTCTTCAATTTCGGTTTCTTCGGTATTGTTCAAAAATGGAATTTCTTTTTTATGCGTGAAAACATCTAATTTTTCAGCTTCTTTATCATTGACAAAAAAGTCATCATCTTCGGAATTTTCTGTCAAATCTTCATTTTCATCATCAAAAATACTTTTTTGATTGTTTTTCTTCCGATTTCTGACTTCATCGACTGATTTTTTCTCTTTTTTAAATTTAGAAACTGTTTCAGAAAGTGACGAAGCTAACTTTTCAGGTGTTAAATTTGTTTTGAAAACGATGAATAGAACTACAAACAGAAGCAAAACCAATGCTGTTCCGAATTTACCCAAATAATCTTGCAAAAAATGATTAATTTCAAAACCAGACATTCCTGCCAAAATACTTGCTTTTCCTGAGAAAAATCCTAAAAGTGTAGCGATGAAAATAGTCCAAACAATTCCCCAAAACCAGCGATTCAATAGTGGCATTTTGAGGTTAAAAGTAAGTTTCAATCCCGAAAAAAATGTCAACACAGCAGGAATAAACATCGCCAATCCGAAACCTTTATAGATAAAAATATGCCCCAAGTAAGCACCCATTTTACTTGTGAGATTTTCGGCTTTTTCTTGTCTGTTGCTAACATCAGCCCAGATGCTTTGGTCACTTTGCCAAGTGAAAAAATAGGACACAAACGTAATGATTAAAAAAAGAGAAAAGACAATCAAAACAATCCCGAAAATTAATTTCCGTTGTTTTGATTTATCTGACTGATTTTTAGGTTTTTTATCGGTTTGTTTTTGTTTTTTTTGTCCCATTTAAATTGTCAAAATTGAGCTTCGTGATTAGGTAATGAAAAATCGAAAATTGAGAATGAAACACTATTTCACCCTCAATTTTCAATATATAAAATTTTTTATTTCAATGCAGTTAGCGCTGCTTCATAGTTAGGTTCGTTGGTAGTTTCAGCTACTTGTTCGGCGTAAATAACTTTTCCTTTTTCGTCCAAAATCACCACAGAACGTGATAATAACCCTTTAAGCGGCGTATCAGTAAAAACTGTTCCGTAATTTTTTTCAAAATCTCCTCTAAAATCAGAAAGCATCGTTAAATTATCAATGCCTTCCGCTGCACAGAAACGCCCCAAAGCAAAAGGTAAATCTTTTGAAATACAAAGAATTTGCACATTTTTTAGTGTGGTAACTTCTTTATGAAATCTACGAACTGATGCAGCGCAAACACCTGTATCAACGCTTGGAAAAATGTTGATAACCACTTTCTTTCCTTGAAAATCTTTCAAAGAAACTTCTGTTAAATCAGTTGAAATTGCGGTAAAATCAGGTGCTACACTGCCCACCTTTGGCAATTCGCCTGTTGTGTGAGCTGGTGTTCCTCGAAATGTGATTGTTGCCATAATGAATGATTTTTTTTAATTAATGAACACGGGCAAAGGTACACAAAAAAGTGAAATATGAAAAGTGAAAACAAAAAAATGTATTTACCGAATGCAAAATACCGATATTACTTTCTCACTTTAATTTGTCAAATCCTTTTCCGTAAACGCCCATTACGGTTGCCTTAGTTACGAAGGCTTCAGGGTCAATGCTTCCAACCAATCGGAAAATGGATGTAGCCTCTGTGCGACGCGCAATCACGATGATAACCTTTTGTGGATTTTGTGAATACCAACCAATACCGTCAATTACCGTACAACCTCGTTTGATTTCTGTGTTGATATGTGTAGCAATTTCTTCGTAATGTTTTGAAAAAATAAATAATTGCACTGATTGGCGCGCTCCGTTAATGACAATTTCTACCATTTGCCACATCAAAGGCAGGAGAATCAATCCAAAAATAGTTTTTTCAAGAGTTTCTTCATTTCTATCAAGTATGAAATAAGACGAACAAACAATCAAAACGTCTACAATTAGCAAAATTCGAGCGAGACTTATTCTGTAATATTTTGTAACCAAAGCTCCGATAATATCAGTTCCGCCGGTGCTTCCATTAACTGAATAAACAAGACCTAAGCCCGAGCCACAGAGAATACCTCCTACAATGGCAGAAAGAAAGGTGTCGCTCAAAGGTGGATGTTCAGCAAAATAAGGTTGTAAGTATTGCTCCCCAAAACTGAGCATTAGTGATAAAATGCCTATACCCAACAAGGTGCGAAGCACGTATTGTTTGCTCACAACTCGAAAAGCAATAATGAGCAAAATAATGTTAATAACCAAATTGGTTTTCCAAATTTCAAATCCTGTTCCGTATTTGATGATAGTAGATATTCCCGATAGGCCACCCATTACGATTCTGTTGGGAAGAATAAACCCCGTTAATCCTATGGTAAAAAGAGCCAATCCGACGATAATCGTCAAATAATCCTTAATGTAAAAGGATTTTAGATATTTAATTGTGTTTGGTTTTTTCATATTTTGAAAATGTATTTATAATGTAATTTGCGTGCAAAAATATTGAATATTTTTTAATCAATGCACTTTTGTGGGGTATTTTTTTGACAAATTGGAAATTATTTTCAACAAGGAAAAAATACGTACGGCTGAAAAGCAAAAATAGTTCAGCAGAAAAATACAATACATCTCTTTTTTTACAAATAAATATTCGTTTCAGATTTATTTTTTTACTTTTTTTCAATTATTTTCCGAAGGAGAAAAGTAAAAAATTAAAATAACTAAGAAAAGTTTTTTGAGTAATTTCATTTTTTTTATATTTGCCTCAAACATTTGATTTTATAATGATAATCACAGAAAATATTTGTAAAAAATACGGAAATCACACTGCTCTGAACAATGTTTCGATAACAATCCCGAAGGGAAGTATTTTCGGTCTTTTAGGTCCTAATGGCGCTGGAAAAACATCTCTTATTCGCATTCTTAATCAAATTACTTTCCCTGATTCGGGAAATGTTTTTTTTGATGGAGAGCCGTTACAGCCCAAGCATATTACTCAAATTGGTTATTTGCCAGAAGAACGTGGGCTTTATAAATCAATGAAAGTAGGCGAGCAAGCACTCTATTTGGCGCAACTCAAAGGACTTTCAAAGGAAATAGCCAAAGAACGTTTGAAATTCTGGTTTGACCGACTGCAAATAGGCGACTGGTGGAATAAAAAAGTACAAGAACTTTCAAAAGGAATGGCACAGAAAATTCAATTTATGGTAACAGTTCTTCATCAACCTAAATTACTGATTTTTGACGAACCTTTCAGCGGTTTTGACCCCATCAACGCTAATATTATTAAAGACGAAATTTTATATTTGAGAGAACAGGGAGCAACCATCATTTTTTCAACGCATCGAATGGAATCGGTGGAAGAATTGTGCGACCATATCGCTTTGATTAATAAGTCTGAAAAGATTTTAGAGGGCAGATTGTCAGATATTAAACACTCTTTTAAAAGCAATATTTTTGAAGTTGGTTTAAAACTCGATAAGCACCAAGAAAAAATCTTGTTGGAGGATTTACAACAACGTTTTTCAATAACGCAAGCCAATTTTAAAAGTTTGTATGACGGACTGAAACTCAACGTTCAAATCGGTGAACAGCAAACCGCCAGCGAATTATTACAATTTTTGAATAATAAAGCCGAAATAACGCATTTTGTAGAAAAAATTCCGTCAGTTGATGAAATTTTTATGCGTTCAGTGCAAGCAAAAAGATAGGTAATATATTTTTATCTGGTTTTTTTCAAAAAAATATTTTTTTTAATAATCAACGTATGAAACATTTAGGAATAATAACAAAACGAGAATATTTAAATAAAGTTCGTAATAAATCGTTTATCATAATGACTTTCGTCAGTCCGCTTGTTGTGATATTATTCGGTTTTTTAATAGGATACCTAACTAACGTAAACAACACGAGCAATTTGAAAAAAATCGCCGTTTTAGATGAAAGTAATCGTTTTTCAAATAGCTTTGAAAACACATCGACGGTTGAATATTTTTTTCTGAAAGAAGCCTCGCTGGAAAACGCTAAAACGATTGTTTTGGCAGAAAGAATGTACGGACTGTTATATATTCCGCCAGCAAATCAAGAAAATTGGTTTCAGCAGATTGATTTTTTCAGTGAAGAATCGCCAAATATATCACTTACGACACAAATCTCAGATGCTGTTGAAAATACATTATTCCAACAGAATTTAACCAAAAAAGGAATTGATAAAAAACAAATCGATGATTCAAAAGTAAACGTAACAATTTCTTTGGAAAATTTCAGTGGTGAGAAAAGTTCTGAACTTGACGGAATTATAAAAGTAGCTTTGGGAGGCGCTGCGGGATATTTGCTTTTTATGTTCATCATTATTTACGGAAACGCAATTATGCGCAGCGTAATTGAAGAAAAAACCAACCGAATCATCGAAATTATTATTTCATCAGTGAAGCCTTTTGAATTAATGTTAGGAAAGATATTCGGAACATCATTGGCAGGAATTACCCAATTTTTAATTTGGATGATTTTTGGCGGATTATTAATGACTATCCTAACGTCGTTTTTAAACATCAGTCCGGCATCAACCAACGAAGTTTTAATGAATAAAACGGGTGTTGATAAAGTAACTACGGAAATTTTATTAGCATTCTTTAAGTTTCCATTTATGGAAATGTTTACTTCGTTTTTATTCTATTTTGTAGGAGGTTACTTGCTTTACAGTTCGCTTTACGCCACTGTGGGAGCAATGGTAGATAATGAAACCGATACGCAGCAATTTTTGATGCCCATCTTAATGCCCCTGATTTTAGCGGTCTATGTGGGCTTCTTTACGGTAATTGAAGAACCTCACGGCACGGTGTCGGTAGTGCTTTCTTACATTCCGTTTACTTCGCCTGTGGTGATGCTAATGCGTATTCCTTTTGGTGTAGCGTGGTGGGAGGTGCTTATTTCAATAATATTACTTTACGCTTCTTTCTTCTTTATAATAAAAATTGCTGCAAAAATTTACCGTATTGGCATCTTGATGTATGGCAAAAAAGCTACTTATAGAGAAGTATGGAAATGGCTAAAATATTAAAAAAATATTTGTGAGTTCTTTTTCGTGATTTTATATATTCCAAAAAATTTCGGAAAGTTATTCCCATAGGATTTTAATATAAAAAATATACCTTTAAAAAAAATACAAAAAAAATATTTTAAAAAATATGGTTATTTCAATAAAATGAATTATTTTAGTCGCAGAAAATCAATTTTTTTAATCAAAAATACCAGATACTTATGAAAATAACATTATCTAAATTCAGTACAAAAGAATTGGCTACGTTGGCAGAAACAACTATTTCAATTTCAAAAAGCGGAAAGTATAAATTTATAGAGAAGAATGAACTTCTGAAAAATTTAGAAGAAGTTTTTGGCGTTTATAGTAATGCCTACACGAAACTTTCATTCAGCGGAAAAGGAAAATCAGTAGCCGAAGCAGATAAAAATCGTGATAAAATTTATAACAATTTGCGCGATTATATAAAAGGATATGCCGGATTGGAACAGCTTCCACACAATGCAAAAGCTCAAACCATTTACGCTTTGTTTAAACAATACGGAACAAGACTCACAAGATTGAATTATGCCGAAGAAACCGCACAGTTACGAAAGTTCATTGAAGATATGAACAGACCAGAAAATCTTTCTTTATTAGAAGATTTGGGCGTGAAAGTTGTTTTTGAGTCGTTACAACAGGCTCAGGAAGATTTTGATGTAATTTACGCTGAGCAAATAGCCAGCAATTCAGAGCTTCGTAATATTCCGTCAGCAAGTAAAATACGCACCGAATTGGAAGAATATCTACGTGCGTTTTTTACTTTCGTAAAAGCAATGCAAAAAAATTCTGATTGGAAACCTCTTTATAATGAAATTAATGAATTAGCAAAATCAATAAAACCAAATACTTCTGAAAAAAAGAATATACTTCCCGAAGAACCTATTGTCTAATATATTTTTAGAAAGTATATTAAATAGGATTTTTAAAGAAAAATAAACACATAGGGCGCATTATGATGCGCCCTATGTGTTTTATATATTTTATGATTTATTTCCAATCATATTTTTTATTAAAATTGTAGGGGCGTATTGCATACGCCCAAAAATAAAACAACGATTGTAGGGGCGTATTATATATGACCAAAAATAAAACAACGATTGTAGGGGCGTATTATATACGCCCAAAAACAAAACAATAATTGTAGGGGCGTATTATATATGCCCAAAAACAAAACAATAATTGTAGGGGCGTATTGCATACGCCCAAAATAAAACAACAATTGTAGGGTTGTATTTTATACGCCCAAAAATAAAAAAATAATATTAAGGGCATATGCAATACGCCCCTACATAAAAAAACAATTTATAAATATACATATATAATATATATTTTTTTATTCCGAAAATTTCCGAAGAGTTTAAACACTTGGTTTTTACTTTCCGAAAAATTCCGAAGAGTTTAAACACTTGGTTTTTACCTTCCGAAAATTTCCGGAGGGTTTACGCACTTGGATTTTACCTTCCAAAAATTTCCGAATAGTTTAAACACTTGGATTTTACCTTCCAAAAATTTCCGAATAGTTTAAACACTTGGATTTTACCTTCCAAAAATTTCCGAATAGTTTAAACACTTGGATTTTACCTTCCGAAAATTTCCGGAGGGTTTACACAATTGGATTTTTTATTAAAATTGTAGGGGCGTATTGCATACGCCCAAAAATAAAACAACAATTTTATGGTTGTATTGCATACGCCTAAAAATAAAACAACAATTGTAGGGGCGTATTATATACGCCCAAAAATAAAACAACAATTTTATGGTTGTATTACATACGCCCAAAAATAAAACAACAATTTTATGGTTGTATTACATACGCCCAAAAATAAAACAACAATTTTATGGTTGTATTGCATACGCCCAAAAACAAAACAACAATTGTAGGGGCGTATTATATACGCCCAAAAACAAAATAAAATTAAAAATTTTCTTTTTAGGTCGAAGTGTTTATTCTAAAAAATATTATTTTTCAATATTTAAAATCTCGTTTAAGATGTCTTTGGCTACTTCTGTTTTATTTTTCAGCGGGAAAGAAGTCTCTTTTTTAGAAGTTATAAATGTAATTTTGTTTGTATCTGTTCCGAATCCAGCACCTTTGTCTTTCAGTGAGTTGAGAACAATCCCATCTAAATTTTTCTTATTGAGTTTGCTTTTAGCATTTTCCAATTCGTTTTCTGTTTCCAGCGCAAACCCAATGAGTAGTTGTTGTTTTTTTTGTTTTCCCAAAGCAGCGAGAATATCAACAGTATTTACTAATTCTAAATTTAGCTGAGCGTCTTTTTTCTTAATTTTTTCAGGGGCAACTATTTTCGGGGTGTAATCAGCAACGGCAGCCGAAAGAATGGCTATATTCGCTGTTTCAAATAGTTTGATAACGGCTTCGTACATTTGTGCCGCACTTACCACTCTATGCAGATGAATTTTTTTGTCAATATTTTTCTCGGCAGAAGGTCCCAGCACTAAATGTACTTCCGCACCTTGTTTGGCGGCTTCATTGGCGAGAGCGATTCCCATTTTTCCGGTTGAAAAATTTCCAATAAATCGCACGGGGTCAATCGCCTCATAGGTAGGACCTGCCGTTATAACGATTTTTTTCCCACCAAGCGGAAGATTTCCAAAAAGTGTATTTTCAACAAAAGAAACGATGTTTTCAGGTTCTTCCATTCTTCCTTGTCCTACCAATCCGCTGGCTAATTCACCATACACCGCCGGAATAATATAATTCCCGAAAGATTGCAATATTTCTAAATTTTTGCTTACCGTAGGGTGGGCGTACATATCCAAATCCATAGCGGGAGCTATAAAAACAGGTTTTTTAGCTGAAAAATAAGTAGCAAGAAGCAAATTGTCGCACTGACCGTTAGCCATTTTAGCCAAAGTGTTTGCCGTTGCGGGGGCAATAAGCATAGCGTCAGCCCAGAGTGCTAAATCAACGTGGTTATTCCACTCACCTTCGCGGCTTGCAAACGAAGAAAGTACTTTATTTTTAGACAGAGTAGATAAAGTCAGCGGAGTAACAAATTGCTCAGCACTTTCGGTCATAATTACCTTTACTTGGTGTCCGTTTTTGACCAACAAACGTGTCAAATGAGGCGTTTTGTAGGCAGCAATGCCCGCTGTGATTCCTAAAATTATGTTCATTTTTTTTCGCTTTAAGCCGTTCGGATAGTTTCTTTTAAATGAAAAAGGCTTTAAGTTTACAGTCCTTAAACTACAAACAATAGGAATTTTTATTGAATTATTTTTTTCTATTGCTTATAGCCTTGCCTTCTACTTAAAGCCTAAAACACTAATTTGATTCTCTGTAATAGATTTTATTTTCTAACCATTCTTTGATGGCGACAGCCTGAGGCTTAGGAAGTTTTTCGTAAAATTTAGAAACTTCGATTTGTTCTTTATTTTCAAAAATTTCTTCCAAATTATCGTTGTTTGTTGCAAATTCGTCCAATTTTTCAATCAATTCTTTTTTAATTTCCGAGTTGATTTGAACGGCACGTTTAGCAATGATTGAAATGGCTTCATAAATGTTTTCGGTCGGAGCTTCAATGGCACTTCGGTTGTATGTGACCGTGGTGGTAGGCGCATCAATCTTTTTAAAATCCATAGTTTATGTTTTTATTATAAATATATTTAAGAGTAATTTTTTAATGATGTTTCAATTTTTTCAAGCATTTTATCGGCTTCCTTTTTGTATTGCGTTTCGGGATATGATTTTATCAGAGTTTCATACGCCTCTTTGGCAACATTCAAGCGTTCTTGCTTTTTGTGTTCAACACTATTTATTGCCCATTCATACGCAGAATGTAAGCGAACAAAAAGAGCTTCTTCTTTGAAAACGCTCCCCGGATTATTTGCCAAGAAATTATCCAAAGATTTGATAGCCGCCTGATAATCACGAATTAAATCGTATTGTTTTGCAATCTCAAATTCTTTTTTCTGCAAGCGTGTCAATAAATCCAAAGTCATTACGTTGGCTTCATTTGCATATTCAGAATGCGAATAACGGTCTAAGAAAAATTGTAATTTTTCAAGTGCTTTTTTTGTAAATGTTTGGTCAACACTATATCTCGGAGCTTCCAAATAAAGAGCTTTCGCTTCCAAAAAAGCAGCTTCAATCACTTTTTCACTTTTCGGATATAACTTTTGAAAACGTTCAAACTGATAGGTAGCGAAACTGTATTGTTTGGTTTTGTAATAAGCATCGGCAAACATATACAGCACGCGCTCTCCTTGTGGTTTTCCTGCGTAACTACTTGAAAATTGGTCAAATAAGCGGATTGCTTTTTTGTATTTTCCCTCTTTGTAAAGTTGTTCAGCCATTGCATACTTTGCCGAAGCATCGGGAGACTTCAAAACTTTTTGATATTCCCCGCAAGAACTCAACAATCCTGCTGTAACTAAACCTATTATGATATATTTTTTTATTTGCATTGGGCAAAAGTAAATAGTTTTTATGATTTATCAAAATTATGTAAGCATTCCGCCATCAACATTCAAAACTTGTCCAGTTACGTAAGCCGACATATCCGAAGCTAAAAATACGCACGCATTTGCCACATCTTCGGGCGTTCCACCACGTTTCAAAGGGATATTGTCGCGCCAACCTTGTACTATTTTTTCATCTAATACGGCTGTCATTTCGGTTTCTATAAATCCAGGGGCAATAGCGTTGCAGCGAATGTTTCGTGACCCTAACTCCAAAGCAATAGATTTGGTGAAACCAATCATTCCTGCTTTTGAAGCAGCATAGTTTGACTGTCCTGCGTTTCCTTTTACGCCTACAACACTACTCATATTAATGATAGAACCTTTACGTTGTTTGAGCATTGTGCGTTGCACGGCTTTTGTCATATTGAAAACGGATTTTAAGTTCACTTCAATGACTTTGTCAAAGTCTTCTTCTGAAATACGCATTAACAGATTGTCTTTGGTGATTCCTGCGTTATTAACCAGAATGTCAATACTTCCGAATTCATTAACAACTTCTTCGGCTAATTTTTGAGCCTCTTCATAATTGGCGGCATCACTTTGGTATCCTTTGGCTTTTACGCCTTTGGCTTTCAATTCGTTTTCTAACTTTTGAGCAGCTTCAACCGATGAACTGTAAGTGAATGCAATGTTTGCCCCGTGAGCGGCAAAAACTTCGGCAATTCCTCGTCCGATTCCTCTGCTTGCGCCTGTTATAATCGCAGTTTTTCCTTCCAATAATTTCATATTATTCTACTTATTTTAAGTGATTATTATTTCTTCGATTTTTTATCAATCAGATTTTTTTTTCGCCAAACTTAACCTCCTACGCGTTTAACTTTGAATCCTTTATCTTTTAGAAAAAGCATAATTTTTTCACGATAATCTCCCTGAATGATAATGCTTTCGTCTTTGAAAGAACCTCCAACACCTAAAAGAGTTTTGATTTCTTTGGCTAAAATTTTAAAATCTTCGTCTGCTCCCGTATATCCTTCAATGATAGTTACAGGTTTGCCTTTGCGTTTTTCATATTTGCAAATTAAAGGCTCATCTTGCAACCATACGTTGGGAACTTCCTTTTCAGGGAGGGACTCTTCAACGTGGTCAGGAAACAAATTTTTCAGTTGTTCACGCAACATTTTTCTACAAAGTAAATTTCAGAGCGCAAATATATGAATAAAAAATTAATTTTTCAGTTATTCTGATTAAATTCAAATTCTTTATATTTGCAACCGTTTCATACTAATATACTCAAAATAAATGAAAAAGATATTTTTTGCATTTTTTGCGTTGTCAATGTTAGGTTGTAGTGCGCAAAAAAATGATATTCAAGATGATGACAGAGTGTTGTCTTTGTTTATGAATGAAATTTCAGAACAACGACTTAATGAAACCCTGAAAGTAATAGCTTCTGACCAGATGCAAGGTCGAGATACGGGGAGTGAAGGCATCAGAAAAGCAGCAAATTACATTGTTGAGCAATATACAAAAGAGGGAATTAGTTATCCGCCCAAGGCATCGGGTTGGTTTCAAACCGTTCCGAAGTCATTTTTTGGGAATCGCTACAATGATTCGGATAATATTTGGGCTTTTGTGCAAGGAAGTGAAAAACCTGATGAAATTATCGTAGTATCAGCACATTATGACCACGTAGGAATGGAATATGGTCAGATTTACAATGGTGCTGATGATAATGGTTCAGGTACGGTTGCTGTGATGGAATTAGCTCGGGTTTTCAATCAGGCCAAGAAAAAGGGATATTCTCCCAAGCGTTCTATTTTATTTTTGCTCTTAACTGCCGAAGAAAGAGGTCTTTATGGCTCAGATTACTACTCCCGAAACCCGCTCTATCCTTTGGAAAATACCGTCGTAAATGTTAATATTGATATGATTGGAAGGGTTGATAATTTGCATACGGATAATAACTATATATACGTGATTGGAGCAGACCGATTGAGTTCTGATTTACACAATATTAATGAAAAAGTAAATCAAAAATATGTAGGTTTGAATTTAGATTATAAATATGATGACCGCAATGACCCTTGGCAAATTTACTATCGTTCAGACCATTACAATTTTGCTAAACACGGAATTCCGTCGGTGTTTTTCTTCAATGGAATCCACAATGATTACCATCAACCCACCGATACGCACGAAAAAATAGATTTTGAAGCACTTACCAAACGTGCCAAACTTATTTTTGCATTGACTTGGGAATTGGCAAACCGAGCCGAACGCATCAAAGTTGATAGAGACGGAAAATAAAATTGTGAGTTATCGTTTTATTTACTACTTTTGCAGACCTAAAAAGAAAGAAAAATGAAATTTTTACAGAACAAATACTTAAAAATAGTTGTTGCAGCATTGATTATTGGTTTTGCAGTGTACCAATTTATTGAGGGAAATATTGGAAACGGGATTGCTCTGATATTCTTGTCGGCAATTCCCATTCTTTTGTATTTCAGAAATGAATTCCTTTTGTTGGCGTTTTTCAGATTGCGCAAACAAGATTTTGCAGGAACTCAAAAATGGCTTAGTAAAATCGCTGACCCTGAAACGGCTTTGATCAAAAAACAACAAGGCTATTACAATTATTTGCACGGAATTATTTATTCTCAAATCAATCTTACTCAATCTGAAAAATATTTCAGAAAGGCGTTGCAATTGGGGCTTACGATGAGCTATGATGTTGCAATGGCAAAATTGAGTTTGGCGGGAATTATGATGCAAAAACGCAGAAAACGAGAAGCACAAGAATTGCTTGCCGAAGCTAAAAAATTAGACAAACAAAATATGATGACTGAGCAAATCAAAATGATGCAGCAACAGTTGAAGAAAATTTAATAATTGTAATATTCATAAAACAAGCGACTTACATAAGAAAGTGTAAGTCGCTTGTTTTTTATGTTTTATAACCAAGGCTCAATCCAGCCGATAATGGGCGGAGCTAAAACAGCAGTGAAAACTCCGTTAAAAATCATTCCTAAACTTGCATAAACCGCGTGTTTTTCACTCAAACCAAAAGCCGCCATTACGCCCAATCCGTGAGCTGCTGTTCCCATTGCAATGCCTTTACCCATTGGGCTTTTCACTCTGAAAAGTTCCAATAGTTTAAATCCGAAAAGGCTTCCTAAAATTCCTGTGATTATCACAGAAGCTACCGTGAGTGAAGTAACGCCACCAAGTGTTTGCGATATTTCAATGGCGATAGGAGTTGTAACAGATTTTGGGGATAATGAAGCTATGATTTGTTTGTCCGCTCCTAACCATTTGGCAATGAAACACACAGAAAATATACCTGCCAAACTACCAACGAATTGAGAGGCGAGCAAAGGCAACAATTGTTTTTTTATTTTGGATATCTGCATATATAAAGGTACACCCATTGCAACAATAGAAGGTTTGAGCCAGAATTCGATAAAAACACCCGCTTCGGCATATTTTTCGTATGAAATATTAAAAACTAACAAATAACCAATCAAAATAGCTGTGGTTATCAAAACAGGACTTAACAAAGGCGATTTATATTTTCGCTGTAATAACTGTACTCCGTGGTAAACAACAAAAGTGAGAGCTAACAATAGCAATGGATTTTCTAAAAATGATTTCATTATTGTTTTGTTTTTTTACGAAAGAATTGATACGTATGTCCAGTGATTACAATAACAACAGCCGTGCTGAGCACAACAGCAGCACTGATAGACCAAAAATTAGCGGCAATCAAATCAAAATAGACCAAAATAGCAACACTTGGAGGCACGAAAAACAACCCTAAATTTGCAATTAAAAGGTCAGAAATGGCTTTCACCCAACGTAGTTTAATCCAGCCTAAGTGCAGAAATAATGTCAAAAAAAACATTCCGATGATACTTGAAGGAAAATGGATTTGAGTGAAGTAAACAACCAGTTCCCCCAACGCTAAACAGCCAAAAATAACGGCGCAATATCGAATCAACATAACTATGAAATATAAAATTCGGCGCAAAAATACTTCCTTTTTTGCAATTATAGGCTATTTTTGGCGACATATTTTTTGCATAGAAAAAGAACGTTAGACGGAACATATATGATTAATATATAGATAAATAAGTATTAACAAAATATTTGTCGATAAAATATTAACAAACTAAAAATGTGAAAAAAAACATAAAAAATTGTGAGACTTGTAAAGTTTTATATATATTTGCCCCGTGAACAAAAAAGAAAAAAGCTATGATGAATTCAGACAATTTAAAAGAAACATCTCAGAAAGAAGAGTTTTCATTTGAAAATGAGTATGGTAATGAACCTAAAAAAGGAGGGGGTATAGTTTCCAAAATTCTGATAGGGATTTTGGCAGTTACCACAGGTTTTGTAGGGTATCACGCGTATTCTCTTCGAGCAGAAAAAGAAAGAAACGAAGCTGAGTTAAATCAGCAGAAAGAGCAAATCATTAAGGAATTGGGTGCTTTGAAAACCAGCTATGACAAAGCCGTGGAAGACAATAAAGCTACCAGTCAAGAATTGATTGAGGCTCGCAACAAAGTGAGTTTATACATAGACTCTCTTAAAACGATGAAAGTTTCTATCGCTTCATTAAATAAGTATAGAAATCAAGTTTTTGCTTTAACAAAAGAGCGCGAGCGTTTATTGGCAATAAACGATTCGTTGAGACGTTCAAACGCGATTATCACGCAACAACGTGATAGTGTTACAGGGGCGTTGCAAACGGCTACTGTTTATGCTGATTCTTTGGTACAGCAAAATACCAGATTGAAGCAAGTTGTTGAAAGTGGAGAGGAGTTGCATATTAGCAGCCTGACAACAGAGGCCGTTAAGGAACGTTCAAGTGGCAAATTGATCGAGACAAGTAGATCAAGAGCTGCTGATAAGATTCGTGTATGCTTCACTGTTGCTGCAAATAAAATCGCCAAATCAGGAACGCGCTATTTCTACGTACAGTTGGTTGACCCGAACGGAGTTACCTTAGGGCAAAATGAAACCACATCAACGGATGCTAAAACCGTAAATTATAGTGTTGCAACGCGTTTTATTTACGAAAATAAAAACATTGATGTGTGTGATTTTGTGGCAAAATCAGGTGATAAATTTGAGAAAGGAACTTACAAAGTTGTTGTTTTTGATGACAAGTTAAGGTCTGTTGGGGAAACGGAATTTATTCTTAAATAGAAACGCATTCATAACATATTTGTTTTTGAAAACGGGGTTACCTTCATATAAAGGTAGCCCCGTTTTTGCTATAGTGTTTATTTTTTGTCTTTGTTATTGAGAATTGAAGAGATAAATGTTTTTATTTCAGAAATGCTATGAGTTTCGATAAACTTGATAAAAGCAGAACCTATGATAGCTCCATTTGTGTAAAGAGAGGCCTGTTCAAATGTTTTATGATTACTGATACCAAACCCCACAATTTGTGGAGTTTTTAGACCTAAGTCAGCAATTCGTTTGAAATATAAAAGTTGTTCTTCTCCAAAAAACTGTTGTTTTGCTCCCGTAACTCCTGCTGAGCTAACCATATAAATAAAGCCTTTCGATATTTTATCAATCTTTTTGATGCGTTCGTTTGAAGTTTGTGGAGTTATTAAAAAGATGTTAATCAGTCCGTTAGAGTCAAATAAAGTTTTATATTCGTTGATGTAAATCTCCAATGGTAAGTCAGGAATAATCAATCCATCAATGCCAATTTCTACACATTTTCTACAAAAATTTTCCACTCCAAATTGCATAATTGGATTGAAATACCCCATAATCACCAAAGGAATAGACACTTTTTGACGAATGTTTTGAAGTTGTTCAAATAGCAGAGAAACTGTCATTCCGTTATCAAGAGCTATTTTTGAACTTGCTTGAATTGTAGGACCATCGGCAAGAGGGTCGCTAAATGGGATACCAATTTCTATTAAGTCGACGCCATTTTTTGCCAAAGTTTCGATAATAGGCACTGTATCATTAAGTTGAGGAAATCCTGCCGTGAAATAAATGGATAGTATTTTTTTGTCTTTTTTGAAAAGGTTGTTAATTCTGTTCATAATGCTGTTATTTAGTGTGTTAGCTTATTAGTTTATGTCTATACGTAGGTAAGATTTACCTTAAATCGTTGTTTCACTAAGTCTTGTGCGTGAGCAATGGATTTGAAACAACGTTTCAATTTTGTTTTCTCTTCCTTGTTTAAATTATTGATATCTAAGTATCTACCACTATTATCATTTTTTAATCCGCTTTTAATCCGGAATTTTAGTAAAGCCTTGGCAGCGTAGGCCGCGGCTAAATAAATCTCTTTGTTTTGAGGTTCAATTTCTGCTAATTTTTCAAATCGCTCAGCAGTATTGGTTATCCCCTTAATTTTTAGGGAAAGAGTGAGCAATCGTGCTATGTCACTGATGGTGGTCAGGGCTCGGGCTTTCAAGTCGAATTGGTCTTTGTATTTTCCGTCGTGTTCCACGATGAAATTTCTAAAAAATCCAAGCGGAGAAGGGTTTTCGAGAGCACTTTTCGCTAATAAAGCCATAAAGCGTTCGTTATTTTGTGTGAAATTAAACACTTTGTCACTTAATTTATCCACTAAGGTACGTTCTCCAAAGGAAAAAGACATATCATAGAAGATTGAAAACATCAAAAGATCAGCATCATTTGCATTTTTGACCCATTTTTCAAATAATTCTTCCCATTTTTGTAAACTCAGACACCAATTTGGATTTTTTGCCATCATATCAGCAGGGCAATAGTCGTATCCTATTTTATTAAGCATTCCGTTTATTTTTTCAGCTAATTGCAAAAAATAAAGTTGTGTTGTGTCATAATTTTCTTTCGTAACGTTCTCAAAAACAATAGCATTGTCTTGGTCTGTTACCAGAAACTGTTCTTTTCGGGCGTGGCTACCTAAACTAACCCACGCAAATCGAACGGGTGGGGGAGAGGGCATTCTCTTGATACATATTTCAATGGCTTTCGCTGTAATTGCTTCAAAGAGTTGATGAAATAAATCAGTAATTAAACTCAAAGGAATATTTTGTAACACATACCCTTTCAGTAAGTTGAGTGATTGTTTGCGTATGCGTTTCAAATGTTTTGATTTTTTTGAACGTTTTACGGCTTTCATCAACTCAGGAATGCTATCTCCTTTAACCGTTTCAATGTCGTGTTGTGTCATTATGCCACAAACGGGAGTGTTTTCAGTTCCGTCATCAGTGATAATCAGGTGGTTAATGTTATATTTAATCATTTCAAATTGGGCTTGTGAAATGGTCATTTTTTTTGGGTAGGTACGCACAGGGTGGCTCATCACCTGTGAGACTTTCATATCTAACGAAAAGTAGCCCGTAGCGATTTGTTTACGCAAATCTTTATCCGTAACAATACCTAACGGTTTTTTATCAGTATCAACAACCACAATGCTACTCACTCGTTTTTCGGTCATTAAAAATGCTGCTTGTTGAATAGTTTCATCAGGGCTTGTTTTTACTACTTTACGCACATACACAGCGGGTTGTAGTTCAAAAAAGTCCTTTTGGAGCATATTTCTATCAAAATTCTGGTACAGAAATTTTGTATGATCAGCTGAATATGGATTTCGTGTTTTTGAGGCAAAAATTTCGATTAAATATAACCCTATTTTAGTATCTTTTTCAATGAGAGGACGAAATTCTTTGGCGGGAATTCCGTAAATGATAGATTCCTCTTGGGCGATAGCTGTCATTAAATAGGGGGTATGCGTAATCATTGGGCGTACACCAAAAACATCGCCCTCGTCACAGATGTCTACCATTTCAAAGTTATCATTTACGGTTTGTTTCATTTCGATAGCCCCTTCTTTAACGATATAAAAATAGTCGTGCGTAGGGTCGTGTTCTTTGAACAAAATTTTTCCTTTTTCTAAATAAATGACAACTACTTCTTTTGATAGATTCAATAGATTTTCTTCGTTAATAATGTCAAAAGGTGGATATTTCTTTAAAAAATCATAAACTCTATTTGCAATGGTATTTTTCATAAAATTATTGAGAAAATATGTTGCTTAATTCACCCCGCAATATATAACTTTTTTGGAAGAAAAGAAATTTGTGAATTGTTTTTTCTATTTTTGCACAAGGAATTTTGCTATTTCGTTATGG
Source organism: Capnocytophaga sp. (assembly GCA_041819925.1). Classification (GTDB taxonomy): domain Bacteria; phylum Bacteroidota; class Bacteroidia; order Flavobacteriales; family Flavobacteriaceae; genus Capnocytophaga. Next base: position 30,207 of record JBGYFE010000162.1, read on the forward strand.
TTCTCATCGATTATATTCGTTTTTTGGTAAAATCTGTTCATTTGCACGGGGTGCATTCTCCCTTCGTTTTTAGTTTGGTTACCAAAGGGTTACGTTCAAAGGAAAAAATGCCCGATTGGTTGAAAAAAATTAAAACAGAAAGTGGATTTTCTCAAAAGCAAGGAGAAATGTTACTCAAAATAATGCGCTATTTTAGGGCAAAAAATGTTTTTGTTGATGATGAAAATCTGCAAAAATTATTGCAAGTTTCCGAAGAAAATATTTCTGTTGAAAATCAATTTTTTCCTAATTTAAAACAAAGAAAATATGATTTAATTTTTTTTAAAAATATTTCAAAGGAAGAGAATTTCTTATCATTTTTAGAATATATTCATAATGATAGTGTATTGATAGTGAATGATATACATTTGAAACAAAATAAAAAATATTGGAAAGAACTCATTCGGCATAATCAAACAACAGTTTGTATTGACACTTTTACACAAGGGTATGTTTTTATTCGGAAAGAGCAAAAAAAAGAACTTTTTTTTATAAAAGTGTAATATTTTTTTTATATTCGCACAAAATAGTTGAAAATTAATTTTTCGATTTCAATCAAAGAAAAATGAATCTGTTAGAAATTAAAGATATAAGGCGTGATTTCAAGTTAGGAAATGAGGTTTTGCACGTGCTTAAAGGTATTTACCTGAGTATTGAAAAAGGTGAATATGTGGCTCTTATGGGACCTTCGGGATCAGGAAAATCAACTTTGATGAACATTTTAGGTTGTTTGGATACGCCTACATCAGGGGAGTACATTCTTAACGGAAGAGATGTTAGTAAACTTTCTGATGGAGAGCTTGCAGATATTCGTAATAAAGAAATTGGTTTCGTTTTTCAGACTTTCAATCTGATGCCTCGCACCACCGCTTTGGATAATGTAGCCTTACCGATGGTTTACGCTGGAATAGGAAAAGAAAAACGTCGTGAGCGAGCTCGAGAAGTGCTTGAACTTGTTGGTCTGGGTGATCGTATGGCGCACAAACCCAATGAATTATCGGGCGGGCAACGTCAAAGGGTTGCAGTGGCTAGGGCCTTGGTAAACCACCCTTCCATTATTTTGGCTGATGAACCCACAGGTAATTTAGATTCCAAAACTTCCTACGAAATTATGGGGCTTTTTAATGAAATACATCAGAAAGGGAATACAGTTATTTTAGTTACTCACGAGGAAGATATTGCTCAGCACGCACATCGCATTATTCGTTTGCGTGATGGTTTGATTGATAGTGATACAAGAAAAATCTAATAGATTATTTTTTAACTATTTGTTTATGTGATGATTATTAATTATCTCTAATCTAATGACAATTTATAAGTTTGCCTAAAAGAAAAAAAAATTAGGAAAAATTACTCTGTGATAAAAAATACAGTGAAAAATGCCTGAAAAGGAAGTTTTTTTTTCACAGAATAGTAATAACTTTTCAAAAATTATGGATTATAAACTTCTACTATATTTAGAAAAATTTATTACCGAAGCACGCAAAAACCGATTTACGGAAATTCTTGCCAATAGAACCAATCATTTCACAGTAGCCATCGAAGATGTATTTCAGATGCACAACACCAGTGCTGTGGTACGGAGTTGCGAGGTTTTTGGCGTGCAGCAGGCTCATCTGATAGAAGAACGCTATGGTAAGCGTTTAGATGCCAAAATTGCTATGGGTGCACAAAAGTGGGTGGATATTTTTCGATATGAGAGCACACAAAGTTGTATTGACTCATTGCGAAAAAAGGAATATCAAATTGTAGCAACTACACCACACGTTGGAGCTCATTTTTTGAGTGATTTTGATATTTCAAGAAAAAGTGCCTTCTTTTTTGGAACAGAAAAAGACGGACTTTCAAAACAAGTTTTAGACCAAGCAGACACTTATCTTAAAATTCCGATGGTAGGATTCACTGAAAGTCTGAATATTTCAGTTTGTGTTGCTATTATTTTACAACAACTTACTGAAAAACTCAGAAAATCAGGCATTGCGTGGCAACTTTCCGAAGAGGAGAAAACAGCCATTCGTATTGATTGGACGAAGAAATCAATACGAAATGTCGATGATGTTTTAAAGAGATTTTATGAAACACATAGGAAATAAAAAGCGAAAGTATATTAACTTTCGCTTTTTTCGTCTTTATGGCTTTTACAGAGTATTTACATTATTCAAATCTTCAAATGCTTTTTTCAAACGAGCAATGAAAGTTTTTTCACCTTCTCTGAGCCAAACACGCGGGTCGTAATATTTTTTGTTAGGTGCATCTGCTCCTTCAGGATTTCCTATTTGAGATTGCAAGTAAGCCGATTTTTCAGCCATATAATCTCTAATTCCCTCTGTGAAAGCATATTGCAAGTCAGTATCGATGTTCATTTTGATAACTCCGTAAGAAATTGCTTCACGAATTTCTTCAAGAGTTGAACCTGAACCTCCGTGGAAAACAAAATCTACTGTGTTGTGAGGAACATTGTAGTTTTTAGAGATATACTCCTGTGAATTTTTTAAGATTTTAGGTGTAAGTTTCACATTTCCAGGTTTGTAAACACCGTGAACATTTCCAAAAGCCGCTGCAATCGTAAATTGAGGACTTACTTTTAGCAACTCTTCATAAGCATAGGCTACTTCTTCGGGTTGTGTGTACAATTTTGACTCGTGAACATCTGAATTATCCACACCATCTTCCTCACCACCTGTGATTCCCAACTCAATTTCCAAAGTCATACCCATTTTACTCATTCGCTCCAAGTATTTTTTGCAAATTTCGATGTTTTCTTTCAAAGGTTCTTCTGAAAGGTCAATCATATGTGAGCTAAATAAAGGTTTTCCGGTTTCTGCAAAGTGTTTTTCTGATGCATCAAGCAGACCGTCAATCCAAGGAAGTAATTTTTTTGCGCAGTGGTCAGTATGAAGGATTACGCTAACTCCGTAAAGTTCAGCCAATTGATGAACGTGTTTCGCTCCTGAAACAGCTCCTGCAATTGCAGCACGTTGGTTCTCGTTTGAAAGTCCCTTTCCTGCCATAAAACAAGCACCTCCGTTTGAAAATTGAATAATTACGGGAGCATTCATCTCTTTTGCAGTTTCCATCACGGCATTGATTGTGTTTGAACTAACAACATTCACTGCTGGTAAAGCAAATCCTTTTTGTTTGGCGTATTGAAAAACTTCTTGCACTTGTTTTCCAACAGCTACGCCTGGTTTAATGTTATGTGCCATTTTTATTATAAAAAATTAAAATTATACCTTATTATTTCAAATGAGGAAGATAAAAATGTGATTAAAAACCTCAAAAAAATGAAATTACCTCAATTTTCACTCCTCAAATTCGGTAACAAAGGTAATAATTTTTTGTGTAGGTAGCAAAAATATAAAACGTTTTTAGAAATAAACGAATCTGTATTTTAATATAAATACTGAAAATGAGGGAGTTATAATTTTGTTGAAAAAATTTATCTATTTTGATGTTTTTGATGATTCTTTAAATAAGTTATCAACAGAGATATGAACTGTTTGATAAGTATAATTGTTTGTAAATAAATATGTTAAAAGTTAAATAAAAATTTTTATACCTTTCTTTGCTTGTGTTAAACTTGAAATAAAAACCTCATTATTAGCTGTTGTATTGATTTATTTCATAACTTTGCCCCTTGTAAAATAAAACTTTATGAAAAACCCTACTTTTAGACTTTATTTCATTGATGTTATGCGTGCTTTTGCTATTTGTATGATGCTGCAAGGGCATTTCATCGATGGATTGCTTGCAAATGAATACCGAAATCCTGAATATCTCTCTTATTCCATTTGGTTGTTTTTCAGAGGATTAACCGCCCCCGTTTTTTTTACTGTTTCTGGATTTATTTTTATGTATCTTCTTGCCAAAGAAAAAACAGCAGGAAAAACAGGTTGGAATCACGTGCGTGTTACCAAAGGAATTCGTAGGGGAATTACCCTAATTGTTACTGCTTACCTTTTGCGATTGCACATTTGGAGTTTATTTACAGGAAATATATATCCGAATACTTATATGATTGATGTGCTTCATTGCATTGGTCTGTCATTGTTATTCTTAATAGCAATTTATTTGTTTTCTTACAAAAGGAAGACCTACGTAATGCCTTTGATATTAATAAGTTCCACTCTCTTTTCGTTCCTATTTGCACCGATTTATTTAGCTCAGAGTTATGACTTTTTGCCTACTTTTTTAGCTAACTATTTCACGCAAGCAAATGGGTCGGTGTTTACGATTTTCCCTTGGTTTGGATATGCTTCGTTTGGTGCTTTCATTGGTGTATTGTTCAGCATTTTCAGAAATAATGAAAATGTTTATCGTTATGCCATTGCTTTTACCACCACGTTTGGATTGCTTTTATCGTTTGCTTCTGAGCCATTTTTAGGTTGGCTATATAGCGTTTTTAATTCTGATTTAACATTGTTAATGTCTGAAAATGAAATTTTTAGCCGTTTAGGAAATGTGATGCTGATTTTTTCGGTGTTTATGCTGCTTCGTGATGTGATTATGTCAAAAACCATACGGACTATTGGACAAAACACTTTATCTATCTACATCATTCACTACATTATTTTATACGGAAGTTTCACAGGATTGGGATTATATCAATACCTTCATCATAGTTTGAGCCCGTATGTGATTGTTCCGGGAGCGTTGCTTTTTATTCTGGTAAACATCTGGTTATCATTTAAGTATAACCAATGGAAGCCTATGGTAACTGAAAAAATTCAAATTGCAAAAAGTGAAACTAAAATTTTCTTAATGGAGGGATATTATCTCACCATAATGTTTTTGAATAAGTTGAAAAACAAATTATTAGAAATGATATTTGCTTTTAAGCGAAATTCTTAAATTTAGTTCGATAAAAAAAATCAGGAGTAATTTTTGTTAAGAACTACTCCTGATTTTTTGTTGTGATTTTTTGACTTTCTTCTTTGTCGTTTTCTTTTTGGTGTCATTTTTGGCAGGTGGCTCTCCTCCTTTGTGGTGATACAAGCATTTCTCAATATAAAAATCACCTTGATTGTGAATCATTCCCGCTATATTATCATCATACCAAATCTCAGCTAAACCAGCTTTTAAATATTTTGAGATGGTATCACTATTACGTCTGAAATCGATGTATATTTTTCGCCCTGAAAGAAATTTTGAAAAGGCGGCAAGCATATCTTTTGAGATTTGGTAATTTTTGATAAAATACTCTTTTTCAGGCTTTTTGCTGATTTTAGGGTGGTTGTCCAAGTATTCAAAAAGGAAGTAACTCGTTAATCCTGAATTTAGTACCTCGTGAATCATATAGGCATCGGGTTTCATATCCACAGGAACGTAAATATCAGGGTAGATACCTCCCCCGCCATAAACAGTTTTTCCATTTGGAGTTGTAAATTTCAGAGAATCAGCTATTTTTGAGCTATCTATTTGTGCACTTCGTCTATTTTTCTGATTATAAGGTTTTTGGATAGAACGTCCCGTAGGAGTATAGTAACGAGCGGTAGTTAAACGTACAGCTGAACCATCAGGCAAAGGCATCTCACTCTGTACTAATCCTTTACCAAAAGTTCTCCGCCCTACAATAACACCTCTATCGTTATCTTGTAATGCTCCTGCTACAATCTCACTTGCCGATGCTGTTTGCTCGTTTACCAACACGAAAACAGCTTTGTCTTCAAACAAGCCGCCATCGGTTGAATAAGTTTCATCTATTTCTTTGCGATTGTTTTTGGTAAAAACAATCATTTTATCTTTGTGTAGAAATTCATCAGCAATTTGGATACCTACATTTAACAGACCTCCTGTGTTATCACGTAAGTCTAAAATCAAGCTATTAATTCCTTCTTTTTCAAGTTCTTTCAGAGCCGAACTAAACTCTTTGTGAGAAGTTTCAGCAAAGCGATTCATTCGGATATATCCCAAGGTATCATTCACTTTGTAGTAGCAATCAATGCTTTTTATCGGAATATAATTTCTAATAATTGGGATTGTAAAAAGGCTATCATTTGTTTTTCGATAGACGGTTAAATCTACTTTTGAATCAATTTCTCCCTTCAAGAGACTTCTTACCTTTTCAGAAGATAAATTTTTGCCGAAAAGAGTATCTTTTTCAGCCTGCAAAATGCGATCTCCAAGTCGGATACCTTTGTTGTAAGCATCACCTCCTTCAATGGGTTTTATCACTGCGATAGAATCTTTATACATATAAAATGAGATTCCCACTCCCACAAATTTTCCACTCATATTTTCAGTAACATATTGAATATCAGATTTTGAGATGTAAGAGGAATGGGGGTCTAATTTACTTAAAATTCCGTTTACAGTTAAATCGACAATGCTGTCTGTATCAATTTTATCAACGTATTCTTCTTCAATATAATCAATTAACTTGTCAAGTTTTGCTTTGCTTGGGCTTTTTTCAGAGACAGTATCTGTGTTGATAGTAGGTACAGGAATTGGAGGAGGTAATTTCTGTACATAAAAATCCGATAGGAATTTCCCTAAGATAATTCCTATGGCTAAAATACTGCCTAATATTATAGGTATTATGTAAGTTTTAATTTTCATTAAAAGTATTAAAAAAAGCCTATTTTTCAAGTGCAAAACAAGGCACTAACCATTTTGGAAAGTGCCTGTTTTACTTTTAGATATTTATTAATCAATTATTTAAATGCTTTTACACCTGTTTTCAACCAATTGTGAAATTCTTCTACGTCTGGCGTATAGCCGATAGGCGAAATCAAATTCGTTTCATCGTGGTTCATCAACACGTAAAAAGGTTGAGAATTAGCCTTGTAACGAACTGTTTGGAACTCACTCCATTTCTGTCCGATGTATTTTAATTTTTTACCAGGTTTTAATTGAGAGTCAATTACTTCATTTTCAGGCAGAGGACGTTTGTCATCAACGTAAAGTGAAATCAAAACAACATCATTTTTCAATATTTCTAAAATGTGTGGTTTTGCCCATACGTTTTGTTCCATTTTACGGCAATTTACACACGTCCACCCTGTAAAGTCCAATAAAGCGGGCTTATTGACTTGCTTTGCATATGCAAGTCCTTTTTCATAATCATCAAACGCTAAAATGTTATGAGGTTCAAGCAGGTGCGCTCCTTCGGGAAGCCTATCTTCTTGGCTAATAGCAGACACAGAACCTGTTTTTGTGTAGCCCACTCCGTAAGGAGATTCACTGTAATGTTGCGGAGGAGGGAAAGCACTAATTAAATTTAAAGGAGCTCCCCAAAGTCCCGGAATCATATAGATGGTAAAAATCAAAGAAATTAGACCTAAACTCAATCTTCCTACTGAAATTTTATCAACGGGAGAATCGTGTGGCAAACGGATTTTTCCAAATAAGTAAAATGCCAAAGTTCCAAAAACAGCTATCCATATTGCCAGAAATACTTCACGCTCTAACCAATGCGCTTGCACTGCCAAATCAGCATTTGAAAGGAATTTGAAAGCCAATGCTAATTCTAAAAACCCTAAAACCACTTTCACTGTGTTGAGCCATCCACCTGATTTTGGTAGTGAGTTCAGCCAACCTGGAAAAGCTGCAAAAATAGCAAAAGGTAATGCAATGGCCAATGAAAAACCAAACATTCCTACTATGGGAGCAATTCCTCCTTTTGATGCCGCTTCAACGAGCAATGTCCCTACGATAGGTCCTGTACACGAAAAAGAAACAATAGCCAAAGCCAAAGCCATAAAAAAGATGCCTACAAATCCGCTGCGGTCAGCTTGTGCATCTACTTTTGTGCTCCACGAACTTGGTAAAGTCAACTCAAAAGCTCCTAAAAACGAGGTTGCAAAAAACACTAATAAGACAAAAAATACGAGATTAAACACCACACTGCTTGCCAAAGCATTCAGTGCATCTGCTCCAAAAATTCCCGTTACAACTGACCCTAACAGAACATAAATCACAATGATTGAAAGCCCGTATAGGATTGCGTTTTTAATGCCTTTTGCTTTTGATTTACTTTGTTTGGTAAAATAACTTACCGTCATCGGAATCATTGGGAAAACGCAAGGTGTGAGCAATGCTGCAAAACCTGATAGAAATGAAATAAGGAAAATTCCCCAAAGCCCCCTATTTTTGGTACTCTGAGTGTGGACTATTTCATCAGAAACAGCCGTTGATTTTTCAGAAATTTTTACTTCGCTTTCTGTCACGGAGTTGCTTGTTTCAGTTGTGAGAGATTCTACCGAAGTAGGGATTGCAGAGATAATTGAAGAGGCTACTGTTGAACCACCTCCATTTTCAGAAGGAAAAACAAATTCCAAGTCAATCACATCAGGCGGGAGGCAATTTGCATCGTCGCAGACCATAAATTCCACTGTTCCCTTAACTACGGAAACAGCTCCTGTGGTTTTGACACGTTGCTTAAAAACAGCTTTGTTATAGAAAAAACCGATTTCCATATCAAAAACAGCATCGTGTTTTGTGATAGTTCCTGTTTCTTCTGTTTTTCCTACTAATTGAAAGTTTTTGTCAGACACATACTCAAAGGTGGTAGGAACAGGTCCCTTGGGAGGAACATTCTGCGAATAAAGTTTCCAACCTTTTTCAATTACAGCGGTTGAAATCAAGTGAAATTCATTTTCAGCTATTTTCTCGACTTTGGTTTCCCACTTTACAGGGTCGTGAATTTGTGCATTTAAAGTAATAAACACTGCTGAGAATAAAAGGGATAATATCTTTCTCATATATTTAAAATGATGTTTTTGTGTGAAGTGGCAAATATAGAAAAAAAGAATGATATTTATTAGTTTTGACGGGTATTTTTTCGTGAAAATATTAAGAAGTTATTTATCTTGATACAAGGGATTGTTTTTGCCATAAATTTATTACATTTGCAAAATCCGAAAACATTTTGGTTATGGCAAAAATAGACATCGAACAATATCGTGTTGAAGAATCCGTTAAATTGGCAACAATATCCACTTATGAAGATTTTTCAAAAAGTGAAAGTAAATTAAAGAAAGAATTGAAAGATGTAAGTAAAAAATTATCTGATTTTCAAAATGTTATGTATGCTCACAATAGGTATAATGTGCTCATTTGCATTCAGGGAATGGACACCTCAGGGAAAGACAGTTTGATTCGTGATGTTTTCAAAGGTTTTAACAGTCAAGGTATTGAAGTTCACAGTTTTAAAACACCTACCAAAACTGAATTAGACCACGATTATTTATGGCGACATTATTCAGCATTACCTGAACGAGGTAAGTTCGGAATTTTTAATCGTACTCATTATGAGAATGTTATTGTTACTCGCGTACATCCTGAATATATTTTGAATGAAAATCTTCCTCAAATCACAAAAGTTGAGGATATAGATGTTCATTTTTGGGAAAAACGTTTTGAACAAATCCGATATTTTGAAAAATATTTGATTGAAAACGGAACAATTCTTTTTAAATTTTTTCTACATATTTCAAAAGAAGAACAAAAACAACGATTACTACAACGGTTAGATACGCCTTCCAAAAATTGGAAATTTTCATCAGGGGATTTGGAGGAACGGAAATTGTGGGAAAAATATCAATTTTTTTATGAGGAAGCCATCAATAAAACATCTTCAAAATTAGCTCCTTGGCACATAATTCCAGCAGATAATAAACGTGCGGCTCGTTTGTTGGTAGCCAAAATTTTATGGCATACATTGAAAAAATACAGAGATATAAAATATCCAGAGTTAAATGAGAAAGATAAAACTTCACTCGGAAAATACAAAGAGCAATTGATGAATGAGAAATAATCTACAAAAAGAAAATTCTGAAAAATGAAAAATAAAATGCGAGTTATTTTGGTTAGTTACATAACTTTTTTTGCGCTGTCAACTAACGCACAAACCATTGAAAAAGACTCTGTTATGCTTCGGGATATTTACAATCAAGCACTTGCCGAAGGAAAATCGTATGATTGGTTGCATCACATTTGTTACAATGTGGGGACGCGGTTTTCGGGTTCGTATGGCGAAAAGAAAATGATTGATTTTTTGCAAACAGAACTTAAAGGTTTGGGAACGAGTGTAAGCCTGCAAGCCGTAAAAGTGCCTTGCTGGGTACGTGGAATTTCTGAATACGCCTATATCGAAACAAGCAAAGATAAAATTACAACTGTTCCTATTTTGGCTTTGGGAGGTTCTGTGGCAACCCCTGCGACGGGCATACGAGCTTCTGTGGTGGAATTTAAAAGTTTAGAGGAATTGCAAAAAGCTGATATTGATAAAGTTGTTGGAAAAATCGTTTTTCTCAATGGTACTATGCCTGAAAATTTTATCAATTCTTTTGATGCATACAAGGTATGTTCGTCACAACGCTATTCAGGAGCTAAAGTTGCCGTAAACAAGGGAGCTGTGGCTGTGATTGTTCGTTCATTAACTCATAAAATTGATGATTTTCCACATACAGGAGTAATGTCTTATGACGACTTGCCTAAAAGCAGACACATTCCAGCAGCTGCCATCAGCACAAAAGGAGCTGATTTATTGAGTACATTGTTGAGCTTAAATCCTGATTTACAATTTTATTTCAAGCAAAATTGTAAAACACTTAATGATGTTCAGTCAAGCAATGTGATTGCCGAAATCAAAGGTTCGGAATTTCCTGATGAAATTATTACCTTTGGGGCGCATTTTGACTCGTGGGATGTAGGGCACGGAGCGCACGACAACGGAGCGGGTGTTTCGCAAAGTTTAGAGGTAATCCGCATTTTCAAAGCATTGAATTACAAGCCTAAACGAACCATACGGATTGTATTCTTTGCCAATGAAGAAAATGGCATTCGGGGTGCTCTGAAATACGCCGAAGAAAGTAAACAAAAAAAGGAAAATCATATTTTTGCCTTGGAATCTGATGCAGGAGGATTTTCGCCCAGAGGTTTTAATTTAAGCGGAAATACGCAGAAAATCAATAAAATAAAATTGTGGGCTAACTTGTTCAAACCCTACTACATACATTTTTTTGAAGAAAGATATTCGGGAGCAGATATTAATCCACTAAAAACAGAAAGCAACGTTTTGGCAGGGCTGTTCACCGATTCACAGCGTTATTTTGACTATCATCACTGTGAAACCGATGTTTTTGAGGCTGTTAATAAGCGTGAGTTGGAACTTGGAGCGGCAACAATTGCGGGATTAATCTATTTGGTAGACAAGTACGGAATTTAGTTTGGTGGCTTCCTTTTTCTTCAAATTCAATATTTTTTAAGAAGAAAAGATATGGTGATTTTCCAAAAAACACTTCCTAAAATAGCTCCTATGAGAAATCCTGTGAGGACATCACCGGGAAAATGTACGCCTAAATAAATCCGACTGAAACCCACAAGTAAAGCCCATACAAAAAGAATAGGAGAGAGCCATTTTATCTTTTTGAAAAACAGCATACTAAAAAAAGTAGCTACCGCCATTGAATTGGCTGCGTGAGCTGAGAAATAACCGTATTTTCCACCACAAATCACCAATCGCATTTGTGAAATAAGAGTTTCATCGTGGCACGGGCGCAAGCGTTCAAAACCATACTTGAAAAGGTTTGCTAATTGGTCAGTAGCAGCAACCATCAATGCCACACATATTAGAATATAAACCGTTTTTTTCCATTGAAAATACTTAAAACAAAAGAAAAGTAACAAAGCGTACAGAGGCAATGCCGAAAGTTTGTGGCTTATAAACAACCAAAAACTATCCCATTGCGTTGAACCTAATCCATTGAGAAAGAGTAATAATTCTTTGTCCTTTTCTATAAGATATTCTAACATAATTACGAATTATGAATTATCAATTACTACTGATTGGAGATTGGAGGAGGAAACAAATCACTCTTGATTTATAATCCTTTGCTTACGATTTATTCTTACAGCTGGTAGCTTATCAAAACCCGCTATTCTCAATGCGTTCGATTTCTCGGTCGTAAAACTCGTTAGCTTGTTGGATAAGATTTTCAGCCTCCATTTCAAGCTCTTTGGTATCTTCTTCGTCAAATTCTTCTAACCATTCCACTTCATCGGTTTCCAAGTTTAACACAAAACGCGGATATTCCGTGTGGATTACAAAAATAGCATCAGGAAAATCGGTATTGTCACCCAATAAAAATTTAGGAAAATTACTCATTTTGTTGATTTTTAGTTATTTATAAAATTATATACTATGCAAAGTTATACTAACAAATTGTAGGAAACAAATTTTGCGAAAAAAAATTAAACAAAGTGTGTATTTTCACTTTTTTATCATACCTTTGTTTCCTTAAAAAATACAGAATTATTAAAGTATGAGCAAAATAGACTCTTTTAAAGAAACCATCACAAATGGATATGCCTGTAAAGGAGATTTTATTACTTTGGGAGGCGCTATTTTTGAAGGTCAACCTATTGAAAATACGTTAGTTAATCTTCCGTTGAAAACCTTAAATCGTCACGGATTGATTGCAGGGGCAACAGGAACAGGGAAAACTAAAACTCTGCAAGTTATCGCCGAGAATTTGTCTAAAAACGGAGTGCCTGTTTTATTGATGGATTTGAAAGGCGATTTGAGCGGATTGGCAAAAGCAGGAGAGGAAAAAGCCTTCATCACAGAACGACACAAAAAAATAGGAGTACCTTTTGCTCCACAAGATTTTCCGGTGGAATTGCTCACTATTTCAGAACAGAACGGGGTGCGTATGCGGGCAACGGTTTCCGAGTTTGGCTCTGTGTTACTTTCTCGTATTTTAGACCTGAGTGATGTTCAAGAGGGTGTGCTTGCTGTAATTTTCAAATATTGCGATGACCACAATTATCCGTTGTTGGATTTGAAGGATTTGAAAAAAATATTGCAATTTGCTACCGAAGAAGGTAAAGATGATTTTGAAAAAGAATATGGCGCTATTGCCAAAACATCAACAAGTGCAATTTTGCGAAAAATTGTGGAGTTGGAACATCAAGGAGCGGAACTTTTTTTTGGAGAAAGAAGTTTTGAACCAGCTGATTTACTGCGCACTAACAGCAAAGGAGAGGGATATGTGAACATTATTCGTTTGACGGACATTCAAGACCGACCCAAGATGTTTTCTACTTTTATGTTGAGTTTGCTTGCTGAAATTTATTCTACTTTTCCCGAAGAAGGCGATTTGCAAAAACCTAAATTGGTGATTTTCATTGATGAGGCGCATTTGATTTTTAACGAAGCCTCAAAAACGTTGCTTAATCAATTGGAAAACATTGTGAAATTGATTCGTTCAAAAGGTGTTGGACTGATTTTCTGTACGCAAAATCCCACAGATGTGCCCGATGCGGTGCTTTCACAATTGGGTATGAAAGTGCAACACGCCCTCCGTGCTTTTACAGCCAAAGACCGAAAAGCCATCAAATTGACAGCTGAAAATTATCCTACGTCAGAATATTACGACACAACTGAGGTGCTGACCTCTTTGGGAACGGGAGAGGCTTTTGTTACGGTTCTTAACGAAAAAGGAATTCCTACACCATTGGTAGCCACTATGTTACGTGCGCCTATGAGCCGAATGGATATTCTTTCAGACGACGAAATCCGTGAACTGATAGGCCGTTCGGAGTTAGTTCGTAAGTACAATGAAGTGATTGACCGCGAAAGCGCCTACGAGTTGTTAAACAAAAAAATTACGGACATTCAGAAAGAACAAGCTAAAATAAAAGAGCAGGAACAAAGAGCCAAAGAAACGCAAACACAATCAAGAAGCACAACTTCCAAACGCAGTAGCGGACAAAATCCGTTGTTGAAAATGATAACAAGTGCCACATTTATGCGAGGTGTTTTTGGAATTTTGACCAAAGTAATGAAAAAATAAACATATTTTCTGTGAAAAGTAGAAAAAATCAGCATTATTTGATGTTTTTTTGAATTTTATAGAGAATATCAATAACATTGAAAAAGGAAATCTGTTAAACACAAGAATTGTTTAAATCATCTAAATTTTAATATGAGAATAAGTAAATATATTGTAGTTTTATTCGTTTTTGTAAGTATTGTTTCGTGCAAAAAAACGGACGATAAGTTTCTGATTACCAAGGATAGAGTAGGAGTTTTACAGCAAAAAACACCTATTCAAAAATTAGATTCTATTTATGCCAAAGATTCGTTAGTAAATACCACTTTTGAAGGTGAGCTTCGCTATGCGAGTACTGAACGAATTATCATTTTTGAAAAAGGAGGAAAAGAGTTGCTTGAAATTACGCCTGCATTGAATGCCAATAACGAAAAAGTGGTGGAAAGTGTGTTGGTTTTAGATCCTCGTTTCACTACGGAAGAAGGAATTTCTTTGGCAAGTACGTATAAAGACATAAAAGAAAGATATACTGATTTTGAGCTTGAACAAACTCTAAAAAGCGTTTTAATAACGCCAAAAGGTAAAAATTTTTATTTTACGATTGATAAATCGGACTTAAAAAGCAGTAATTTTGGTCTTTCATCAGAAATTACCAAAAATGATATTGAAGATGATGCAAAAATAGTTCGTATGACCATCAATTGGGATTTATAATTAATAGAGAAAGCAGAAAATCAGATGAATAAGTCAAAAAAAATTTCGTTGAGCATCATTGGTGGCGGAAATGTAGCTTTTCATTTGATAAATGCTTTGTATGACAACAATATTATCGAAGTGAAGCAACTCTACAATCGAAGTGGCTTCACTTTTGATTTTGACCGATTTACGGTCGAAAAAGTGTCCGATTTAATCCAGCTGAAACCTGTTGATATTTGCATTATTGCGGTGAAAGACGAAGCCATACAAGCAATTTCTGAGCAGCTGCCTTTTTCTGATATTTTGGTGGTACATACTTCCGGAAATACAGACATACAAGCGATTAACGGGAAGAATAGGCGAGGTGTGTTCTATCCATTGCAATCCTTTTCAAAAACTATTTCAGTGAATTTCAGTAACATACCGATATGTATTGAAACTGAAACCGAATCTGACTTGGAGAAGTTACGCACTTTGGCACAGGTTCTCACGGAAAAAGTATATAAAATTAATAGTTTTCAACGCAGAATTTTGCATATTTCGGCTGTTTTTACCAATAATTTTACGAATCATTTAGTAAATATCAGTCAAGAGATATGCGAAAAACATCAAATTCCGTTTGAAATTTTATGTCCGTTACTTGTTGAAACTTTTGATAAGTTACAAAAAACGACTGCTTTTGAGGCTCAAACAGGTCCTGCTCGACGAGGCGACCTCCTCACAATAGAAAATCATTTAGCTTTGTTAAACGGAAATGAAAAGGAAATTTATGAAGTTATAACAAATTCAATATTAAATACTTATGGAAAAAAAAAGTTATAAGGAATTTTTAAAAAACATTACTACTTTCGTTTTTGATGTGGACGGCGTTTTTACCAACACACAGGTTTTGGTTACTAATGAAGGTGAACTTTTACGCAGTGTGAATATGAAAGATGGTTTCGTTTTGAAAACCGCCATTGACAAAGGGTATAACGTTTGTATCATCACAGGCGGCAACAATCAAGGCATCAAAAAACGTTTTGAAGGTTTAGGTGTTAGTGATATTTTTATGCTGAGGCATCAAAAATTAGAAACTTTTTTGCAATATCAGCAATCAAAAGGCTTAAAAACAGAAGAAATTTTATATATGGGCGATGATTTGCCCGATATTCCTCCAATGAAGCACTCAGGATTGGCAACTTGTCCACAAGATGCAGTTCCCGAAGTGAAAGCCATTTCAGACTATATTTCACACGTCAATGGGGGAGAAGGCTGCGTTCGTGATGTAATTACACAGGTTTTGAAAGCTCGAGGCGATTGGGATTTTTAATATTTTTCTCCATAGAAAAATCATTTTAGAGTTTTTTATAATCCAAATTTTCTGAAACAGACAGAAAGTTTGGGTTATTTTTTTATTTATCATAAAATAGGTTTAAAATATTTGTAATATATTGGTTATTAAAATAGTAAATATAAAATAGTTAAGTAAAACTTTATATATTTTCTCATATTATTCTTTTGTAGAATAAAGAATAATTTTTTTTATTTGTAAATAACTGTATATAAATGATTTATCTCATAAATAATACATTTGTAAACTAAAAAACAAGAAATTTCATATATTATTAAATTGTTAATAAAATTAATTTTATAGTTTAATAACATACAGTTAAAATATTTATTATCAATTATTTATAAAATATATAATACTTAAAAGTCTTTTATTTATGATTTTACAAACGTAAATTGTAATTTTTGCAGTGCTAAACCAAAAAATTTTATACCTTTGGGAAGAATTTCAACACATCAGAAAATGGCAAAAAATATTCGAACTACAAAAAAGAAAAAATCAAATCGAGTTAAAAAAGTAGGTTTGCCGCCCGGAACATTGATTTATTTTGGAAATAAAGAGAAAACAATTGACATTGATGTGATTTCATACAGTGAAACTTCTCTTTGTTCTCAAAAAGTAAATTCAATGGAACAGGCTTTACAAATGATTTCAAAAGATAAATGTACGTGGGTGAATATCAATGGATTGAACAATATTGATGAAATCAAAAAAGTGGGTGAATATACAAATTTGCATAACCTCCTTTTGGAAGATGTTTTAGATACAGAGCATCGCCCTAAAAGTGAAATTCTTGATGATAACATTTTGATTATCATTAAAATGATATATTTTGGAAAAGAAGAACACCTCATTTCAGAACATTTGGCATTGCTACTTGGTAAAGATTATGTCATTAGCTTTCAAGAATCGGAGGGTGATGATGTGTTTGAACCACTTCGAAAACGGTTGCAAACTGAAAATAGTAACATTCGTAAGCGTAAATCAGATTATTTGCTTTTTGGATTGTTAGATGCCGTTATTGATAATTATCTGGTGGTGTTAGATAAGATAGGAAATAAAATAGAAGATATTGAAGATGAGGTAATTGCCAATCCTCGTGAGGATATGATTTCTGAAATTCAACAACTGAAAAAAAGTGCCATTTTCCTGCAAAAATCAATCATTCCAGCCCGAGAAGTTGTGAGTAAACTTGAAAAAATAGAACATCATTTGGTAGCACCAGACACGAAACGCTATTTTCGAGATTTGCACGACCACGCTGTCCATATCGTTGAAAATTTAGGTACATATCGCGATATTCTTTGGGGATTGACCGACACTTATATGGGAGCAATGAGCAATAAGATGAATAACATAATGCGTCTATTAACCTTAATATCAACAATTTTCATTCCTCTAACGTTCATTGTTGGTGTCTATGGAATGAATTTTGAATTTATGCCTGAATTAAAATATAAGTGGGCATATCCGATGATTTGGGCGGTGATGCTTTTAATAACGCTAATGATGATTATATATTTTCGTAAACGAAAATGGCTTTAAATCCTATTTACTTTTGTAAATTATTATAGTTTACAAAAGTAAATAAGTTTTAAAATCAATGAATTACAATTATTTGTTCTCAAAGACTTCAAAACTCTTGTCCTCGTAGAAGAAAATGATTTTATTTATTTTTTTTTCAGTACTTTTAATATCTGAAATTTCATTAATAGATTGATTTTCAATACGTTTTTCAGGTTGTTTTTCAATAGTTATTTCTGGTTCTTTTTCTTCTGTTTTTGGTTTTTGAATATGTATTTCAGCAGGAATATTACCAAATAAATCCGTTTGAACAGATTGATTTTTAACAACTTCTGTATTTTTCAAAACAGAAGGAGTAGGAGGGAAGCTCCCTTTCCCTTGTGTAATCCAGTACATATCCACTTCGGGAAATTGTTCAATGAGTTTAAGAATAAAATCTAAACTTGGTTTATTGCGTTCTGAAAGCAAATGAGAGACACTTGAACGCTGAATTTCGAGTTTATCAGCAAAAGCAGAGGCCGTCAAACCGTAGTAATCCATTATTTGTTGAAGCCTTGTTGTAAAATCAGATGTGTTTACCATTGTAAAATACATTAAATATTTAAAATAATTACAAATGTAAAGCGAAAAAATTAATTATACAACAAAAATTACGATTATTTACAAATGTAACATAAAACAAAAAGTTAGATTAACGATTTACAAGAGTAGCGCATAGTTTTTATGATGATTAAAATATTTTTTAATTTTATAGGTAAATGTTTTAAATTCAATTCATTACATCATTAAACATTTTGTTTACAGAAGTGAAAAGTAAAATAACACTTTCGATATGTGTTACAAATGTTACTAACTGATATTTTTATAATTGTAATGAAATTGATTTTTAAATACAATATTATTTGGGAGCATAATTCAAGAATTTAGTGTATCTTTGGCAGATAAAAAAAATGATTATGGACATAAAGTATAAACAAGAGCAGGCACTGTTGGGAAAATATATCACATATCCTATGATTTGTCCCATTTTGAAAAAGTATTCATTTGAAAACGTCATTTCTTTGGGAAAGTCAGTTAAAGGAGTACCAATTACACTATACCAAAAAGGAAAAGGGGCAAAAAAAATCTTGATGTGGTCACAAATGCACGGAAACGAATCGACCACCACCAAGGCTTTGTTTGATATGCTGAATTCTTTGGAAAATTCCGATATTTTGCAAGAAGTAAGCATTTATTTCATTCCGATGTTGAATCCTGATGGGGCAGAAGTATATACACGAGTAAATGCCAATGGAGTAGATTTAAACAGAGATGCCTTTAAACTGTCTCAGCCAGAAAGTAACTGTCTTAGAATAGCTTATGAGTTTATTCGTCCCGATTTTTGCTTCAATTTGCACGATCAACGAACCATATTTAGCGCTGGAAAAACAAACTTCCCTGCAACAATTTCATTTTTAGCACCTTCTTTTAATGAAGCACGTGAGGTGGACAATGTGCGTAAAAAAGCGATGGAAGTCATTTCTGTGATGAATGAAATGTTACAAAAACATATTCCAAATCAAGTAGGACGTTTTGATGATAGTTTTAATATCGATTGTACGGGAGATACTTACACTTTCTTGGGAACTCCCACAATTCTCTTTGAATCAGGGTTTTATCAAGGAGATTATAACCGTGAATACACTCGAAAATTGATTGCTTTGTCGATGATAGAAGCCCTTTCATATATCGCTAAAAATGATGTTACGGGTGATGCCCACACGACATATTTTGAAATTCCTGAAAATGAAAAACTCTTTTTTGATGTTTTGTTACGAGATGATTTTTACGAAAATGGGAATGATATAGGCATTTTGTTTAAAGAAAATTTAGAAAACGGAATCATTCTTTTTGAGCCATACATTGCAGAGACGGGAAATTTAAAAAATTATTATGGACACAAAGAACAAAAATTGTCTGAAATTTTTGTTGAAAAGATAGATATAAAAGATATTGAAAAATGTTTAGATTTAAAGAAATTCAAACCTAAAAATCTTTAAAATTATTTTATTTGAAAAAAAAATGAAATAATTTTTGAATATATCGAAAAAAATTATTTACTTTGCGCTTATAATTAATAGAATATTACAAATGGGAAGATTTAGGTTAGATGAAATCGATCATCAAATTTTGGATATGTTAATAGAGAATACACGGACACCATTCACCGATATAGCTAAAAGTTTGGATATTTCAGCGGGGACGGTGCACGTTCGTGTTCGAAAAATGGAGGAATCGGGGATTATCAAAGGTTCAACATTAACGATTGATTATGAGAAACTTGGCTACACTTTTGTCGCCTATGTGGGAATCTATCTTGAAAAAAACCACCAAACTCAATTTGTGTTAGAACGTTTGGTTAACATTCCGTATGTAACTGTTGCTCACATAACAACAGGAAAATATAATATTTTCTGTAAGATTCGTGCCAAAGACACAAAACACGCCAAAGAAATTATCTATATGATTGATGATATTCAAGGCGTTTCGCGTACAGAAAGTATGATTTCATTGGAGGAAACTATCAACGACAAAAAACGATTGATGCACACCGTTTTCAAGGAATTATAATCTAAGCGAGTTTTCGGGAAAGAATAAAAAGAATCCTCTTGAATATGAGTTCAGAGGATTTTTTTATGGAACAAAATCTTACATTTTTTGTAATATATTTTCAAAAATAATTTGATGATGATGCTAAGAAAAACCAAATTAGAACGATTTAACGAAAGTGTACTGAGTAAATACCAAATTTATAATGGTATTTTGATGACACTTCCGTATCAAGAAGTGCTGGAAACAGGAACTTTATTGCCTCTTTTCAGCGAAATGTGTAGCAAAGGTTACGACAAGAAAATGTCTCCCACCGAAATTGTTAATAAATTCATTTCTAAATATTTAGAAAATCCGACTGAAAAAGAAATCAACGATTTGCTCTTCCGTTTTATTCAATATATCGAGCGGCAGGTCGTTCTTTTTGATGCTATTGAAGATGCGAGTTTCACGGTTGTCAACAATATGGACGGTATTGGGACGCTTCGGAATGTTCGCGAAAAAGCTGAGGCTCAAGAAAAAACAGAGCAATTAAAGGCTTATTTGCAATATGCCAAGGTGCGTCCCGTGCTTACGGCGCATCCCACGCAGTTTTATCCAGGAGCAGTGCTCGGAATCATTACCGATTTGGCAGATGCTATCAAAAAAGATGACTTGATGACCATCAAAAATTTGTTAGCACAGCTTGGAAAAACGCCTTTTTTCAAAAAAGAAAAGCCTACGCCGTTTGATGAGGCTATAAGCCTGATTTGGTATTTAGAAAATGTATTTTACCATTCTGTGGGGACAATCTACAAATATATTTATCATAATATATTCAAAGACAGCGAAATAAATAACGAAATTATAGAATTAGGATTTTGGCCAGGAGGCGACCGCGATGGAAATCCGTTTGTTACTGCTGAAATTACGCGTAAAGTTGCTGAACGCCTACGTAGGTCGGTTATCAGAAACTATTATAAAGATTTGCGAATTATCAAACGTCGTTTAACTTTTCCTGATGTAGAACCTTTGGTTAATGAATTGGAAATCAAACTTTATAATCTCAGCTTCTTACAAAAAGATGATGCGATTTCTTTGCAAGAATTTATCGAAAAACTTAAACAAATACGCCAAATTCTGATTGAAAAATACCAATCTTTATTTGTTGAAAAAATAGACGATTTATTGCACAAAACGCTTATTTTTGGGTTTCATTTTGCTACACTTGACATCCGTCAGGATTCACGCGTACACCATTCAGTCGTGAAAGATATAGCCACGACATTGAAAGGCAAAATATTGCCTGAAAATTACGGGGAACTATCTGATAAAGAGCAGTATGAGTGTTTGAAAAATGCAAAAGGCATTCTCAATCCGTCTGATTTTAGCGATGAAATCACACGACAAACCATTGAAAGCGTTTACGCTGTGAAAGACATTCAAAAACTCAATGGCGAACGCGGTGCTAACCGTTACATTATCAGCAATAATCAAACTTCATTGAACGTTCTTGAAATACTGACGATGATTCGTTTATGCGATTGGGAAAATCCAACGATAGACGTTATTCCGCTTTTTGAAACGATTAATGACCTTGCTGTGGCTGAAAAAGTGATGCAAGAGCTTTATGCCAATCCTCTTTACAAAGCACATTTAGAAAGACGTAATAATGTGCAAATCATTATGTTAGGTTTTTCAGATGGAACAAAAGATGGTGGTTATTTAATGGCAAATTGGAGTATTTACCGTGCCAAAGAACAATTGACCGAAATTGCTCGCAAAAACGGAGTTAAGGTAATCTTTTTTGATGGTAGGGGAGGACCGCCAGCACGAGGAGGTGGAAAATCACATCAGTTTTATGCTTCTTTGGGGAATACGATTGAAGCAGAACAAATTCAGTTAACCATTCAAGGTCAGACAATTAGCTCTAATTTTGGTACGTTGGAATCATCACAGTACAATTTGGAGCAGTTGCTCAGTGCAGGAATTAATAACAAAGTTTTTAACAATAACGAAAATACGGTACTTACCGAAGAGGATAAAAAAATAATTTCAGAACTTGCCGAAGTGAGTTATCAAAGTTATTCCGATTTTAAAAATCACCCGATGTTTATTCCATATTTGGAACGGGTTAGTACGCTGAAATATTATGCTAAAACGAATATAGGAAGCCGTCCGAGTAAGCGTTCTCAATCAGATGAAGGATTGAATTTCAGTGATTTACGAGCCATTCCGTTTGTAGGTAGTTGGAGTCAACTCAAGCAAAACGTGCCCGGATTTTATGGCGTAGGAACAGCTTTGAAACACCTTGAAAATCAAGGAGGTTTTGAAAAAGCCAAGCAAATGTACAAGAATTCGTTGTTTTTCAGGACATTACTCGAAAATAGTATGATGAGTTTGACCAAATCAAATTTCAAATTGACTGAGTATATGCGTAATGACTCTGAATTTGGTGCATTTTGGACAATGATTTATGATGAGTTTGAGCTTACCAAAGAAATGCTTTTGAAACTCACGGGATACAAAGATTTGATGGAAAATCACCAAAGCGGCAAGGCATCTATTGATTTGCGAGAAAAAATGGTGTTGCCATTGTTGACCATTCAGCAGTACGCATTGGGAAAAATCAAAGATAGTACACTTGCTACCGAATTGATTTCTGTGTACGAAAAAATGGTGATGCGTTCAATGTTTGGAACAA
The DNA here is from genome assembly GCA_041819925.1 of Capnocytophaga sp. Classification (GTDB taxonomy): domain Bacteria; phylum Bacteroidota; class Bacteroidia; order Flavobacteriales; family Flavobacteriaceae; genus Capnocytophaga. The sequence continues at coordinate 52,849 of JBGYFE010000162.1, forward strand.
TCAACGCCAGCAGAAATTCCGCATAATGTACACAAGAAAAAATCAGCCTGAAAATTCTTAATTTCAGGCTGATTTTTTTACTCAATTTGTATCATAATTTTTATTATGTAAAATAGATTTTTTATGTAGAATTCAGTTTACTAAATACATAAACACACCAAAACCCCGACTTTTGGTGTTTACCAAACTTCGGGACTTACTTTTTATTCGCGGGACTTGCCACAAATATGATTTTTAGTTATCGTATTTTGGGAAATTTCGCAGGATTTGCTTCGTGCATTATTCCGTACACTTTTTCAAAAATATCTTCCGCATTGGGTTTTGAAAAATAATCTCCGTCAGAGGCATACGCCGTACGATGGTCTTGTGCGGCAAGCGTTTGAGGCGCACTATCCAAATACTGGTACGCATTTTGTTCCTCTACGATTTTTTGCAGTATATATCCCGTAGCTCCTCCCGAAACATCTTCATCTATGATTAATAAACGGTTGGTCTTCGCCACACTTTTCACAATATCGTGATTCAAATCAAAAGGAATTAATGACTGAACATCAATCACTTCCGCATCAATATCAAATTGTTTTAACTCTTCAGCAACTTGGCTTACAATTCGCAATGTCGAACCATACGAAACCAGCGTAATGTCTTTTCCTTCTTTTAGAACTTCAACCACACCCACAGGCGTTTTGAATTCTCCGAGATTGGTTGGCATCGTTTCTTTCAAACGATAGCCGTTTAAACATTCAATGACCAAAGCTGGTTGTTCGCTTTCAAGCAAAGTGTTGTAAAATCCGGCAGCTTTCGTCATATTTCGAGGTACTAAAACGTGTACTCCTCTGAGCAAATGTAACAAAGCCCCCATATGAGAACCCGCGTGCCAAATTCCTTCCAAACGATGCCCACGTGTTCTGACGATTAAAGGAGCTATTTGTCTTCCGAATGTACGATAATGAACCGTTGCCAAATCATCACTCATTGTTTGCAATCCGTAAAGAATATAATCCAAATACTGGATTTCAGCAATAGGTCGTAACCCTCTCATTGCCAAGCCTATCCCCTGTCCTATTATGGTTGCTTCACGAATGCCCGTATCAGCCACTCGAAATTCACCATATTTCTTTTGCAAACCTTCTAAACCTTGGTTAACATCGCCAATATTTCCAGCATCTTCACCAAAAATTAGCAAATTTGGATATTTGGAAAATAAAACATCAAAATTTTCTCGTAAAACCACACGTGCATCAACCAATTCGGAATTTTCTGCATACGCTGGTTTTATTTCTGTTACAAAAATTGGACTTTTTTCATTCTCTGTGTAAAGATATTTGCTGTATTTTGGTTGTGTTTCAGACAGATAGCTTTCAACCCACCCTCGTAATCTTTGCACAGCAATCGAGTTTTCTCCTGCCAAATATCTCAAAATTTTGCGTCCTGCACTTGCCATATCTTTGCGTGAAGGAGCTGTAAGAGATGCTAATTTACTTTTGATTTCTTCAATAATGCTTTTGTTGCTATGAACTTGATTTACAATATCTTCTATTATGCTTATCAGTGTTTTTCTTTCATCTTTAATAGGCGTTTGATAGGCTTCCCAAGCTCGTTTTTTTCCTTCATTCACTTGTTGCTTAGCCTCATTTTCAATGTCATTTAGCTCTTGTTCAGTTGCATATTGATTTTCTAAAATCCATTGACGCATTTTCAGATTGCAATCAAATTCTTTTTCCCATTCAAGACGTTCTTTGCTTTTATAACGCTCGTGCGAGCCTGAGGTGGAATGCCCCTGAGGCTGTGTGAGTTCCCTAACATGGATAAGTACCGGAACGTGTTCTGTGCGGGCAATATGTCCTGCTTTTTCAAAGGTTTCTATCAATGCGGGATAATCCCAACCATTCACAGTAAAGATTTCATAACCTTCCGATTTTTCATCGCGTTGAAATCCTTTTAAAATTTCGGAAATATTTTCTTTCGTGGTTTGATATTTTGCGGGTACGGAAATTCCGTAATCATCGTCCCACACACACATCACCATAGGCACTTGCATCACACCTGCGGCATTTATGGTTTCAAAAAAATGTCCTTCACTGGTGCTGGCATTTCCGATAGTTCCCCAAGCTACTTCATTTCCGTTGTTTGACAAGCCTTCTTTTTGAGTTTCAGAAACTTCTCTGAATATTTTTGAGGCTTGTGCCAATCCCAGCAAGCGAGGCATTTGCCCTGCCGTTGGTGAAATATCGCTACTACTATTTTTTTGTTCTAAGAGGTTTTTCCAACTTCCATTTTCATCTAAACTATGCGTTGCAAAATGCCCTCCCATTTGTCTTCCTGCACTCGTTGGGTCGGCTTCAAGGTCTGCGTGAGCGTACAATCCTGCGAAAAAATTTTCGATAGTGAAAGCATTTATCGCCATCATAAAAGTTTGGTCGCGATAATATCCACTTCGGAAATCCCCATTTTTGAAAGCTCTTGCCATTGCTAATTGTGGCACTTCTTTACCATCACCAAAAATGCCAAATTTTGCTTTTCCTGTTAGCACCTCTCTCCTACCCAAAAGGCTGCACTCCCGGCTGATAACCGCAATTTTATAATCTTTTAAAATATCGTCTTTTGACAGTTGTAGTTTTTTACTTTTATGTGTCATAATTTCTTAAAAATCGGATTCCAAAAGTATAACAATTTTATGAATTAAACAAGGATTATGGTTTTTTTAATCAAAAAAATAATACTTTTTGAAATTATCGTTTAATTCCTTGTGAATTTATCCATTGATGGTATGCTTTGCTGTTCACAAGATGTTGGGTGTGCGTTCGTGCAAATTTGTGAAATCCTGGTTTTTCAACGTCTGCTACAAAATAGAAAAAATCGTGATTTTCAGGATTTAAGACTGCTTCGATTGATGAAATATCGGGCATTGCGATGGGAGCAGGTGGCAGTCCTGCGTATTTGTATGTGTTGTAGGGCGAATCTATTTCCAAATCGCGATTTAAAACGCGCTTGATGATGGTGTCGTAGTTTCCTGTGTACTCTTTGATGGCAAAAATTACAGTGGGGTCGGCTTGAAGTAACATATTGGTACGCAATCGGTTAAGATAAACCCCTGCTACCCTACTCCGCTCTGAAGTTTGAGCTGTTTCTTTTTGAACGATGGAAGCCAAAACACTAACTTGCTTTGGATTAAGATTCTGATTTTTAGCTTTTTGCTGTTTTTCTTCTGTCCAAAAACGTTGATATTCTTTCAACATCCGATTTCTGAACTGTGTGGCAGATGTATTCCAAAAAAACTCATAAGTATTTGGCAAATACATTGCGATAGCATCTTTTTCGGTAAATCCGTTTTCAGCCAGAAATTTGGGGTCTAAAAAAGTTTGCAAAAGTGAAAGGCTATCGGCCTCAATCTGTTGACTGATGCGCCCCGCCAAATCCGATAAAGTTTCTTGATTGTTAAATGTGAGTTTTATAGGCGTATTTTTTGTTCGTAAAACATTGATAATGTCATTGTTACTACTTCCCTTTTTTATAATATATTTTCCTGCTTTGACATTATTAATATATTTTTTCTGTTTGGCAAGTTGAATAAACGACTGAAAATCAGATAAATACGGACTTAACTTATGAGTAACATCGTCAAAATTAGCTTCTGTTGGAATGTACACAGTAATTTCTTCTTCCTGAAAATTTGTGTTAGGAGCAAGAACAGCGTTGTAAACAAAATACGAAAAAATTCCCAAAAGGATTAACCCAATGATGGAAATGGCAAGTAAGATTTTTTTTAACATAATATACTGAATTTAAACAAAGTAAAAAGATAGAGATTGAAGAACATCTATCTTTTTCTGCAAATGTACACTAAATTTCTGAATTATTCATAAACGAGTGAAAATCTCTATTAGAAATTGGAGTCAGTAAGAGAAAGGTCAAAACAAAAAGTTATTTTGAAAAGTTTTCTAACCAAAAAATAAAAACTTTGTCAAAGTTCAAAACTTTGACAAAGTTAATATATTGATGACAAATTACTTAAAAATGATTGTTGCTTACTGATGTGTTTTTTTGAGCAAATCGTTTACAGTTTTTACGGGATTAAATGTGATGAGAGGCACTTCCACAAAAACAGTTATCCAATTTGCCATTGAACCGTTCCATAAGCCAGGACGTTCAAGTGCTTTCAGAGGCTTGCCCATATAGGTTTTTGCTGTGATAAACGCTTGTTTTGGGTCAGTAAATTGCTGTAAATCAAATTTTTCACCTTTGTAATTTTTCGTTCCGCAAACCAAATCTACGGGGTTGAAATGTGTGGATTGTGAAAAAATTTCTTTCTGTTGCGGATTGCTCAAATCCACTTGGGCAGATTCAATAATTTGCAAACTGAGATTCCCGTCTGCATTTTTTACCCAAAACGGACCTCCGCCGGGCTCACCCTCGTTTTTTACCATTCCACATACACGGATTGGGCGGTTTAATTGTTCTTTGATAAAATCCAACGCATACTTACGACGGAATTTGTAAACATAGTCTGGAACGTAAATATTTATCTCTCTCAAAAAGTTCAATAATTTCTTTACTTCTTTCTTCTTAACTTTGTCATTTTCAATACGTTTCAAAATATGAAAAACTTCTGACTGTATTTCTCGAAGTTTTCCTGCCAAAGCCTCTTTGTAAAAAACCGTTTCATCGGTGTACTTTTTAACTACCACATTATCAATGTTTTTGATAAAGATAACATCAGCATCAACCTCATTGAGATTGTCAAGTAATGCCCCGTGTCCTGACGGACGGAAAAGCAAATCACCATTTTCATCACGGAAATACTCGTTATTTTCAGTTACAGAAACCGTGTCAGTACTTGGTTTTTGATACGAAAAGTTTACATCAAATGTTGTGTTGTATCTTTTTTCAAGTTCGTCTTTGATGCTGTTGAGTTCTTTGTTGAAGGCTTCGGTGTGTTGCTCAGTAATGGTAAAATGCAAATGAGCAACATCTTCCCCAGAGGCGTACATCACTGATTCACGGAAGTGTTCCTCAAAAGCCGTAACCACTTTTTCAGAATGTTTGTGAAAAGGAAGCAATCCTTTGGGCAGATTTCCGTAGTTCAATCCTTTTTCGCCAAGCAAAGTCGAAACAATGATATGTTTCTGAACGTCTTCATTTTGCAAATGGAAATCAGGAATGTTTTTAGCAATGTAATCCATCAAAATGGAATAAAATGCAAATTTTTCTAATCCGCTAAAAAAAGTCTCAACTTCTTTGTCGCTCTTGCGATTCACATAAGCCTTAAAAGATTCTTTTTCAGGGTCAAAACTGTCTTTAAAGGCGAATAATGATTTAAACATTCGAGTTGCCGCTCCCGATGCTGGAACGAATTTCAGAATGGAAATTCCTTTTTTCTTTTTTTGGTAAATAGCGGCATATTTCGCTGTTTCTTCTTTTGAAAATGAGATAATTCCATTTCCGATGGTGGCAGCTGCTTGCAATTGAATTGGCGGAATACCTTCTTTAAACAATGCTACTTGTTGTTCAAGCATTTCAGCCGTGATTCCCTTTTGGGCTAACAACTTTTCGTCTTTTTGTGTAAGTTTACTCATATCTTAATGTTTTTTTAGTCAAAAATTTTTCATTTGGCGTTAGGCAATAGGAATTAGGCAATAGGCAATAGACTAATCACTGACCACTAATCACTGACCACTAATCACTGACCACTAATCACTAACTACTAATCACTAATCCCAATTCTGTTTTAAAATCTTTTCCACAATCTGCATTCTTTCGTCAAGATTGCCTTTTAGAATAACGTATTTTTTATGATGTTTGTCAAGCATTTTTTGAAATTCACGAAACATAAATTCCCTTTCATTGGGCTTGTCACGCAAATCATCAGCTTGCCAAGGAACGTCTATATTGGTTAAAAATATGATATCGTAATGATTTTCAAGGGCATATTTTTCAATTTCAGCCGGACATTTTCCGTAGTAAATATACGAATAAATCATTAATTCCAACAAATTTGTGTCACAAAAAATAAATTTATTTGCTTTTTTTATGCGTTTATTTTCTGAAAATATTTGTCCGTGAGCGATGGGCAACAAATCTTCCCAAGTGCATACTTGTTGTTTTTCGTCCCATTTTTGTTGTAAGTACGTTCGCATAAACTCTGGAACCCACTGTGTTTGAAACTTTTCGGCAAGTTTTTCGCTGAGTGTGGTTTTGCCTGTACATTCAGGTCCCACAAAAGCTACACGGATTATGTTACTTGTTGTTTGTTTAAGTTTTTCTTCCATTCGATATAAGCAAAAATAGCGATTATGGTAAATAAAAAATACTGAAATGATGTGAAAAACAGTCCTTTATAGGCATAAAGTGGTACGGAAATGACATCACCTATAATCCAAAAAATCCAATTTTCGATTTTTCGTTTTGCCATTAACCACATTCCGACTAAAAAAATAGCGGTGGTGAAAATATCAACGTATTCCGTCTCTAAAAAATAGTTGAATCCTAACAAAACGTTTTGCATCGAAAATCCGTTTTGAATGTAAGGTTTGAAATAGTAAGCCACTGTGACCAATGTCAAACTTAATACGGCAAGAACACTGCAAATCAGCCAGTCGCGTGTGTTGGTCTTTGAAATGGTGATGTGAATGTTATCCGACTTTGTATTTTTTGACCACAATATCCAACCGTAAATACTCATCACTGTATAGTAAAAATTAATGAGCATATCGCCCCAAAGGGTGAAAACCCAAAGTAAATATACAAAAATGACAGTGCTGACAATTCCTGTGGGATAAACCCAAATATTTCCTTTTTTGGCAAACCAAACGCTGAGAAATCCGAAAATAACTCCGATAATTTCTAACACCACCAAATGTGTTGGAACACCTTGATATTGAGCAAAAAACCAATCAAAAATGTGGTTCATAATCGTGTCGGTCTGATTTAACAATTTTGACGTACATCAATCCTCTTTCCACGAGTTCAAAGGCTTCTTTGATTTCAACAGTGAGCGTACGCATCACTTGGTCGTAATCGCCATAAATTTGCGTACTTAGCGGATTTTCAAGCACAACTAATCCCGAAGCGCGTAGCTTTTTAATGAAATGAATGATTGGTTGTTCAAAATCGTCCTGTAATGGGCTGAATGTCAGTTCAACGGATAGTTTCATAAATGTTTGATATAAAAACAAAAATCGTGGTTACTTGTAATTTTATTGGTAGTATTCAATGTTTCTTTTAGTAACTTTTATATATGATTTTCCTTCAATAACTTGCAAAATTAGGTTATTTTCGGTGTCGTAAGTATTTGTATATTCCATTTTTGATATTTCTTCCTTACCGTCATCTTTGAAATAAATTTTTTTTATTTCGATTGTATTGCCAAATTCGTCGTACTTGATGAATGTTTCTCTAACCAACCTTCCTGATTCGTAGTTTTTTGTCTTGATTTCATTATTTTCTTGGTCATATTCGCGAAGAATTTTAGTTTTTTCATTGTTGTCAATAATCACAATTTCTTCCAAAATATTTCCCTTTTCATCATTTTTATAAGAGGTACTTTGAATAAGTTTACCATTTTCGTGTTTGTCAAGTCGAGTTAATCTATTTTTTTCATCATAGATATAGAATTGTTCGTAACTTTTACTACCTTTTTCTTTAAAAAAAGTAATTTTTTCTAATTTATTGAGAGAATTATATTCATACTTTTCACCAATGTAAGGCTCTCCTTCGAGCGGAAATTTTTTAATTTCAGTTAATTTTCCCTCCGAGTCATAGTAGTAATTCGCTTTTGGTTTTCCTTCAAAGGCTTTCTTGTTGTCAAATTCTAAAATGTTGGTAATATTTCCGTTTTCATTATAGAATTTGGCTTCTGCAATGGGAAAATCAACATATTCCATATCACTTCCGTTAGGATTTTCATAAACCATTGTAGTTACAACTTTTATTTTTCCGCGTAATTTTTCTTTTTCTAAATCATTTTTTTGAGAAAAAGTACTGAAACTGCATAAAATCAACCAAATGAATACAATTTTTTTCATTATAAACAATATTTTATAGTTTATCTGTATGTTTTTAGTCTTATTTTTATTGTTTTTCGCTAATTTTCATATTCTCAACAGTTTTTTTGTAAAGTTCTTCGTAAATTGGAATAATTTTTCGCTCATCGAATCTTTTGGCGGATATTTTCGCTTGCTTTTTGAATTGCTGTAAGCGATTGTCGTCTTCCAAAATGTAAATAGCATTTTTACTCATATCGGCAATATCTCCGATAGGGCTTAAAAAACCTGAAAAACCGTTTTCATTCACTTCGTGCAATCCGCCTGCGTTTGATGAAATTACGGGAACTCCTGCCGCCATTGCCTCTAATGCAGACAAACCAAAACTCTCTGATTCCGAAGGAAGTAGAAATAAATCCGTCAAACATAAAAGTCGGTCAATATCCGAAGTATTTCCCAAAAACAACACTTTATTTTTAATTCCTAAAAGTTTGCATTTGTGCTCTGCGGCCTCTTTTTCAGGTCCGTCGCCCACCATAATTAATTTTGACGGAATTTTCAATTGTACTTGATAAAAAATATCAATCACATCAGGAATACGTTTCACTTTTCGGAAGTTACTGATATGCGTGATGATACGCTCTTCTTTGCTTGCCATTACAGCACGCTTGCAGGGCGTGATTGATGCTTCTTTTTCAATATTTATAAAATTCGGAATGACGACAATTTCCTTTTCTGTGTCAAACAAACGCAAAGTGTCTTGTTTTAAACTCTCTGAAACAGAAGTAACTACGTCCGATTCGTTGATGCTGAACGTTACCGCTTGTTTGTAATTCGGGTGATTGCCAACCAAAGTAATGTCTGTGCCGTGCAAAGTCGTAATCATCGGAATTTCAATACCTTCCTTTTTAAGCATCTGTTTTGCCATATAACCAGCGTAGGCGTGTGGAATGGCATAATGTACGTGCAAAACGTCAATGTTATAATTTTTAATAACTGAAACCATTTTGCTTGACAGAGCCAATTCGTAGGGTTGGTAATGAAACAACGGATATTCTTCCACGTGAACTTCGTGAAAATGAATATTCACTTCCAAATAATCCAAACGTACAGGATAGCTATACGTAATAAAATGTACCTGATGCCCTTTGCGAGCCAATGCCAAACCTAATTCTGTTGCCACCACACCGCTTCCTCCAAATGTGGGATAACACACTATTGCTATGTTCATTTTTTATTATAGCTATTTGATAATTAAATATTTAACAAAATCATAATTTCTTTTCTCTGACCTTACACGGATTTCCGAAAGCAGTACTATTTGCAGGAATATCTTTGGTAACTACACTTCCCGAACCAATAACTACATTATCTCCTATGGTAACTCCGGGATTGATAACCACATTGCCTCCAATCCAAACGTTGTTGCCAATGGTTATGGGAAGCGCATATTCCCAGCTTTCTACTCGCAACTGTGTATCTAACGGATGTGTCGCTGTGAATAGCGATACGTTTGGTGCAAACAACACATTATCACCAATTTTCACTTTGGCACAATCCAAAATAACACAATTGTAATTCGAGAAAAAATTTTCTCCTATTTCAATGTTATAACCGTAATCACAATAAAATTGCGATTCAATGTGAAATTCTTTACCTATTTTTCCTAATAACTTACGGAAAATATCACTTCGTTTTTCCGATTCAGAGGGAGGTAAATGGTTGATTTCAAATAGTATTTGCTTTGCACGCTGTCTTTCTACTACCAATTCTTTGTCAGAAGCGATATAAAGTTCACCAGCCAGCATTTTTTCTTTTTCGGTCATTTTTTTGTCGATAATTTTCCAAAGGTATGAAAAAAGTTAGAGATAGAGCATAAAAAGACAAAAAAATCGCAAAAAGAGACTTTTTATAGCCCGACAAAACAACTAATTTAGACACATAAAAAATTAGCATACACTTGTTTTCTCTTTCGACTTTTCGTATTATCTTTGCCCGATTATGGGAAGAAAAAATAAAAATACAATATTTGAAAAAGTAGAAGTCATTGATGCTGGCGCCAAAGGAAAAGGAGTGGCAAAAGCGCCCGACGGACGTGTTATTTTTTTGTCAGATGCCGTGCCTGGTGATGTGGTTGATGTACAAACTACCAAAAAGAGAACCGCTTATTATGAAGGGTTTATCACGAAATATCACAAAAAATCGGAAAAGCGCCAAAAGCCCGTTTGTTCCCATTTTGGATATTGTGGTGGGTGCAAGTGGCAGAATATGAGTTATTTCGACCAACTTTTCTACAAACAAAAAGAGGTCGAAAACAATCTTAAACGTTTAGGAAGAATCGAACTTCCTGCAATGAATCCGATTTTGGGAACAATGGAAACACTTTATTACCGAAATAAAATGGAGTTTTCGTTTTCCGATACGCGTTGGCTTACGCCCGAAGAAATTGAAAATCCTGAAAAAATAGATAATCGCAACGGACTCGGATTCCATATTTCAGGTGCTTGGGATAAGATTTTAGACATTGACAAATGTTATCTGCAAGCCGACCCTTCCAACCAAATTCGATTGGCTATCAAGAAATTCGCTTTGGAAAACAATATGGCTTTTTACAGTCCGCGAAATCAAACGGGTTTCTTGCGTTCGATGATGATTCGTACCAGTTCAACGGGTGAAATTATGTTGGTTATTCAATTTTTTGAGGAAAACAAAACCCAACGAGAACTGTTACTCAATTTTATTGCCGATACATTTCCGCAAATAACTTCCTTACAGTACATTATCAACGGAAAAGGCAACGATTCCATCTATGACCAAGAGGTCATTTGCTACAAAGGAACGGATTGTATTTACGAAGAAATGGAAGGTTTACGATTTAAAATTAATGCTAAATCGTTTTATCAAACCAATTCACAACAAGCACATCAACTTTATAAAGTAGCTCGTGATTTCGCAGGACTTACAGGAAATGAATTGGTTTACGACCTTTACACAGGAACGGGAACTATCGCACAATTTATTGCCAAAAAAGCGAAAAAAGTAGTAGGTGTTGAGGCTGTTCCTGAGGCAATTGAAGATGCGCGAGCCAATGCGCTTCATAACAACATTGACAATGTGGTGTTTTATGTGGGCGATATGAAAAATGTATTCAACGAAGCGTTTATTGCTCAAAACGGAATCCCCGATGTCATCATTACCGACCCGCCGCGCGACGGTATGCACAAAGATGTGGTGCAACAAATTTTAAATATCGCTCCGCCCAAAGTGGTGTATGTCAGTTGCAATAGCGCCACTCAAGCTCGCGATTTGGCGTTGATGGACGCTATGTACAAAGTTACCGCCGTACAAGCTGTGGATATGTTCCCACAAACGCATCACGTTGAAAATGTGGTACTTTTAGAAAAACGATAATTCTACGTTAAGATTAGAGAAAACTGCCGACACCGTTTTGCTTGCCAACTCGGATTGCAGAAAACTTTTAGAAAGAAACGAGCCGTCTCACAATAAGTGAAATACGGCTCGTTTTTTATGGATTAAAAGCGTATTTTTAAGGTGTTTTCGCTTCTGCTGCTTCTGTCTCTTTGAGTTCTTGCATTTTTTTGGCTTCTTCCAAATCGTTTTCTTCGGGAGTTTTTGGTTCTTGAATTTCTATAAGTTGTGGATTTTTTTCCTCCTCACTGAAAATTTCGTCTTTATTTTGAATGCGCTCATCGCCTCGCCAAATAAACTCTCGGAATTTACGGTCAGGTTGTGGTAGTTTATCCTCTGGATACAAATCACCTGTGGGTTGCGTGATGAAAACAATTTGCTCCACTTGCTGATTTTTATCTAAATATAATTTTATATGACTGCAAGTGAGTTTATTGATACCAATTCGTTCGTGTTTGTCATTGTAAACGTAGTAAATAGACTCCGTATTTTGCACAAAATCAATTTGTTTAAGTCTGTTTTTCTTAAATTTTCCGTATAAAACCTTGCCTTTCACTTGATTATATCCTTCGCCCAAAGTGTCTTTTTCAACCACTAAGGCATTGTTAAACACTTTCAGAGAATCTAATTGTTCTGTTTTAGTATTGGCTATCAAGTGAATGCTATCTCCGGTCATTTGACTTTCGCCTGTCCAGACTACGGGTTTTCCGATGAGTTGCGTAAGTCCGTTAAATTCGTTAGAATGAATAGAATCGCACTTGGCTTGCATATCCGATTTGAAAATACGTGCATCAGGATATACGCGAATAATTCTATTTTTTTCTTTCCCCGTTACCAAAATTCTTTTCCCGTGCATATACATTGAATCTTTTTCTATTAAAGAAATAATAACAGGCTTTTTGGTAATGAACATCGAATCTTTCGCTTTGTGAATTTCTCCGTAATGTCCTTTTACAACCGTTTGATTTACAGTATCAATCACAACGATATTATTTGTCCCAGAGGCGAAACTTCTCTTTTTATCGAAATATAAACTATCTCCTTTTAACGTTTTTAAGTCGTAATCAATCACGGCGTTTTTCTTGAAATAGCCTTCTTCTTTGCGTGTATCATAAAATCCACGTTCACAGTAAACTTTATAATCTCGCCCCGTAATGGTTGTCGCGCCGTAAAAATAAGCATTTCCTGTTGGGTGATAATAATCCAATACTTGTGAATCGACCACAAAATCTTTATTTACAATTTTTACGGAATTTGTAAACTGATTTTTTTTCTTTTCGATGTAATACTTTCCAGTTTGGCTCGTGAGTACGTTGTCCACATCAGTAATTTTTCCGAAATTGTTATAGTAAGCCTCTTGAGTATTTCGGTCTAAAAAAAGTTCCTCAGTTTCGAGAGTCATTGTTTCATTCTTTAAAACTACTTTTTCTTTGGCTACGGCAGTTTTTAAATTTCCGTTGTAAGAGATGTATTGGCTATCCATTTGCAATGTATCTCCTTGTTTTAGAAGTACATCACCGTGAGCGATTACTTCGTTTCGGTCTTCATAAAGCACTGCTAAATCACACCAAACGTCTAATCCTTGATGTCGGAATTGTACTTTTTTTCCATCTGTTTTAAAAATGGTAGCTCCTGGATATTTTACGTTGTCAATAGTAAATTCACCTCCATAAATAATTTCAATACGCTTGGTCTTCGTTTCATTATTTTGAGCCGAAGTATGGAAAAACGTAATAAAAAAACTGATTATTAATAAGGTATATTTCATTTTAAATTGGGTGAATTTCTCTTTTTGAAAAATAAAATTAGGTCGCTTTACGCTCAATTCAGGCTAAAATTTATACTGCATCGTTAATCCGAATTGTGGTTTAGCATTAAATTCATTGGGTTGAAAAAAAGGAGTTACTGAAAGATTTTCATCAA
>JBGYFE010000163.1:0-2886 GCA_041819925.1 Capnocytophaga sp.
CATAAAATCAATTTTAATTTTCCTGGATACGTATTGATATCACCAATCGCATAAACTCCTGGAATATTGGTTTGATAGTCTAAAGAATTATTGACCTTAATTGCATTTTTTTCAATTTCCAAGCCCCAGTTTCCTAAGTCTCCTAATTTCGGTGTTAAACCAAAAAGCGGAATAAAGTAATCGGTTTCAATATCAAAAGTTTCGCCTTCTTTTTCAACTGTGATTGCAGTTAGTTTTCCGTCGCCTTTAAGACCTCTAACTTCTGCAGGAGTCATCATGTGAATTTTGCCCTGATTTTTTAAAGCCTGAACTTTTTCAACCGAATCCAAAGCTCCACGGAATTCATTTCTTCTGTGAATTAAAGTAACTTCACTTGCAATATCTGCTAAGAAAATACTCCAGTCCAAAGCAGAATCACCACCTCCGGCGATCACGACTTTTTTATTTCTAAAATGCTCGGGTTCTTTGATGAAATATTCTACGCCATTTTCTTCGTAATCGGACAAGTTTTCCAAAGCAGGTTTTCTAGGTTCGAAAGTTCCCAAACCACCAGCAATTGCAACTGCTTTCGAATGATGAACCGTTCCTTTATTGGTAATTACTTCAAAAGTTCCGTCTTCTAGTTTTGTTAAAGTTTGAGCGGTTTCTCCCAACGTAAATCCTGGTTGAAATTGTTTGGTTTGCTCCATCAAATTATCAACTAGATCTCCAGCGTTGATGGAAGGAAATCCTGGAATATCGAAAATAGGTTTCTTCGGATATAACTCGGTTAACTGACCACCCGGCTGTGGAAGTGCATCAATAAGATGACATTTTAACTTGAGTAAACCTGCTTCAAAAACAGTAAAAAGTCCGGTCGGGCCGGCTCCAATAATCAATATATCTGTAGTAACCATTAATCTAAATTTTTGGAAATAATTCCCACAAATTTACAAAATTTAAAAGTACTATGCGGAGCCTGTTTATGATTTTTGTCATAATGAAATCCAATAAAACGAAAGTTTTATCTTTGTGGCAAATTATTTGCAAAAGCAAAGGCATGAAAAAGACTTTATCATTATTAATCCTCTTATTGATCACTTTTGGAAATGCCCAAAAACTTCAAAATATACAATCAGGCGAGACTTTGCGTTACCGAATTCATTACGGACTATTGAATGCAGGAACGGCAAGTTTAACCACTTTAAAAACGACCTACAGAGGCCAACCTCATTTCTATGTGAAAGGTGTTGGAAAAACAACTGGTGCTGTCAGAGCTTTTTTTAAAGTAGAAGATACTTATGAGAGCTTCATTAATTACAACACAGGTTTACCCAGTTTTTATGTTCGAAATGTAAAAGAAGGAACGTATACTCAACATTTTGAAACCGTTTTTAACCACGGTAATCAAACGCTTTTGCTAACTGATAAAGAAAAAAAGACGACGCAATCCTTAAAGTCTGTTGCTGGAATCCAAGATATGTTATCTGCTTTTTATCATTTAAGAGCTATGGATGACAGCGAGTTGAAAGTTGGCAGCGTTAAAAAAGTAAATATTTGGATCGATGATGAGATGTTTCCTTTTCAATTAAAAGTGATTGGGACACAAAATGTGAAAACTAAATTTGGTTGGATCAACAGTTTAGTGATTGTTCCTCAGGTCATAAGCGGACGCGTTTTTAAAGATAAAGAAGGCGTTACGCTTTGGGTCAGCAATGATAAAAACCATATTCCAATTGCGATTAAAGCAGAATTGGCAGTCGGTTCTTTAAAAGCAGATATTGATTCCTATGCGAGTGTGAAATTTCCGCTCAACTTTTCAAAATAAATTTTTAGCTCAACCGCTAATATTGAAATAAACGGACTTCGGTTCGTTTATTTTTTTTTATTTTATTTTCGAAAGTGATGTAACACAATTCGGGTTTTCGTTGTCTTATTTCTAAACTCTTTACATGAAAACCTTTTTCGCCACTCTTCTACTTTTATTTTTTGTTCTACCCCTTTTTTCCCAAACCGTAAAAAACGACAGCATTGCCAGAAAAAAGATCACCATTTCTAAAATAAATAACGCTCCAAAAATAGATGGAATCCTCGATGAAGAGGTTTGGAAAGATGCGTCAGTTGCCGAAAATTTCATTGAAAGAAATCCTGGTAATGGAAAACCGGAACCTAAGGATTTTAAAACCACAGTTAAAGTTCTTTACGATGATACTGGAGTTTATTTCGGTGCGACGATGATTGATCCAAACCCAGAAAACATTCAGAAAGAACTGGTAGAACGCGATGATATTGGAAATGATGATGTTTTCGGAATTACCATTAATGGATATGATGATCATCAACAAGCGGTCTTATTCTTCGTTCAAGCTTCTGGCGTGCAGGCCGACGCAAAAATTATCACCAACGCAAACGATGATTTTTCCTGGAATGCGGTTTGGTTTTCAGCAGTTAAGATCAATGAAAATGGCTGGACAGTCGAAATAAAAATCCCATACTCCGAATTGCGATTTCCAAAGAAAGAGATTCAGAAATGGGGAATTAATTTCATTCGCGTTATTCAGAAAACCAATCAGAATTTAACCTGGAATTTCGTTGATAATAAAAAAGCGAGCTACTTATTTTATGATGGAACTCTGGAAGGAATTCAGAATATTCAACCTCCGTTACGATTATCGCTAACTCCATATTTTTCGACTTACTTAAATAGTTTTGATGGTAAAACAACTACCAATTTTAATGGCGGAATGGATATTAAATATGGAATTAATGATGCTTTTACGTTTGACATGACTTTAATTCCGGATTTTGGACAAACCAGTTTTGATAATTCCATTTTAAATTTAACACCTTTCGAACAGCAGTTTGAAGAGCAGCGTTCTTTTTTTACGGAAGGAACGGAACTCTTTA
>JBGYFE010000164.1:0-4703 GCA_041819925.1 Capnocytophaga sp.
ATAGACCCGAATATTATGGATTGACCATCTGGGGAGAAGAATACAATAATGAAAGTACTCAGAATGAAGCTGAAATCATTATTCAAAAAAACAGACACGGAGGCATTCTCTCTGAGCGTTGTAAAGTGGATATGGCAATTTCTAAATTTTTAAACTTTAATTAAAAATATAAAATGGAAAAAACAATAAAAGAAATAGATTTCTCTTGTGACACAGGAGTGCTGGTAAAAGTAAGTAAAAAACGATTGGAAGAATTAGGTGTTTTGGAAGAATACATCCAACGTCGTGGCAGAAATGTCTTTGAAGATAAAGAATATGATTATCTACAAATTATTCAAGCGGAATTACTTGGAATAATAAATTATGAATTTAGTATGATAAGAAAAGAGTAAAAAATAAGATTTAGTATAAATAACAATTAATAATTACAGACATGAAAAAGATTTTTTTAACCATTAGTATTTTTATTTCTGCAACAATAATGTTGCTTGCACAAGAACAAAAACGTGAAAAAATTTCCAACAAAACTGTGCTGGAAATGAAAGATTTTGGATTTAGCGATGACCTCATTAAAACCAAAATTAATGCAAATGACCCCGATTTTGATATATCTAATGAAGCTATATCAAAACTGAAATCCGAAGGACTCTCTGAACAAGTAATTGGATTGATGATTGAAAAACAGACTGCATACCAGTATCTGATTGACAACACATTTTTTCTGACTTCATTGGAAATTGTTGATGATAAAATTCTTATAAACCAAAGTATAGAACTTAAAAAAGGAGATTATTTACAAGTATATCTTCCATACAATTACAGCAAAGAATTTTTGTCAATAGAGCCAAAAACGGGATTGTTAAGTATTAAAAATATTGGCAAAGTAGCTGACATTGTAGGAACTGGGGCATTGGCTGTAGGTCTTGGTTCTAACAACATCAATACTACAATTGGAGCTCTGGATGTTTTTTCCAAAACACAGTCTGTAGCTTATGGAGTAGATGCTTTGGAAAAAATAAATTCTCTACCGATTTCTAAAAATGCAAAAAAGATAGCGGGCAAAACTTTTGAGATAACGCATATTGAATTAGACAAAGAAGGAACCGTTAGAGTAGAAGGATTAATAGATAAGAAGAAATATACATCAGATATTTCAACAGGTTTAATTTTAGGAGAATTGAGAATACAAAAATAATAAAATACTATGGAAGTACAAGGAAAAATCAAAAGTATTGGAAAGTTGGAATTCATTGGCAGTAATGGATTTGAAAAACGAGAAATCGTACTTACTACTGAAGAACAATATCCACAAGATATTCTTATCCAGTTCACACAAGGGCGTTGTGCATTGTTGGATAATTTACACATTGGAGAAACAGTCAAAATATACTTTAACTTACAAGGACGTGAGTGGATAAGTCCGCAGGGAGAAGTTAGGCATTTTAACTCATTAAATGGCTGGAAAATAGAGCAAATACAGATAACAGAAGTTAGTAATCAAAATAGCGTTTCCAATATTTCAGAATCCCCAGCTATTGATAGGTCGGTAACTAATAAAACCGTTCCGCCTGTTCAAAATTCACAAAAAGAGTTATTTGATAACTTCGGGCAAGCTCCATTTCCGAGTAGCAATCAAGCGGAAAATTTAGATGATTTACCTTATTAATTGATATGAAAATTAACGCTTTCCACCTGAAAATAATAGCATTAATAACAATGATTATTGACCACTTCGGAATGATGTTTTTTGAAAAACATTGTATTTTCAGAATTGTCGGTAGGATTGCATTTATTATATACGCCTTTATGCTGGTGGAAGGCTGTTTTCATACTAAAAATTTCAAGAAATATGTAAGTAAATTACTTCTGTGGGGGTTCATTTCTGAAATACCTTTTGATTTAGCAAAGTTTGGAAAACCCTTTGCATTAGAAAATCAAAATATTTTTTTCACTCTTTTACTTTCTGCAATAGGTATTCACTTTCTGGAAAAGAACAAAAATGCTGGATTAAGAATTCTCATATGTTTGGTAATTTCATTTTTAGCATTGATATTGAAAGTAGATTATAATATGTATGGAACAAGCGTTGTTTTGGCTTTTTATTTTGCTAAAAACCTAAAAGTCCGCTATATGATTTCCGTCTCATCGTTAATCTTTTTAGTAGGATTATTGGATACAATTCAGTTTTTTGCCGTTTTGGGGCTTATTCCCATTTCAATGTATAATGGTGAGCAAGGTATAAAAACAGGGAATATTTATTACTCTTTCTATGCCTTACATCTTGGAATTTTTGTAATCATCAAACATTTTTTAGTCGTTTAAAAGTAAATCAATAAAATGAAAAAAATATTTAATAACAATAAAATAATTAAAAAAATGGAAGATAGAAGCTCATCGGTAATTTTTTTGGTCATAATGGCTTTTCTTATGGCATTTGGATTGGTTTTTTTAATGAATAAGACAAATGAAGAGAAAAACAATACTATTTCTTTTATGGAGACATTAGGTGCAGGAATAGTTTTAGGAAAAAGCGAAAAAGGAAAAGAAATAGCATTTAGATTTAAAGATACCATTATTATTTTAAATCATAGAGAAGAACCTTATTATCTTTTAGAAAAAGGTGATAGTGTAAGGGTTATAAAGGGAAAATTTATCAAACTATAAAAATAGATAATAAAATGAAAGTAGAAGCTATACTGATGCACAAAATATTGAATTTTATTTACAACAAAAATATAGATGTTGTGAAAAAAATTTTTGAGGAAAAAGTTGAAAGTGGAATGCTTTACTATTTGGTAAACAAAGCCGAAAATTACTCTGACTTTTACAAAGACAATACAAAGGCTTGGATTGCCTTTATTGGAAGTTTAGATGGAGATAACTCTGATATTCTAATAAATTATATACTATATGACAGACGAAATTAAAATCAAAATCGCCAAAGTGTACGAACTTGTTAGGAGGGGCGAACAGGGCGAACAGCAAGCTGCCGAAAAGGCATTACAACGATTGTTGGGTAAGTACAATTTATCAGAAGAAGAAGTAGCGAAATTTCACTTGAAAGAATATGTTTTTAAATACGTTTCCGATTTAGATAAACGACTGTTCCGCCAATTATTTGAGTATTTCTTTAAAGACAAATACAATGGTAAATTATATATCTGTACGTGGCGAGTTAAAGAAATTAGTGTAGAAATGGAGTACTTGGATTACATACAAATAGAGTGTTCGTATGAATATTTTAAAAGGCATATGAATCAACAATGGCGAAAATTTGCTCTACCTCTTATCAAACAATGTAGAACTCTAAAATCAAAAAACAAACGCCGTCAAGAACTACAAAATGCGTTTTTTTCCAG
Source organism: Capnocytophaga sp. (assembly GCA_041819925.1). Taxonomy (GTDB): domain Bacteria; phylum Bacteroidota; class Bacteroidia; order Flavobacteriales; family Flavobacteriaceae; genus Capnocytophaga. The sequence goes on from JBGYFE010000164.1 coordinate 3,360, forward strand.
ATACATTATTAAATCAGGAATTTATCACCAATATCAAGTAAGAGATGTTTATTTGACTAACCGAAGAGAGATGGAAAATTTAATGCTTTTCAGTGATATTGAGGGAGGAATGCTAAAAGGTCAAGTAACAACAGGATTATATTTGGATAGTTAGTATAATAAAATATTAAAAAAATGGAAAAAGAACAACCAAGCAGTGAAATGATTGCACAGGTATTATTAACGCAAGAAATTTCGGACTTACGAATGGACTTGAATAAACATCGGGAAACAATGAATGAATTAATAAAAAATCAAGAAAAAGAATTACAATCTGTTACAGATGTTACAGAAACAAAAAAACATACCCCAAAAAAAAATAAAGACTCTTTGCGGATTTGGCTGTTTTTTTTGATCATTATTTTAGGAGGTATCTCCTATTTCTCATACTGGTTAATTACAAGTATCCATACTCTTACTGAGACCTCAAAATCTGATTTTATAGCAGAGTTTGGGACTGAAAAAGGTACTCACCTTTGGGGTTATTTTTCAGATATTATAAAACATTTTTTTAATTTTGTCCCGTTTATCTTTTTTATAATAGGAATAAGTTCTAAATTTATATTTTCTGAAATCTACAAGACCGCAGTGAAATTATACATAAAAAATAAATAAAAAGTAAATTTAATATGAGAGTGTTTTTTAATTTGATATCACTGATTCTATTATATTTTTGTTCTGCTACATTATTTTTAATCAACATTAGACATATATGTTGTTGGATTGCAGAACCAAGCAGTATGGAATATTTTAATGAGGTTTGCATTGTAATTACTTTTAGTTTTATGATACTGCGTCATACTATTTATCCAACTATAAAAATTCTATATAAAAATTTGAATGTTGAGTAACAATACAAGTGAAATAATGAAAAATGATATAAAATAATCTAAAAATAAAAAGAATATGGATAGTACATCAAATAAAAAAAGAGAATACCAAAAATTACAAATAAAAATTGTTGCTTTTTCGTTGAGTGCAATAGTATTGGGTGTTCTTTCTTGTTTTATCAAAAATATTTTAATTCTTACTTTGATTGTATTCTTTTTGGGAATTGCATTCTTAATTGTTTATAAAACAAAAATGAAATTAGAAAGTTTAGAAGAACGATATGACGTAGAAAAAACGTTTTTTGAAAGAGAATATTATAACTTACTATCTCTTATTCAAGGAAAAGAGGAATTAGAAAATTTAGAAAAACGAAAATATATTGCTTTTAGAGAATATTATACCTTATTATCTCTTATTCTATATAATTTTTATGACAACCCTAAAATAGAGACAATCTGTTGTATGTATTTAAAC
>JBGYFE010000165.1:0-6042 GCA_041819925.1 Capnocytophaga sp.
ACTCCTTTGTAGGCACAAGTTCCTGAATAGGAATCTCCCGTATCTACAATTACCACATCATAATTATAGGTAAGATACTGCTCTACAATATTGTTCATCAAGAATGATTTTCCACTTCCCGAAGGACCTAAAACGAATTTATTTCGGTTGTTAATTCGTCCTGTTTGATAGGGTAGATCGGAAGTATCTATTTTTAAAGGTACTCCTTGTCTATCCGCAAATCGTAAGTAAAAATTTGATTTTTCATCTATGGGATAACTTTCTTTAAAAAAAAAACACAAGGCTGCTTCACTTGTTGTTGTAAATAAATCATAATCTTTCAGTTCCACTGCATTTCCTACAATAGCACTTCGAAACAGTTCCATCTGGTTATAGGAATTCTTAGAAACTATAATCCCTTTGGTAAAAAGTTTGTTTTCAATAGTAGATTGTATTTTTTCCATTTTTTCCTGCGTGTCACAGGCAAAGACTAATGAAAAATGAGCATCTACAATGAGTTGTCCGTTTATAGCAATATCGTGTAATAACTCTTGAATTTCTTCTGCTACAAGTATATTTGAAGGAGCTGATTTAGCCACACCATCGTGTTTTTTCATTTTCTTTTCCAACTCTCGCTGGCGTTGTACTTGGTGTGGAATAGTAAGAACTTGATTATAAATGATTGTTTGATATGCTTCCAATTCATTCAAAAAAGAAAAATTATCCACAGCTAAATCGGAAACGTTCCCACTACCTCCTAATACAGAATATGTTTCTATTTCATTGGGTAAATCAATATTTTCTACATCTACAAATGAGATGGTTTTTACAAAGGTATTACCTATTTGCAGGTGTTCATTGGTGGATTTGATATTATCAAAAACTGGAAAGCTGGCAAATTGCATTGTAAGAGTACCTCCAATGTAATACTCAAAGTCTTTTTCAAACATCCATTGTGGTTCACATTCATTTTGTTCCAAGAGCATAAAAACCTTTTCGCACTTATCACGGAGTTCTTTATAGTTTTTTTCAGAGAATTTGTATTTGTTTTTCTTCTTATCAAGCAAATCAGTAAATAAAAGCAAGGTATCTATGGTTTTAAAGATACGTCCGCCAAAATGATCAGAATATTTTTGTTGCAAAAAAGTTTTTTCTTTCTCTACTTGATACTTCTTTTTTGCAAAAATATCTACTTTCTGTACCATATGACCTTCCCCAATTATCGAAATTACTTGATTTAGGGTCGTGTGAAACTGCTTGTATCTATCAGGGTCTGCGGAATATTGCTCTACGACATTTTTGATTTTGATACCAATCACGGGGTTTCCATACACACCTATGAGCGTATCAAACTTCCAATTATGTTCATTGCCATAATCGTAGCCAATAAATGGAAATTCAAATGTCTTTGTTTTCATTTTGTATTCTTTTTATAAAAGAGGGTTGCTTTGTTTTTTTATATTTAAATTTCTTCGGAAAAATATGTATTTCGTTTTTGTTTTTTGTTTTGTTGTACAGCCCTTTTTGGTCTTGAGTTTTAAAGGTGTACCATACACCTATACCTGCGATACCTGCTCCGATAATCAATCCGATATATCCAATCATTGAGGGCAAAATTGCCAAGCAAAGAATGCCTCCTATTGCAAATCCTGCGGCTTGATAAATGTATTTGTCCTTTAACCCGAAAAGGACAAGGGGTTTTTTAAGCCCCTTGTACAGGAAAAATGCCATCTTCAAAATTTTAGTTTAAACCAAAAAATGCTCCAATGAAAGTAGGTACTAAAATGAGAAACAAAGCAGCACCACCCCAACCTAAAATTTCCTTATTGATGTCTTGGTCGCCATTTGTCCATTTGTTGTAAATACGAAGCCCACCAATAAGTCCTACGATACCACCTATCATCATAATGAGATTTTTGATAGGCCCCCAATAGGCTTTAATGTTGTCTGTTGCAGCAGTAATGGCACCTCCTCCTGTGGCAAAAGAAGGAGAACATACACAAAAGGTTAATACAAGTAGGAGCAATATTTTTTGCTCTTTTGTACATTGAAAATTAAATTTGCACGTCATATATTTGAAAATTAAAAAATTAGATTACTTGTTTATTTAAAACATTGTAGACTTGAAGAGTTTTTCACCATCTGCTGTTATGATAGTTTGTACACTGGTTTCTGCTAAATTCAAAAACTCCTTAAAACGTTGTTTATTTTTTTTGATTAATTCGCTCTTGTCAACGGTATCTTTTTCGTTAGAGAAACCTCCTACATTTTCTGTATCAGAAGTTGGTGCAGTTGGCTCTTCTTTAATTTGTGTTTCCTGATAAGATGTATCGTTTTTATCATCGTTTTCTTCAATATTGATTTCTTCTTGGTATTTTCGTTTTAATGCCTCTACATCTACATCGGCTTCTGGTTCTGATGAATCATCGTTACTAAAAATTTCATCTTCATCAACTTCAAAATGGGAAGATGTAGTCATTTCTTCCACTTGTTCCATTGCTACATTGCGAACAGATTCACCAAACGAAAATTCTTCTGCATTCTCTTGGTCTATCACTTGTGTTTCTTTTTTCAGAAAAATGTCATACAGAATATTTCCTGTATAGTAAAGAACATAGACTATTACAACTATTTGAATAAACGTCATCATAGTTTCAATAAATTTAAGAATTAGATATTATTTTTTATACGCAATTATTTCTGCCATCATTGTTCGGAACTCTCGCTTACTCAACGCATATCGTAAACCAACATCAATGATTTCATCAAGAGTAATGTTGTATGTATTGAACTTACCCAATTCGATGTGTAAATCATTGCTCATACTGATAATTCGATTTCGGCGTTCTTCTTCATATTCAGCCCAATCATATATGAAATTTTCTATATTAATATCGTTGTACTTACGCTCTAACTGTATGTCAAAAGGGAGTTTAACTTTCATTTATTTACTAAGATTTTACACTAAACTATTTTCCTCTATACATTCGATAAGCTCTTTGAAGGGTTGTTCTACAGCATATTTTTGGTCGTAAGTGAGTTTACGTGTGTTGATATTTTGCAACGCATTACGCTTATAGACGGGTGTATCCAACAATTTTCCATATCTATTGATTTCTTCATCCATTGACTGCTGATTTTTGTAGTGATAGCCTTTATCATATTTGGAGCGAACGAAGATGCGATAAGCACCACTCTCTATTTGTCCCAAAATGTTAACAAACACTAAGGTAGATTTTACCGACACATCGGAATATTCAAATGGAATAACCAAAAAATCGGAATACGTGAGCAAATCCACATAACGCATATCTAATGTACCCGCCAAGTCGAACAAATAATAATCTTCACTGGCTTTCATATCCATAATGCGTTGGAGTTCCAAAATCACTTCTTCCTGCTCCTCGTGAATAATCTCAACCTCATACAATTGAGGCAAATCAAGATTTTTATCTTCTTCCCATTTTTGGTAAAATGATTTTTGAAAGTCAAAATCAAAAACTTTTACGTTTTTTTCCTTTACCAGTGTCAGGTAATTTGCAAAAGCTACTGCCAATGTAGTTTTACCTACACCTCCTTTTTGAGTGGCGAATGTTATTATCATTGTTATGGTATTTTATATTTATCTTCTTTTTTTTCTTCGTTTTTTCAATTCGTCTTCAGTGGTATCTTTACCTGTATAAGCACTTTTTGATAATGCCTTACCAATGTTTTCTATTTCTTCAAAAACCGCTGGCACCTTCATATCGTGACTGTTTTTGCTTTCAGCTGAGAAGTCTATTCCAGCGGATGTACGATTATTTATAAATTTCTCATAGGCTTGTTTTCCTATAAGATATTCCAATGAATGAATCTGATGAAATCTTTGATGAATGGCATAAAATTCGCCTTTTTCATCACGTTCCAGTGTTACAAAATCAGTAGCAAGAGCGTTTTTTAAAAAATCTTTTACATCATTTCTGATTTGCTGAAAGTCAGATTTTTTAACTGTGGTGCTTTTATTTTCAAAGAGCATATAACTTTCCACAGAAATTCCTTTCTTTAGGAAATAATCTTGTAAAATTTTCTTTTCCTTTTCGCCCCTAATATTAAAATCCTTAATCTGTTCAAATTCCTTTTTTTCAATGGAACTTGGAGCAAATTCAAACAAATCTTTCATTTTCAAAATATCGCTTCCCTTGTAAATCTTCTCGGTGGCATTATCAATCAGTGTATATCCGAATGGATTTTTATCATCTTTGAAATGAAAAACAATGTCTATTCCGAACTTTTTTCGCATTTGATGTTGCAATTCACTTTCAAAAGCAATTTTAGGTGCTATATTTTCAGGTGTAGTATTCCGATTTTGGGCATATAATCCCTTTTCTTCTCTGTCATCAATCACCTTAAAAACTTTATTAGAGAAAACGTTCTTATATTTTTCCAAAAGAGCTCTAATTTGTTTACTTCGATTGTCTTTTTTATAGTCATCAGAATATGCAATCTTATCTAAATTGAGTCTTTTTTCTATCACACCATTTCTCAAAATAGAGATGTTGCTTGTTTGCTTATCAAGCAAAATCTTATATCCATTTTGTTTTAATAAAAGCTCCAATTGCTGAAAATTACTGACCTTATACGCTAATAAATCATCTAAAGGAGCTTCTCTTTTTATTCCTAAATACTTTTCCACTGCCACACTCAAAGCTCGTTGCGATTTGAGTTTTTCAAAACTGTCATTTATTTTTCTACCAGTGTTTCTATCTACCCGAGAGGATACAATATGCACGTGGTTATTTTCGGTGTCTTTATGAAAAACAATTAGATAGGGTTGATTTTCATACCCCATTTCCTTCATAAAAGCATCTCCTATTTGGGTTAATTCTTCCTTACTATGTTGCTGAAACTTGGTAGAAATCACAGCGTGAAATTGGGGCTTTTGTACTTTTTTACTTTGAGAAATCGATTTGAAATAATCGCGAACTTCTTGTTGTGAGCTTTCAGAATTGATAAAAGACGGAAAATTCTTCATTAACATTAACTCTCCTTTTTCACTGTGAACTTTCTTATCATTGTACTTCACTCCGTGAAAATCTTTGCTTGCAGAACTAAGAATTTTCACTATCATCATCAATAGCTATTAGTTTATAGATGTTCTTAAAAATCAGATTTTGCTCGGTCTTGAGTTTTTGGATTGCTTCTAATTTTTCTAAAAATGCTTCCATTTGGTATGGATGTACCATTTTTTTGCTGTTCGCAACTCGGGCAAACTGATTTATATTATTCTCAATTTTAGCAAAAATGTTATCTTGGCTTTCAATGAACTTTAATACCTCTCTACGCTCTGAAACTAACATTTTCTTTTCAACGGCATTTACAATCAAATCCGTCAAAGAAATGCCTCTTTCTTTTGAAAATTGCTTCCATTTTTTTTTCCGATGCTCGGATATTCGAATGATAAGAAATTTTTTATTAAGAGATGTTTTTGCTTCCAAATCGTATTATTTTTAGGCAAAGTTCTTATGAAAATAACTAATAAACAACAAATTAGACTATATTAGACTATGTTGGACTATATTAGACTATTTATGATATGAAATGATTTTGTGGAGAAAAAAATACACTTTTGCAGAAAAGAGAAACAGTATTAACCTGCATATGGTAGAAGAATAAAAGTGCCTTTTTAACTTTTATTTCTGCAATTCAAAAAAAAAAACGAGTTCCGAGTTTTTTCTTCCTTTTTTCTTTTTGTTTTACTGCAGATGAAATCCAACTAAAACAAAGTGAAAAAAGGCAAGATGGTCGGCGTATATACCAATGAAATTGTATATACAAAGACACATCTTGCAACTATTGACCCACTATTTTTTAGACCTCTCAAATGATTGATTTTCAATAATTTAAATCAATAAAATTAACAATAGAAAGTAAATTTTTAAGTAAAAAAAAATAAACATAATTTAAAGTACTGATTTACAATAATTTAAGTACTGTAAAAATGAATTTCAGACCTCTCAAATGACTGATTTTCAGTAATTTTAGAAATGAAGTAAAACTGATTTTTGCAGAAAAAAAAGAAAAAAT
>JBGYFE010000166.1:0-9821 GCA_041819925.1 Capnocytophaga sp.
AGGAGATGTACCTGAAAATCTGAAAGATAAAGTGATTTACTCGTTAGATATGGGGGCACTTATCGCAGGTGCGAAATACAAAGGAGAGTTTGAAGAACGGCTGAAATCCGTAGTAAAAGAAGTAACTTCTTCCGACGGAAATATCATTCTTTTCATTGACGAAATCCATACGCTGGTAGGTGCTGGTGGAGGTGAAGGCGCAATGGACGCTGCCAACATTCTGAAACCCGCTTTGGCTCGGGGCGAATTGCGTGCTATTGGAGCAACAACTTTGGACGAATATCAGAAATATTTTGAAAAGGATAAAGCGTTAGAACGTCGTTTTCAGAAAGTTATGGTGGAGGAGCCTGACACAGAAAGTGCTATTTCCATACTTCGTGGTATCAAAGAAAAATACGAAACACACCACAAAGTGCGTATCAAAGATGAGGCTATCATTGCTGCTGTGGAACTTTCGGAGCGTTACATCACAAACCGATTTTTGCCCGATAAAGCCATCGACCTGATGGACGAAGCCGCTGCCAAGTTACGTATGGAAATCAATTCCAAACCCGAAGAATTGGACGTACTCGACCGAAAAATTATGCAACTTGAAATTGAAATTGAGGCTATTAAACGTGAAAATGATGAGGAAAAACTCCAATCACTTTATGCCGATGTTGCTAATTTGAAAGAGGAACGCAACGGAATTTTCGCCAAATGGCAAAGTGAAAAATCGGTCATAGATGAGGTGCAAGCTACCAAAGAAGCCATCGAAAATTACAAATTGGAAGCTGAAAAAGCTGAACGTGAAGGTGATTATGCCAAAGTTGCCGAACTTCGTTACGGAAAAATCAAAGAAGCACAAGATAAGTTGTTATCTTTACAAGAAAAATTAGACAGTTCTCAAAGCAATTCGCTTATAAAAGAGGAAGTTACAGCTGAAAATATCGCCGAAGTAGTTGCCAAATGGACAGGCATTCCTGTAACGAAAATGTTGCAAGGTGAACGTGAAAAACTTTTGCGATTGGAAACCGAATTGCACAAGCGTGTGGTAGGTCAGGAAGAAGCTATTGAAGCCATTTCTGATGCCATTCGCCGAAGCAAAGCCGGATTGCAAGACCCGAAAAAACCTATCGGTTCGTTTCTTTTCCTCGGAACTACGGGCGTTGGAAAAACGGAACTTGCCAAAGCCTTAGCGGAATATTTATTCGATGACGAGAACGCAATGACACGAATTGATATGAGTGAATATCAGGAAAGACATTCCGTAAGCCGTTTAGTGGGGGCGCCTCCTGGTTATGTAGGTTATGATGAAGGCGGACAACTCACCGAAGCTGTGCGTCGCCGTCCGTATTCCGTGATTTTACTTGATGAAATTGAGAAAGCACATCCTGATACGTTCAATATTTTGTTGCAAGTTTTAGATGAAGGGCGATTAACTGACAACAAAGGACGTACTGCTGATTTCAAAAATACCATTATTATAATGACTTCAAACATTGGTAGTCATTTGATTCAAGAAAGTTTTGAAAAATACGGCAACGACATTGAACAAGCCACCGAACACGCCAAAGAGGAAGTGTTGCAACTGCTCAAACAAACGGTTCGTCCTGAATTTATCAACCGAATTGATGATATTGTGATGTTTACGCCACTTACGCAGGAAAATATCCGAAGCATTGTGCGCTTGCAACTGCGTTCTATCATTAAAATGGTGGCTCGTGAAAACATCCTTTTAGATGCAACCGATGAAGCTATCGACTATTTGGCTAAAAAAGGATTTGACCCACATTTTGGTGCGCGTCCTGTGAAGCGAGTTATCCAAAAAGAAGTACTTAACCGTCTTTCAAAAGAAATTTTAAGCGGAAATGTACACAAAGATAGCACTATCTTGTTAGATGCTTTTGATGACCAATTGGTTTTCAGAAATAGTTAGTTTTTTCTCTAATAAAAAGAAAAAAAATCACATTTCAATAAAAAACCTCGTCAAGTAATTTGATGAGGTTTTATTTTTCTTCATTTTGTAAAATTATTCATTCTTAACCATTGGCTTGGTCAAAAAATATCCATCAAAAAAACCTTTATTTACCAATGCTTCATACTTTTCTCCAACCAGAAAGGATTCAAATTTTTTTCGTCTAACTTTATTTTTTAATTTTCCACAATCTGAACTAAAAATAATATAATAATCATTCCCTCCTTTGCTGTTGTGAGAAACTTTTTTCTCCGCAACCATCAGATTGATTTTCTGCGTATTGTTACTTCTAAACCAATAATTAAAGTTATATTGCAACCCCATTCCTAATAAAAGACAAGAAGAAAATATGAATATTAAACACCCTATAAACAATAAGATTTTCTTTATTGGAGTTTTTACCTTGATGTTTACTTTATTAAGTTTTATTAGAGCTATGATTAAAACTAAATGGGAAAGAACTAATGATATTAGAATTTCAAATCTCACATTAAATCCTTCGTCAAGAAAAATACCATTCAATGTTTGGTCTGCTATAATCAGTAAGATGATACCGAATAATAACGGAAATGACATAATTACTGGAATTTTATTTTTAGATACGGCTTTATCCTTCATTTTTAACTTACTTTTTGGTTATTAAAATTTTCGGTCGTGTTTTAAAAAGTATGATGATATAAAAAATTGACAATTAGGAAGTAAAGTTGTATTTTTGTTGAATGTTAGTGTCAATAAAACTCCGCTGTCTCAATTGTCAGGAGCAAAAGTAGTAAAAAACGGAAAAAGAATTCTACGGAAAGCAAAATTATCTTCGTAAAGATTGTTCTCACCAATTTGTAGGCGACCATAAGACCTACAAAGGTTGGAATTTGTATAGGATTTTGCCTCTGTTTTTCAAGGATATACGCATAAAATTGGTAAAAAACACACCACTGATATTGAAGGAAACAACACACTTTTGAGACATCGAATACACCAAGTAGTTCAGAGAATTTGCTACTTTTCAAAAAAGTTTGAAAACCATATAAAAGCCTTTGAAATTGTCCTTTTCTACATCAATTTTGGGAGGATTTGAGTACCATACTTTATGAATTACAAAAAATCCTTCATAGACTTTTGCCTGATGAAGGATTTTATAGTTTTTATTTTTCTAATTGTACTATTTAAACACTACACGAAATCCGAGATTATGACGAATTCCTGTTTCGGCACGGTTACTTCGGTTTGTTGTTCGTTGTACGTTAGGCAGGCAAAAAGCACTTGCTCCTCGTCGAACACGAGCTGTTCCTGTTGCTGGACCCGTAGGGTTAGTTTGCGGATTTGTTGAATAAGTACCATACCAATCTGCCGTCCATTCCCAAGCATTACCACTCATATCATAGATACCTAATTCGTTTGGTTTTTTGCCTCCAACAGGACGCATTCCTAATGAGCCAGAATTATTAGCATTCCACGACACTTCATCTAAATTGTTGCTTCCTGAGTAAAGATAACCTTGACTTTTATTTCCTCCACGAGCTGCATATTCCCACTCTGCCTCAGTTGGTAAATAGCCTCCAACCCAATTCGTGTAGGCTTTCGCCCCTTGCCAAGTTACGTAAACTACGGGGTGTTTCTCCCTACCAGCTTTGACTACGAAAGTATCTCCTTGTTGCACAATATCATATCCATTGTACCATTTTGTACCTCCCTCTATTTGATTTCCTTTTACGTTCAAAAAATTGGCGTACTGCTCGTTAGTAACTTCATATTTGGTAATACTGAAACTACTCAAAGTTACTGTATGGAGCAACTCATCTCCATCTCCTCTTGAAGGTGTTCCCATCTGAAATGTTCCTCCTTCAACAAACACTAATTCATTAAGGTGCAAATCTTTCGAGTCTTTAATGACATTTGATGGAGTTGTTGACACGACTTTTACCACCAAAGTAATAGGATTATCTACTGAGTTTGATACAGTAATATTTGCCGTTCCAACGCCAACTCCTTTGACCGTGATGACACTTCCCGAAAGATTCACTGTTGCTACACTTGAATTGCTTGTATTAATAACATAATTGCCACTACCCACTGTGATATTGACACTTTTCGAGGCAGCCTCTTTGACTTCCAAAGTTGTTTGTGAAAGTGTTATATTTTGTTTTGAAGATACCACTACGTTAATTGCTGCTTCTTTACTTGTAACTTTGTCTTTTACTGTTATTTTTGTAGTTCCTACTGTTTTTCCTGCAATGATGAGATTTTTTCCGTTAATTGTTGCTGTTGCAATTACACTATTGTTCGATGAAACCTCATAGTTTCCACTGCCAGCAGAAATGGTTATGTTTGCATTTTCAGTAGCTTTCACAGAAACGGAAGAAGCCGAAAGTGCTATGTCGGCAATCGTTACAGTAACTTTCACTTCGGCTGTCTTTTCTGTCTTACTGTCTTTTACAATCACTTGTGTAGAACCTTGACTAATTGCCTTAATAAGTAATTTTCCTTCGGAAATGGAAACCGTTGCAATATTTTGATTACTTGAAGTAGCTGTATACTGCCCACTTCCACTATTTATACCAATCTCCTTATTTTCTTTTCCTCTTTCAATGCTTATCTCATTTTTTGAAAGAGAAACGTTGGCAATAACAACCACCTTCACATCTGATACTTTTCCTGTTTTGGTATCAGTAATAGTTATTATGGTTTCTCCCGCTTTCACTGCCGTTACAGTTGCTTTATTTCCTGAAATCGTCACTTTTGCTACGTTTTCATCACTGCTTTTTGCGGAATATTGTCCGCTTCCAGCAAGAATTGTAACTATCTCTGTTCCATCAGATTTTGTAGTTACTTCTTTTTTATCAACAGAAAGTTTTTCTATAACAGAAACCTTCACTTGAACTGATTTGTTTGATTCTTTATCTTTCAAGGTTAATGTAGTTACTCCTGAAATCACTCCCTCAACGATTATTTCATTGCCTTTTACGGAAGCCTTAGCTACATCAGGATTCACCACTAACAACTCGTAATTTCCATTTCCCGATTTGATATTGACCGCCACAGTTTCTTTTGGAGCTACATTTACCTCAGTTCTGTCAAGTGCTAAATTTTCCAGAGCTTTTTTTACAGATACTTTTACAATAGCTTTCTGCTCATTGCCTTTGTCATACACAGTAACTGTTGTTTCTCCTGCACGAACTCCTTTCACTGTTACCGTAGATTTAGAAATGGATACTGTTGCTACGTTCACATCCTCACTCGTTACTTCATACTTTCCACTCCCCGTCTTTACTTCAAAAGCAGTTGTCTCTCCCACCCTTAGTGAAGCATCTTTTGCACTCACCACAAGGTCATCATACATCACATCCTCCGTGCAACCCGCAGCCATAGCAATCATAATGAAAGCCGCCACGTAAGTAAAAATTTTTCTCATAAAAAAACTAAAATTGATAATTAAAAATTTTGTACATTAATTTTCGTGGGGCAAAATTAGTTTATTATACCACATACACACGCACAAAGTCAAAATTTTAACACTTAATTTAACTAAAATACTACTGATTTTTTTTTCTAAACATCGATTATACAGAACCAATTAAAAAATAATAATTCATTTTTTTAGTTAAAAAACAGAGATATTATTAAAAACCAAAAGGAGTTATTTTAACAAACTTCATCTTTTTACAGCATATTCAATCAATTTGCAAAACATTATGTCTTACATTAGTACAAAATATTTTTTAACTTTCTTATTCGTTTTGTCAAACCTAAAAAATTGTCTAACTTTGCGGGGTCAAACCAAAAATTTAATTTTTTATGAAGAAATCTGTACTAACTTGTTTTGCCGTAGGATTATTTGTCATTGCTTGTCAAACTTCGACGGAAACCACTTCAAAGGCTGATTATCAGGTCATTCCTATGCCTCAGCAAATTGCGTATGAAAAAGCAGGGCATTTTTCATTGAATGCTTCTACTAAAATTACATATCCGAAAGGGAATGAAGCATTGGAAAAAAACGCAAAATTTCTTTCAGAATACATTGAGAAACAAACAGGTATAAAACTTTCTGTAAGTCCTGAGAGTGAAAAAACAGAAAATACCATTCAGTTGAAAACAGGATTTTCTTCTGATAATAAAGAGGCATACCAACTTTCTGTAAATGAGAAAAATATCGTCATTGAAGGAACTTCCGAAGCAGGCGTTTTTTATGGCATACAAACGCTTCGCAAGTCCATTCCGGTTGAAAATGTAAAAAAAGTGGAACTGAATTTTGTGACCATCACTGACGCCCCTCGTTTTGGATATCGCGGAGCGCATTTGGATTCGGCTCGGCATTTTTTCTCAACAGATTCTATCCGAATTTTTATTGATATGCTTGCTCTTCACAATATGAACACGTTTCATTGGCATTTGACTGACGACCAAGGTTGGCGAGTTGAAAGCAAAAAATATCCCAAACTAACCGAAGTAGGAGCACAGCGCAAAGGAACTGTTATCGGCAGAAATTCAGGTGAATACGACGGAAAACCTTACGGCGGATTTTACACCCAAAAACAGCTTAAAGAAATCGTGGCTTATGCCAAAGAACGTTACATTACCGTAATTCCTGAAATTGACCTTCCTGGGCATATGTTGGCAGCTTTGGCAGGTTATCCTGAAATGGGTTGCACGGGAGGGCTGTATGAAGTGTGGCAACAATGGGGCGTTTCTGATGACGTACTTTGTGCAGGAAACCCGCAGACATACAAGTTTATTGAGGAAATCCTCAATGAAGTAGCCGACATCTTCCCTTCGGAGTATATTCATATTGGAGGCGATGAAAGTCCGAAAGTCCGATGGGAAAAATGTCCGAAATGCCAAGCAAAAATCAAAGAATTAGGTATTAAAAAAGATGCAAACCACACTGCCGAAGAATACTTACAAAGCCACGTAATTTCATTTGCAGAACGAACTCTCGCCAAAAGAGGACGAAAAATCATTGGTTGGGACGAAATTTTGGAGGGAGGTATCGCACCCAATGCGACTGTGATGTCGTGGCGTGGCGTTGAAGGTGGAACGTATGCTGCTCAAACAGGACACGACGCAATTATGACGCCACTTTCATTCTTATATTTCGATTACTATCAATCACAAGACGTTGATAAAGAGCCTCTTGCCATTGGCGGATATGTTCCTGTGGAGCGAGTATATAGCTACGAGCCTATTCCTGAGGTGCTTACGCCTGAACAACGAAAACACATTTTGGGTGTGCAAGCCAACATTTGGACGGAATACATCAAAACTTTCAAACACGTGCAGTATATGGCCCTTCCACGATATGCCGCTTTGGCAGAAGTGCAATGGACACAACCCGAACGAAAAAATTACGATAATTTCTTAAAACGAATTATTCCATTAATAAAAATATACGAGGCGTATGGCTATAATTATGCTACCCATATTTTCGACCTAAAAGCCGAAATTACTCCTTTGGAAAATGAAGGAGCTATCCAAATTGCCTTTACAACGGTTGATGACGCAACCATTTACTATACGTTAGACGGAAGTGAGCCTACTGAAAAATCAGAAAAATATACAAAACCTATAAAAATCACACAAGATACACAGTTGCGAGCTGTCGGAATTCGCAAAAATGGGAAAACACGCATTTTTGCAGAAAATTTCAAATTTAACAAAGCTACGGCACGACCTATCAAAATGCTTTCAACCATTTATCCGTCCTATCGATATGGAGGTGAGACTGTTTTGGTGGACGGCTGTATCGGAAATGAGAATTTCAAAACCGGACGTTGGATTGCCTTTTCAGGTGATGATTTAGAAGCTGTGATTGATTTAGGAACGGTTACTGACATTTCAAAAGTGTCGTTTAATGCGAACGTTATCACGGGTGATTGGATTTATGATGCTCGTAGTTTTTCCGTAGCTGTTTCTGAAAACGATTTTGATTTTAAGGAAGTAGCCTCTGAAAATTATCCGAAAGCTACCCAGCACGTAAAAGAAATTAAAACACACACTTTGTCTTTTGCTCCTGTGAAAGCACGTTTTGTGAAAGTAAAAATTGCTTCTGAACAAAGTATTCCCGATTTTCATACGCAAGCAAAAGGAAAATTAGGATTTTTGTTTATTGATGAAATTACGATTGATTAATAATTTAACATATTCTCCGCAGATTACGCAAATGTTTTTACAAAAATGGATTTTGTACAGAATTGGTGTAATCTGTGTGAGAATATAACAATATTCATAAAAATGAAAGCACTCATCATTGTTGATGTACAGAATGATTTTATGCCTACGGGAAGTTTGCCTGTGGCAGAAGGAGACAAAATCATTCCTTTTATAAATAAAGAGATGTATGCAGGTTATGACTTGGTAGTCGCTACACAGGATTGGCATCCGCAAAATCATCAAAGTTTTGCATCGAATCATAGTGGTAAAAATCCGTTTGAAATAATTGATTTACACGGAGTTGAACAAGTTCTATGGACTGACCACTGTGTGCAAGGAACATACGGAGCCGAATTGCACAAAGATTTAGACTTACGCCCCATTGCAGCCATTTTCCGAAAAGGAATGAACCCGCAGGTGGACAGTTACAGTGCTTTTTTTGACAATAACAAGCGTAGCAATACAGGGTTGCACGGCTTTTTGCAAGATAAAAACATCACGGAGCTAACTTTCTGTGGCTTGGCAGGCGATTTTTGTGTAGCATACAGCGTAAACGACGCACTCTCATTGGGATACAAGGTGCGATTGTTTGGTGCAGGTATACGCTCAATCTACTCCAAAAATTACGAAAAATATGTTTCTGAATGGAAAGTAGAAATAGTTTAAAAGTTAAATATCTTTCTTAAACTTATTCAAGTAACATACTTGCGATGTTGCCTCATATTTTTATAATCTGCACCATAGGAAAAAGAAAAGTTAATCTATTTCACAATAAATAAATCTTATTCTCCAATAAATTTATATTTTAGGTCTATATTTTTGTAATTCTTTATTTATTTTTATCTTTGTGAGCCAATACTATTCTACTTTGATTTTACCTTATGAAAAAAATATTATTTTTCCTTTTTGTGACACTGTTCGCCTCGTGTGAAACCACTTTCTTTTCGTCCAAAGATAGTTTTGTCACGCGTTTTGAAACCTCTAACGGAACAGAAAGTGCTACGTATGAAGAAGTTATGAAGTTCTACCGCGACCTTTCACAAGAGTATAGCTCTATCAGTTTGAAAACGATGGGGCAAACAGATGTAGGTTTACCCTTGCACATTGTTACGTATAGTGCCGATGCCGAGTTTAATTTTTCAAAACTCCAAAAGGAAAAGACTATCGTTTTGATTAACAACGGAATACACCCAGGAGAAACGGACGGAATTGACGCCACAATGTTGTTGTTCAGAAATTTAGCTCAAAATCAAATACAAGTTCCCGAAGATGTAGTTGTTGTAGCAATTCCTGTGTATAACATTGATGGGGCATTAAACCGAAATTCCACTTCTCGCGTAAATCAAAATGGTCCCAAGGAATACGGTTTTCGAGGAAACGCCAAAAATTTAGACCTTAATCGTGATTTTATAAAAAATGATTCGGAAAACGCACTGTCTTTTGCAAAAATTTTCCAATTGGTGCAACCCGATGTTTTTATTGATAATCACGTAACCAACGGAGCTGATTATCAACACGTTTTGACCTATGCCGTTTCACAACCTGACAAGGCAGGAACATTTGTAGGTGGTTACGTACGTGACACACTTCTATCACAACTATCTGATTCTCTGGTAAAACGTCAAGAAGAATTTAAAACCGATTCGCTTCCCAAACCTTTTTGGCGATTAATCCCGTATGTGAATGTTTGGAATCGCCCGCCCGATGCTGGATATAGTAG
>JBGYFE010000167.1:0-3648 GCA_041819925.1 Capnocytophaga sp.
CTATATGAAGTTTTCGGCCTGCTGAATCCACCATTTGCCTTAAACGACTTCCCTCATAGTGTAACTCAATAGAAGTAACCGCATTGCGTTCAATACGGGTTAGTTTAAAATAATTCGGACCCCAACGACTAAAAATATATGTCAAGTTCGTTTGGTGAGCATATACTTGAAAACAATCCCCAAAATACCGAATAGTCAATTTTTCCTCTCGTAAGTAGTAAACATCTTCAAAGGACAAAGTAGGAAAACCAAGCACTCGACCATCTTCCATCCGTATACCCCAAGTATTATCCGAATCATAATACTGAATTTCACGGTCGTATTGCCAATGACAACCATATCCTAATAATCCTTGATATGAAGAGTCTGAATACCAACTGCGTTTCCATTCCAAAGGAAGAGCACCGGTAAGCGAAAAATCAATGCCGTCATACACTACCGCCCCATTGATGAAGTTTACAGGTTCAAAACCAGCGTGACATAAAGCCCTACTTAACCATTTAGGACCATCTGCCTTTTTAAGAAGTTTATTAAATAATGTTTTACCATATTTTAAAAGTCCGCCAAAGCCCAAACCCATAGCCATATTTTTTAGCATACCTCCCCAATCAGGTACATAAGGTCCTCCTACATTTACAGGGGCTCCTGTAACCAATGGTAAACTATATGAGGTGGGAGCAAACAAAGTGGGAACCACTTTCCAAGGCTTTTTAGTACCTGGTTGCAATGATAAAGGTACACCAATATCATTACAGGTCATTACCATATATCCCTTAGGAGATAACCTACTACCATCAGCAAAAACGGTTTCACTGGCAAAAAAATTAGTCGATTCGTGACCTATAATCGGTGCTAATAACCAAGGAGGCGAAGGCAAAGGTATATGAACCAAAGGTACAATAATGCCACTGGTATCCGATACCCCACGAGGAACACCATTAATATTAACCGTAGAACCTATAAAAGGTATGAAATCAGAAGGATCTAAAACCATACCTATGTAAGGATGAACAGGTATATATGGCGGTAACGTCGTAAAATGAATATCAATACCTAACACCAACGTAAAATGATTATTAACCAATAACATAACCCCTAATCTATTCTCGATAATTTTCTGATACGATGACAAGACAAACTCATCAACATCATAAATTCTAAGTATTTTCTATTCCTCTCTATCTGATTGTTATTTTTTTAACAACACATCTGAAACACAAGGTCTCAAATAACGCATTTAAAAGCCTTTTTAAACCCTTTTCGTAGATAAGATTATATGCTAATACCTCCAAAAATAATTGTTTTAAGGACATAAAACTTTGATTTACAAAGGTTTAAAACTTCAGCAACACATCTGGAACATTACCGTGAAAATTAATCATCTAATAATGACCAAGTAGTGCCTGGGCGGGCGTTTTTGCGTTTTTCTTCTTGATATTGCTTCCACTCCTCTTGGGTATATTCTTTGCCCTCGTGAATTTTGTAGGGGTCTGGTTTAGAAAGAATTTCTTCTTGGGGTTCTATTATATCCAAAAACTCTGGTTTTAAGATATTTTTATAATCCAAAAGATACTCATAATCTAAATAATGTTTAGGAGACCGTACAAAATTATGAGAAATATTTACTTTTGTTGTTTTTTCTTCTCTTCTATATATCTGTTCTTTTTTGTCAAATATAGAGCTTCTCAAAAACAATTCTTTTTTAACATCGTTAAACAACGCCATATTTTTGGATTTTTCCAAAGAATTATCAATCATAAAATCAATCTGTTTTAAAAATAATTGATTATTAGGATAATACTCCATTATATCTTTCTTTAAATACAAATCAGCCACATACCGCCAATAAATCATACGCATATAGCCAACTAATTCGCCTTTTTCATCTTTATCTAAAAATTTTACTGAAATCCCCTTTAAGTAATTGTTAATCGTAGCAATAGGAATACCATCTTTGAAAGCTGTTACACAATACATTAGATGTTCAGGACTTTCAAAAGCGTATTTTGCCCACTCTTGCGGATTTTTTAACTTTTCTTTTTGTTCTTTTGTTGGCTTGTTATCTAAATACATATCCAAAATAGAAACCTCCAATGTAGTTTGTTCTGATAACAACTCTTTTCCTACATCCGTAAAATCTTGAAAAGTAAATGTATATTTGCTCATTATTTAAAAATTTGTGTTATATCATCTATTATCTCCACTTTTCTTTCTTTTGCATATTGTTTAATAGCATCCGAAATTTTATCTGCATTTTTTTCTACTTGTAGATATACTGTTTCTGCTAATTCATCTCCTGTTTCCTCTATAATTGCTTTGGAATATTTACCTGCATCTCGGATATAACTTTTTAAGGTTTCTTCTGTTACTTTAAGCACATCGGTAGCCTTCCGTTCTAATCCCACACCATCTATGACAGCATCAATATACCCCTTACCTGATTTTGTACCACCCTTTGCCAATTTCACATAAACCTCTTTTGAAAATATTTTTCCGTATTCTTCGGCTAAATTACGCGAAAACAAGTTCATCGCTAAGTTAAAGTTTCTCCCTCGCATCATATTCTGAAACCACTTTTGTGATTCCTTCATCATTTGAGAAAGACACTTCTCAGCATTATGCACCAACAACGCCCACAGCCCCACAAAATAGGTATGCCAATTCTCTACCTCAAAGTTATACACTTTTTTGGTTTGGTAAAGAAAATTGTGGGATTTTAAAAACAAACTTTGTCAAAGTTTTTAGTACTTTGACAAAGTGAAAATTAATCATCTAACAAAGACCACGTTGTGCCAGGACGGGCATTTTTGCGTTTTTCTTCTTGGTATTGTTGCCATTCTTCCTTTGTGTATTCCTTGCCCTCGTGGATTTTGTAGGGGTTTGTAATTTTTTCTATGAAAGCTATATTTTCCGTTATCTCACTACTATATTCTGGAAATAATTCTAATAATTTTTCAAAAAAGAACCTTGCTGACTGAATTATTTGCGAAATGAATAACGATTTTTCAATGCTTACCTTTTTATCATTAAATGACAAAGTTAAATAACTTGTATTTTTTTCTGATATAGAAATGGCGTATGGTTGGTCAGGAAGAAAAAAATGAACTGATTTTTCTGTTTTTAACTTTTTTATAGCATCTAAAAAGTACAGCCACAGTTGATCAATTATATCCCATTCCTTGAAACTCAATAGGCATTCGTTGTTGTACGTTATAATTATTGCTCCCTCTAAATAATCATAATCTAACTTACTCTTATCTAGAAATTTATAATCGACTATATTAACAAAATCTTCTTCGTTTCTGCTCTTATTTTTTTTATCTTTTAAGATGAAACTTTCTATTTTGAGAATGGTATTTTGTATTTCCTGTTTCAATTCTTTATAGTAAGAATATAATTCACGAGATATGAAAGTTCCTTTTACAAATTCAGCTGTAAAAAAATCATAATCTACCCAATTTTTAGGCTTGTTTTTATCTAATATAGTAGTATTTAATAATCCTTTTGAGAAGTTTTCAAAACTTTTGATTTTTTCTCCTTTTTCTGAATATAAAAGAGCTAAATCGATATAACTTAAAGATGTTTTAGGGTTTAATTTTATAGATTCTATGAGATAAAATTCTTTATTGTTTTCATTAGTAAGTGATA
>JBGYFE010000168.1:0-2573 GCA_041819925.1 Capnocytophaga sp.
ATATCTTCAATGTTGGGTTCTTTTTTTCCCGAACCCCGAACAACGTCAAAGTTTCGTTTTTGCAAAAATTCTGGCAAATGATCGTGAATGTAATTCATTTTGGCACGATTCATCGCCACCCGAGCTTGCAGTCGTCCATTCTCTTTATTGACTGGCACGAAATGCAAATGCATGTGCGGAGCCGTTTCATCTTTATGGATTTTAGCACTCACAACATTTTCTTTTCCAAACTCCTCGCAGAAAAAATCATAACAAGACTTAAAATACTCATCTGTTTTTTCGTCGCCCCATCGTTCGGCTTGTTCAACAGGAACAGTCAAAATATTCGAATACATCACCACAGAATTTTTCTGAACACGAGAACCACTTTCTTTTAAATCGTTCACTCGCTCTTTCACTCGCTGGTACAAACTTAAATCTGATTCAACCAACTCAACATTCAAATGTGTTCGTTCAAGGTCAATATCTTCGTTTGAAATTTTGCCTTTTCTCTCTTGCTCCATTTCTTTTCCCTTAACATCTTTCATCTGATTCTTTTGAGTATTCCATGCTAATTCCAAATCATACACCTCACTTATTTTTTCTCACTTCTCACAATGGAGTATAACGCAATTTAAGAGTTTTTAAAAATGAGAGTATAGCACGTTATACTCTTGTACCAAGAGAACGTGCTCTGCCGAGGGCTATTCGACTGTAAACAGTCGAGCTAAAACGTTCGGTATAAATCGCCTTTAGGCAATTTATGAACCTCACTTTTTTAGCGATACAGCTGTGCCAAATTTTTCAATTTGTCATTCGCTGCTTTTACTTTTTCGGTGTTGGCTACTTTGCCAATTTCCGAAAAAATAAAAAAAGGAACAGTCCAATGACCGTTCCCAAAAAATTAAAACTCTCTTGGCTGAAGCAACCAATCAGCCAATGCAACTTCCTCAATCGTAAATTCTTTAGGTGAGATTGTTGCTTGATAATCAATAAAATCATTCGCATATTCTTTGCGATTAAAAATTGCGACCACTTCATCATCTTCTAAAACTCGATAAATTTTATTTTTCATTATTTTTCTCCTGTTCCATCTTTCTTTTGTTCTGCTGATAAGCACCATCAAAATGCAAACGGAGCAAACCAGTATTACCTTTTATCACAGTGTTAAGAACATCAAGATTAGGCAAATCATAATCATCTTTTCTACTGTGATAAAAATCTAAAAAATCGAACATGTTTTCAAAACCAAACTGATAAATCAGCCCACAAATTTTATTTAGCAAGTCATTTTTTTCATGTTCATCGAGCGTGATATACCGTTCAATGTCAAAATCATTGATATAAATAATATCTTTTTTATCGTATTTACGCTTATTTTTTGCGATAGCATCTTTCGATTCATGAGTTAAATACAAAAAATAATTTTGGACATAATCAACAATCTCGATATGAGAAAGTGACTTGTTTCCTAAGACGCGTTTTATTTTATTCCGAACACTTTCGACAGTTACTGGATTTTTAGCGATATACAAAACATGATAATGTGCTTTTTTATAAACTGATCCACCGTCTTTTATTATTTTCTGCTCATCAGCACTTAGCTCTTCAAATTTACGTTCAGTTTTATCCAAATCATGAAGCGGACTGATAGCCATAGGAACTCCTAGCTTTTCTAAACACTCAACGAAATCTTCAGGAATACTTTCAGGATAAATGATAAATGAAAAGTTTCTAGCTTTTGTCTTTTTAATAGTCATATAGTATAATTACCTTTGAAAATAAAAGCATTTTCTACGAGCGGACTTTTGCGGAGACGCTCTTTTTTTATGCTCATTTTTCCCCTTTCTTATATTCTTCTACTACTGTTTTCATGTAATTTCTAACATCATAAGTTACAATTTTTCCATCTTTTTTTAGTGCTTCTTTGTAATCAGCGTATAATTTTTTCGGAATACGAACTGTGACAACCTGATACTCAACTTTCTCTTCAGACATAAAATCCACTCCTTTTCTTTAACTTTCTATATCATTATACATAATTATATTAAACATGTACATCTTTATCAAAAAAGAAAAAAATTGGTAAAACGTTGGCGATTCGTTGGCGGTTTTTTAGTAGCTGTAACCCTTGGGAGAGTAAGGGTTTGAGCGTTTTTTCTAAAAAAGTGGCACTCGGCACCTAATGGGGGGTCGTAGTAGCCCCCCATTTTTCCCTAACCAAATAAAAATAAAAAGACCTTAAGGGGAAATTCATTCCCCTTAAAATCCCCTTGAGCCTCTCCTACCGAAATATAAAGACGCTATCGCTTATTATTTCATTCAGCTATCGGCTTTCATAATCTAACAGACAACATCTCCACTGCAAAGCCACGCTACGCTCAAGGGCTTTTACGCTACGATAACGCCTGTTTTAACGATTATGCCGATAACTAAACGAAATAAACGCTAAAACCTCTCAAAACGCAAATTTAAGCTTTTTAAGACTATCTTCTCATGCCTTGTTGTTTGTTTTTCCTTTGAGAGAGTATTTTTTCTTTTATTTTTTGAATAATCTCTTTAATTTTGCTAATACCACGCTCTAACCTATCAGA
>JBGYFE010000169.1:0-3583 GCA_041819925.1 Capnocytophaga sp.
ATCTTTTTTATTCTATCACATATCTTTTTTGTTTTATTGCACGTCTTTTTTATTCTATCATATCTTTTTTTTATTTCGACAAAAATAATTGTAATTTATCTTTGTGTATTGATTATTATATTCTATATCGAATTTTTAATCCAAAGTTACGACCAGGAAGAGGTCTGTTAAATTCTGAAATCACTTTTTGATTGGTTAAGTTATTTATACGGGCTGAAAGGAGTATTTTACCTCCTTTGAAACTGTGTTCTATTCCAAAGTTGAATACTAAACTTCTTGGTATTCGTTTCTCTTGAAATCGGCTTACTTCAAAGTCATACCAATATCCTTCTATAAACTGTGAATCGAGCATTATGCGTGTGTTTTGTCCTCTTCCGCCAAATAAATTTTCTTTATGGAACTCTAATCCTGCATTGCTCATATAATATGGAATATTCGGTATGCGTTTGTTTTTAGTTGCATTCGGAATTTGTGTATTCGGTTCAAATTCACGCTTATCACGTAAGTCTTGATACGTTACATTGGCATATCCGTAAAGAAACGGAAAAATATCGGCTTTCACTTCGGCTTCTATTCCCATTGATTGCATTTTTCCGAAGTTCTCATATCTTGATTGTAGTGCTCCACCCGTAAAACGAATCATATCAGTTACGTATGAGTAAAACCCATTGACTTCGACTTCTAACTTACCGTCTGTTAAGTCTGTTCTATTGTATAGAAATCCAATATTAGCATTTCTGCTTCGTTCCGGAACGAGTTCTTGGGCTGGTGCAATCAAAAATCCGTCTCCCAATAGCTCCGTATCTGACGGTAAACGTGCTTCATAAGCCATTGAACCTTTTATCATAAAGTTCTCAGTGAATTTATAACGTATCGCATTACTAATACCGTAATCATTTTGATTTATATTGAAATCTTTCACGCCTCCAAGCCCTAACAATCCTGCTTGTTTGCTATCACTCTGGTAATGATAATATTTCACATTGAGCGAATTGAGCCATTTTTTGTTTTTACTGCTTATATCATATGAAAGTCCGCCTATCCAACTAAGCATTGAGTTATCAAAATCGGTTCGATAGCCAATAACTTTTTCTTTTATTGGGTCAGAAGGCGAATTGTGAATGACACTCAAATAAGAATTAAGATTTATACTTTGATTTTCATTGATAATATACTCAAAGTTACTTAGATTGGTTAGTGTCCGACTTTTTCGTTTTGCCAACGAGCCATACATTCCTATTTCTCCTCCGTAAATGGAAGTAGGCGGATAAGTGCTTCCGTCCCAATGGTATCGTACGGCTGAGGTATCAACCAATTGGTAGCTCAACCAGCCATAACTCGTATCAGAATTGAAGTCTAATCCTTCCAGAAAGAAATCTTTTTTTTCCATTTCCAATACCAAAACATTAAGTTTGGTTTCGTTGTAGGCTTTTTGGATATTATTTTCAATACCTTGTATTTGTTGGTCAGAACGGACGGTAACAGCCTCAACCGAAAGTTCATCAAACCACCATTTGGTAGCTTTCAGTCCGCCACCTACAAGGAGTTTTCGATGTCGGTCGTGGTCACGTTTCACTCGCAACCCCCGATGATGAGGCAAATCCATTTCGTAATCGTTATCCGAATAAGTATAATTGGCAGAAAAGCCAAATTCAAGCCCCGATTTTTCCCAATTACGTTTGAATAATGATTGTGCAATATGTGTGTTGAACGAAGCTATTTCGTAGCTAACATCATAATAAACAGGAGGATAACTTTTGGTTATCAAATTTACAGCTCCTCCCATAGCAGAGCCACCCAACCGAGCAGGAACAATACCCTTGTAGATTTCCACACGTTCAATCATATCGATTGGCACATCGTGAAGCGATATAAAATCTGAAAATTGGTTCATCGGATTGTTGTCTAAAAATATCCCAACTCGTTTGCCTTCCAAGCCACGAACCGAAATGCGTGAGCTGCTTCCCACGCCACCCGTACTGCGAATGGTCATACCTACCGTTTTGTTCAGAACATCGTTCAAGCTGCTGGTTGTTCCTTGAAATAAATTTGACCCAAGCACCGAAACCGTCATTGCGCTATTTCGCAGTTCTCTTTCTTCCTTTTTAGAAGAAGTAACTACAACTTCTTTTAAGTTTTCAGCTTGCGGAGTTAATGCAATGTTTAGTACTTCATCGCCATTGATAGTCAATTTTTTAGAAACGGTTTCATAGCCAATATATGAAATAACAACGGTATAAGTTCCTTTGGTTATTCGCTCCAATCGGAAGTTTCCTTTTCCGTCCGATGATGTTCCTTTTAGATTTTCTTTCAAGTAAATGTCAGCGTTTGATAAAACTTGCCGAGTACTTGCATCGGTTATTTTTCCTGAAAGACTTCCGTAAGAAATTTGAGCCACTATTTTGTTTGTACATAATAATAAAAGAAAAAAATAAAGATATTTTTGCATTGTAATTATTTTTATTTAATTTTGTTCTAAATAAATTTGAGAGGCAAAATTATAAAGAACTATTCGTAAGTATTTAAATATGACGTACTAAAATTTTAATATAAAGGGAATTTTATGAAGTTAAATGAAGAAAATCTGCAAGAAATTGTATTTAATGATATTATTTCCAATCAATGTGAACAGGAGAGAATTTCTTTTTCTCACCAAAATACGTTGGGAAATTTTTCGGTAGAATCAATGAAAATTGGAGAAAGCATCTTGATGAAATGGTTGTCATCTTTTATTCAAGATACAATCATTTATGGTACGGTAGAAATTCCAACGGTTCGGTTGAGTTTTTTAAATCAGTCAAAAAGAGGCGTTTATCTTGGAACGAATCAGTTGAAATTGCAAAGCAAGCAAGGCACATTCAATGCTTTGTTTGTGAGTGATAACTTTTGGGGATATGATATGTTTCATAAACAAGAACATACCGTATTGTCGTCAGTTATTATATCGCAAGAACATTTTTTGAAATTGGCATCGGAATATCCCGAAGTGTTTGAAAAATTATACAAACGTTACCAAAAAGAACGCAATTTTATGCTTTTTGATGATTGTTGTCCGCCTATTTCTTTTGAAATGAATACGATTTTGCAACAATTAGAAAATGCTCCTCTAATGGGTTGTGCCTCTGGTGTTTATGCCGATTTAAAAACAATTGAATTGTTACTGCAAATGAGTCAAATTGAAAATAAATTTCCGAAAACATTTTCACATTGCAAAACTTCGGCGGATATAGACAAATTGCACGAAGCAAAAAGACTTCTTGTGCAAGATTTGCTTTCAACTCCCTCACTTACAGAACTTTCCAAACTTGTAGGCTTGAACGAAAAAAAACTCAAATGTGGTTTTAAAGAAATGTTCGGAACAACGGTTTTTGGTTATTTATTTGATTATAAAATGCAATTGGCAAAGCAGTATTTACTTGATACTGAAAAAACTATCTCAGAAGTGGCGTTACTTTGCGGATATGAATACGTTTCGCATTTTAGCACGGCATTTAAACGGAAATATGGGTATTCTCCTTTGGAAATGCGGCGGTAAAACGATTTGTAAAAACGTTCAAGAAGGCAAAAAACGAGATAATATTTC
>JBGYFE010000170.1:0-18489 GCA_041819925.1 Capnocytophaga sp.
CAATTTAGGACACGGAATTTTGCCCAATGTTCCCGTTGAGAACGCACGTGCTTTTGTGGAAGCTGTGAAAGCATATTAATAGCCCCAAAAAAACTTTCTATTTCAGAAGGAAAGGGGAGTTTTTTTAGTTGTTTTATTAAAAAGACACATTTTTTATTCTGTTTGGGATATTTATGTGTTAATAATCATTGTTTTTGACTGTCAATGAAGTTTAATGTTTCAAAAAGGTCATATTTTAGGCAAAAATCGTTATGAAATATGTAAAAAAAATCTACGAAAAATCTTTTATTATAATTCTTTTTATCTTGCTTGGTTTATCAGCTTGCTCTGATTCAAAATTGGTTGTTGTTGGGAAAGCTCCTAAATTTTCATTTACCGACCAACACAATCAAATTATCTCGAATGATAGTTACAAAGGAAAAGTATATCTTGTAGAATTTTTCTTTACTACTTGTCCCACTATTTGTCCGATTATGACTTCCAATATGGTAAAAATCCAAAACGCATTTGAAGGGAAAGATGTTGGTTTTGCTTCTTTTTCAATAAATCCTGTTAATGATACGCCCGAAGTATTAAAGAAATATGCTGAAAAACACGGAATTACGAGTCCTAATTGGCATTTACTTACGGGCGATGTTGAGGCTATTTATGATTTAGCGAACAACGGATTTAACATTCACGCACAAAACACAGCACAAGGCGAAGATGGATTTGAACACTCGGGGTTATTTGCTTTGATTGACCAAAAAGGAAATATCGTTTCTCGCAAAGATGCCAACGGAAATCCTTTAATTTACTACAACGGATTGGACAATCAACACATTGAAATGCTCATTGAAGATATTTCATTGCTTTTAGCTCCTTAACGTTTCAAAATTTTTTGAAGCTGAGGTTCTTTTTTAATCACGATTAAAATGTAAATCAGCATAAAAGCTGTTCCCACATAAACATTTCTGTCAAGAACGTAAAATACCAAAAAAGAAGCTAATACACTGAATATGAGATAAAAACTCATTTTTTTGATATTGTATGGAATTGGATATTTTTTTTGTCCTACGAAATAGGATACGGACATCATCACAAAATAAGTTGCCAAAGTTGCCAAAGCAGAACCTTTGTAGCTTATTATCGGAATTAGTAAAAAGTTCAAAATCACCGTAATAATCATTCCAATAACGGAAATATACGCTCCGAAATTGGTTCGGTCAGTAATTTTGTACCAAACCGAAAGACTGTGATAGATGCCCAAACAAAGGTTTGCCAATAAAATCACAGGAACGACCCATAACGCTTCCCAGTATGCCGAATCGCGGATAAACAGAAATTTGAAAAAATCTGTGTAAACCGAAATAAAAAGCAGAATAAATGCTCCAAAAATCGTAAAATATTCCGTTATCAGAGCATACGTTTGTGGCGCATTTTTTTCTTGTGCATTACTAAAAAAGAAAGGCTCAACTCCTAATTTATAGGCAGTTACGAACAAAGTCATAAAAACTCCCATCTTGTAACAAGCCGAATAAATCCCGATGGTGGTGTCAGCGGTGTCAGCTGGTAGAAGCATACGCAAAAAAACACGGTCAAAACCTTCATTTACCGCAAAAGCAATACCTGCAATCAGCACTGGAAACGCATACCGAAACATTTCCTTCCATAAAGAAAAAGAAAAACGTAGTTTTATGCGAAAATATAACGGAAGCAACACCACAAAAGTCAATAAACTTGCTACCAAATTCGACATAAAAATATAATAAACACCATTTTCTACCTTAACAGATTCCTTTTCTAAAATCAAGAAAAAGAACAAGTTAAGAGATAAATTAACCACAACATTTCCGATTTTTAGCACAGCATACGTCAGCGATTTTCCTTGATTGCGAAGCCACGCAAATGGAATGACCACCAAAGCATCAAAAACCAAAATATAAATAGAATATGTGATGAATCTTACGTCATAATTCAGCCATTCTGCAATGTAATTCCGAAGTGAAAAAGCAACGATTAAAAATAGTAAAGAGCTAACAAACAAGGAAGTAAGAGCCGTCGATTGCACTTTTTCACGATTGATGCTTTTATTCATAAACCGAAAAAAAGCCGTTTCCATTCCGTAAGAAAGCAACACGTTGCCCAAAATGAGGTACACAAACAAACCCGAATAAATTCCGAATTTATCCGTGTCAAGTTTGTCAACGTAAAGTCTTGTTAATAAAAGTGTTAGGACGCGAGGCAAAACCGTCGCTACACCATAAATAAACGTATGCTTGAATAATTTTTTTAGTTTGCTCATTCTTTGAAAGAATTATGATTGCAAAACTACACAAAATATCTTGTTTCTTCGGAAAAAAAACGTAAATTTGCTCTTTATTTTTTAAACTTTATGGAAAAGATAAAAGTACACGACAAATTTTTTGAACCTTACATTGATGCTGAACAAATTCAGGAAATTATCAAGCGTTTAGCTTCGGAAGTAGCCAAGGATTTGGAGGGCTCGAAACCGCTGTTCATTGCCGTGCTTAATGGGTCGTTTATGTTCGCTGCCGATTTCATAAGGCAATATAAATCGGATTGTGAAATCACTTTCGTAAAACTATCGTCCTATCAAGGAATGCAATCTACCGAGAAAGTGTATGAGCTTATCGGGTTAGACGTTCCTGTTCAGGGGCGTGATGTGGTGGTACTTGAAGACATCATCGACACGGGCAATACTTTGGAAGAAATTTACCGAATTTTTGGCGATAAAAACGTGAAATCCTTGCGCATCGCTACGCTTTTCTTCAAGCCTGATGCCTACAAAAAGGATTTAAAAATCGATTACGTCGGAATGCCTATTCCTAACCGTTTTATTTTAGGTTATGGGCTTGATTATGATGAATTAGGTCGAAATTTACCACATATATATCAATTAAACACATCAATAACAATGACAAATTTAGTTTTATTCGGAAAACCCGGAGCTGGAAAAGGTACGCAAGCCGCATTTTTGAAAGATAAATACAATTTAGTACATATTTCAACGGGCGATTTATTCCGTTACAACATAAAAAATGAAACAAAATTAGGAAAGTTGGCACAATCGTATATGGATAAAGGCGATTTAGTGCCTGATGAAGTAACCATTCAAATGTTGCAACAAGAAGTGGAAAACAATTCAGAAGCAGAAGGCTTTATCTTTGATGGTTTTCCGAGAACCATTGCACAGGCAGAGGCTTTGGATAATTTCTTAACTTCAAAAGGAATGAAAATTCACGGTACTTTGGCATTGGAAGCCGATGATGAAATCTTAATCCAACGTCTTGTTGAAAGAGGAAAAGTAAGCGGTCGGACTGATGACCAAGACGAAGACAAAATCAGAAATCGTTTTGTTGAATACAACGAAAAAACCGCTCCGTTGATTGAGTTCTATCAAAAACAAGGAAAATATCACGCTATTGACGGTATCGGAAGCATTGACGAAATTACAGCAAGATTGTCAAACACCATTGATAATTTACAAAAATAGTAGGGGCGAATCATATTCGCCCTCGTGCGGAAAAACCAAAAACATTAACAGTAGGGGCGAATTATATTCGCCCTCGTGCGGAAAAACCAAAAACATTAGCAGTAGGGGCGAATTATATTCGCCCTCGCGTTAATACCATTTAAGTTTTAAAGAATATTGTATTATTTTGTTTTTTGAAACCAAATTTTGGCGGTTTAGCCCCGCGTGAGGGATGGAAGCGGCTACCCCGCAGCGAAGTGCAACGGAGCGAGGAGTAATAGCGAACAGCCCGACCCGATAGGGGCACGCCCAAAAAAATCGAGTAATTTCAAAAACAAAATGGTGTAAAATACCAAAACATTGTCAAAGTTTGGAGCATTGACAAACATAAAATAAATCATCAGTAGGGGCAAATTATTCGCCCTCGCGTTAAAAAAAACAAAATAAAATGACCGAAGGAAATTTTACGGATTATGTAAAAGTATTTGTTGCCTCAGGCAATGGCGGAAAGGGTTCTGTACACTTGCATCGTGAAAAGTTTGTTGCCAAAGGTGGTCCTGATGGGGGCGACGGAGGCAGGGGCGGACACGTAATTGTGCGTGGCAACAAAAACCTTTGGACACTGATTCACTTCAAATTTCAAAAACATTTCAGAGCCGGACACGGAGAAGGCGGAGGAGCAAGCCGAAGCACAGGAGCCGATGGGCAAGATGTTTATTTAGAAGTTCCATTAGGGACAATCGTAAAAAATGCGCTTACAGATGAAATTCTTTTTGAAATCACAGAAGATAAGCAAGAGGTCATCGCTTTGCGAGGTGGCAAAGGAGGTTTGGGGAATTGGCATTTTAGGACAGCTACCAACCAAACACCACGTTACGCTCAGCCTGGAATACTTGGTGAGGAAATGGAACTTTTATTAGAGTTGAAAGTGCTTGCTGATGTGGGATTTGTAGGTTTTCCAAATGCTGGAAAATCAACTCTCTTATCCGTAATTACTTCGGCAAAACCAAAAATAGGTGACTATCCTTTTACGACATTGAAACCCAATTTAGGAATTGTAGAGTATCGTGATTTTCAATCGTTTGTGGTGGCTGACATACCTGGAATTATTGAAGGAGCTGCCGAAGGAAAGGGATTGGGGCACTATTTCTTACGTCATATTGAACGAAATTCTACCTTACTTTTTTTAATTCCTGCTGATAGTAAGGACATCATTGAAGAATATCACATTTTGCTGAATGAGTTAAAAGAATACAATCCTGAATTGCTTGATAAAGACCGACTTATTGCTATCTCAAAATCGGATATGCTCGATGAGGAACTTACTGCCGAAATTGAACGAGAAATAAAACCTGCACTCAAAGATGTTCCGTTTTTGTTTATTTCATCGGTTTCGGGCAAAGGCATTCAAAAGTTGAAAGATACGCTCTGGCAGATGATAAATGAGTAAAGTAAACTGATAAAAGTTTCTTTCATACAATTGATTCTATCTCAAATCCTGCTTTTTTCACGATTTCAATGATTTCCTCTTGGGTGATTCCATCGGACTTCACGGTAAGAATTTTGTTCTTATCAGTGGTGTCTACATTCCATTCTAAAATGCCATCTACCTTGTCTAAATATGGTGTTACAGCCTTAACACACCCTCCACAATTTATATTTGTTCTAAATTTTAGTTCTTTATTTTTCATTACTTTCTTTTTTGCCTTTATATGATTTTTTGCATACTTTTTTGAAACTGCAAATTTATAAAAATAGAGGCAATTTATCAAAACGTAATTTCTTTTTTGTAATAGTAATATATTTTTCGGAAGTGTGAAAAATATTATACATTTGCACAAATTAGATTTCAAAAAATGAAAAGAAAAATTATCATCACAGCACTTTTGTTAGGTGTTACTTCTATTATTTTAGGTGCATTTGGGGCACATTCACTCAAAAGGCATTTGACAGAAGAATCGCTTGCAAGTTTTGAAGTTGGAGTGCGTTATCAGATGTATCACGCACTGTTTTTATTATTTTTAGCCCTAATTGAAAACCTATCGGATAAAACCCGAAGAATGGCTTTTTGGTCAATTTTGATGGGTGTTTTCTTCTTCTCAGGGTCTATTTACTTGCTTGCTACTAAAAGCATTACGTCAATTGACATCGGTTCGTTTGCGCTCATCACTCCTCTGGGCGGACTGCTTTTGATGCTCGGTTGGGTGCTTTTACTCATCGGATTTTTAAAGAAAAAATAATTCATCAACATTACCAAAAAGCTGTCAGATTTTAGTTTCTGACAGCTTTTTAGTTTTCACAAAAATGAAGAGAGTTTTAAAAATTTATTTCAAGGTAGGTATAACAATCTTAAAGGTAGATGTTGGCAAATTGTTTCTATTTACCAAATTTCCGGTGGCAAAAGGCATAAAATTATATCTCACAAACTTCGGATTTTTGACTTTTTCAGAAAAAACCTGTACTACATTTCCTTCAATGATTTGAGCTTTTGCCGGATAATACAATCCTTCTATTTCTGCAATTTCAAATCCTTGCAAATCTTTCTCATCAGAAGTTTTCAAAACATCTTCTTTATCAAAAGTGATGTAAACTGCCTTATCTTTCACTTCAACCGATTTATATTCAGCTGAATACGGATTTACATTTTGTTTTCCATAATGCGTTTGTAATGCCCAAAGTGCTAAACGTTCTCCTATTTGCTTTTTCTGACGTGGATGTACGTCGGTCTGATGCCCCAAATCACTCGAAATCGCCATATAAGTATGTGGTATTTTTTTACTCAAAACACGTTGAGCTTCACGGAAATAACCCCACGTAGGTCGATTGCCAATACTTGAAAGTTGCACAACATAGAAAGGTAATTTTTCATCATTAAATTCTTTTCGCCAACTTTCTACAAAAAGAGGAAACAAACGTTCAAAGGTTTCAATGTTATGTGCATTTGATTCACCCTGATACCATAAAACACCCGCTATTGAATAATGGTTCAATGGTTTAATTCCTGAGGCAAATAGGTAAGCAGGTTCATACGGATGTCGCCCTTTTCCATCAGATTGTTTCATATTCTGCAAGGCACGCCCTCTGACCCAATCCATTATAAAATCATTTTTTGTCCAATCTTTTAATATTTCAGGAAAATAAAATTCTAATGTTTTTCGGTCAATCCACGATTCTAAATTAGACCCTCCTATGGCATTGTGTATCAATCCAATCGGAATTTGTTCACTATCAGCAATTTCTTTTCCAAAAAAATACGCCACTGCCGAAAAATTAGGAGCATTTTGTGCGGAAAGCGATTGCCACACTGTTGGTTTATAATATTCTAACCTATTTATAGAATCCAACACCGTTTTTTCCCATTCAATGGCTTGGGTTTCTCTTCGAGGCAACATATTAAAAATGCGTATGTTATCGCTGGAATAGTCCTTATTTTTATCAAATGTAGCTTCGTCTTTCAACAAAAAAGCCATATTTGATTGTCCTGAACAAAGATAAACATCTCCAAAAGCCACATTTTTGAGTACAATTGTTTTTTTTCCGGAAGAAATTCGGATTTGATACCCTTTTCCTGCCTCAAAAGGTGCGAAAGAAGCCTGCCACTTTCCGTCGGAAGCTGTTTTTACTTTCATTTTTCGGATAATCCGATTTTTTGATTTTGTTTTTCGTCCCGCTGAGGTTTCTTTTTCAACGAAAATCTCAACATCTGCTTCTGCATTGGCAATTCCTTGCAGAAAAAGTTCTTTATTTCGTTGTAAAACCATATTATCGGAATAAATAGAAGGCAGTTGCAACCCTCCAAAGTTGCCTGTTATAGCTCCGTAAACTGTTTTTGCTATAAGCCTCGCTCCTTCTCCATTCGGGTGAAGTGCATCAGGCAACAAATCGGGACGGTCATACAATGACTCTTGAAGGTCAATAATATCTACTTTTGCCAAAACAGCGACTTGCTCAATAGTTTGTTGAATTTGCCAATACCAATCACGTGTTCCTGAAAGAAAGCGAGAATGGTCGTTTCTGATGGGCGTCATTCGGCAAATCCAAATTTTAGCTTTTGGCTTTTTCTTCTTAAAATCTTGAATCAAATTCAAATAATCGCGAATAAATTCATCACGATAATTAACCCAATTACGCGGATCTGTATCGTTAAGCCCTAAATGGATAACAACGATATCAGCTGCAAAATCGATTGCTTTTTTATATTCTTCTTGCTCAATGTAAGGTCGATGTCCTTTGGATAAGAGCGTCGCCCCACTCTTACCAAAATTACCAACTTCATACTGATTTCCTAAAAGAACTTGTAATCTTGCTGGATAGTTGTTCGTTTCTCGGTCTTCTATTCCCAAACCAAAAGTAACGCTATCCCCCACACAAGCTACTTTGATTTTTTTCTGTGCCATAGTGGTAAATGCTGCAAATAAGCACAAAGCTAATAGTACATTATTTTTCATAAACAACTGGTTTTTAGTAGTATTATCATTATTTTATTATCAGCACAAATATACATTAAAAAAAACAAACACTTAAACAAAAACTGCTTAAATTTACAACAAAAAACTAAAAAGGCTATCCAATTCTGCGGACAGCCTTTTTTTATGTTTTTTTACCTATTATTAGTAATGAAAATGCTTACTCTCTTCAATTAGCGGATTTCCTTTTGCCAATAGCGGTGCTTTTGTCAATGCTGTGAATACCACAAAGATAAACAATCCTAAAAAGAATAATACAGCAGAAATTTCAGTAATTCCGATGCTCCATTGGTTACCCACAGTCGCTGGCATTATCATCACATAGAAATCAACATAGTGTCCTGCAAGAATCACAACTCCGGCAGTAAAAACCAACCATTTGATACGCTTGTAATCCGTATTTATCAAAACTAACAGTGGGAACACAAAGTTCAGGAACAACATTCCGAAAAATAATATTTTGTAATCTCTAATTCGGGAAACGTAGTAAGTTACCTCCTCTGGAATGTTTGAGTACCAAAGCAATAAGAATTGCGAAAACCATAAATACGTCCAGAAGATAGAAATACCAAACATAAATTTCGCTAAATCGTGTAAATGACTGCTATTCACATACTCCAAATAACCTCTGCTTTTCAAATAAATAGTCACCAAAGCAACCATCGTGATTCCTGACACGAAGAAACTCGCAAACACATACCACCCGAAAAGCGTACTGAACCAATGTGGGTCAACACTCATAATCCAATCCCAAGACATCATTGACTCACTCACCAAAAAGAACACCAAAAATGCTGCTGCCCACTTGAAATTTTTCACAAAAGCACGGTTATCCGTAGCGGTGTCTTCGGCAAGCGACAAACGTCTTGAAATGTAGCGGTAGGCTATCCAACCAAGCATATAAAACGCCGCACGACCCAAAAAGAAAGGCACATTCAAGTAGCCTTGCTTTCCTTGCAAAAGTGCATCGTGAGCCACCACGCTTTCGTCCATCCACACAAAAAGGTGGTTAATATGCAAACTTGAAAGTACCAACAACACATAAACAATTACAGCTCCAGGGAACAAATAGGCGGTAATTCCTTCCATTACTCGGAATAGTACGGGCGACCACCCAGCCTGAGCAGCTCTGTTGATGGCGTAAAAAGCTAATACTCCCAAAGAAATCAACATAAAGAAAAGTGCGGCAACATAAATCGCAGCCCAAGGTTTGTTGTGCAACATATGCAGCGTGTGTTCGTCTTCGGCAGTATGTGGCACTGTCGAAAAGCCAATTACAATCCCAATAATTCCTATAATCATAAGAATTATGGCAGTAAGTCTCAATTTATTTGAAAATGTGTACATAATCTAAATATCTTTCTTTTAGGAAATTATTTTACTAAGTCATCACGTAGCTTTTCAACATACAAAGCCACTTGCCAACGTTCTTTTTCGTTAATTTGAGAAGCGTAAGAACCCATTGCGTTCAATCCGTAATAAATCACGTGATAGATACCTCCTTGGGTGATGACACGGTTTTTGTCGGCATAACTCGGAACGCCTGAAAATTTACCTCTTTCTACCAAAACTCCTTTTCCGTCACCCGTAGTTCCGTGACAAACAGCACAATAGATGTCATACAGAGCCTTTCCGTTATCAAGGTGCGATGCAATGTTCAAAGAATCAGCCAACAACGGATTTTTAAGTTCTTCTTTGGCAAGAAGTAATCCTTCGGTTGTGTCGGGATACTCATAGGGTTGCCATCCTCTTTTTATTGTACCTTCAACAGGCAATTGGGCTTCCATATCACCTTTGAACACTTTTGATTCCTGATAAGTTTCATATCCTGCACTTTCATACATATTTGGCATAAACTGATAATTCGGTTCACGCTTGTTAAAACAAGATACTACAAGTAAAGATACACTGCTGAATAAAGCTATTTTAACTATATTTTTCATATCTCTTATTTTTCTGCTATTTTAACCTCAACAGCTCCTGTTTCTTTCAAAAGTGTTGTTACTTCTACAATATTTGCCTCTGTTACAGCAATCTCCATCAAAAAATGGTCATCTGTGGTTCTCACATCTGGATTTTCAGCTTTTTTGAAAGGCCAAAGTTTGCTTCTCATATAAAAAGTAATTACCATCAAGTGAGCAGCAAAAAACACAGTCATTTCAAACATTACAGGCACAAATGACGGCATATTTTGCAAAAAGGTCATACTTGGTTTTCCCCCAATATCTTGTGGCCAATCCTCAATCATAATGAAATTCATCATCAAAACAGCAATGGTCAAACCAATACATCCGTAAATAAATGAAGCGATGGCAATACGTGTGGGAGCCAGCCCCATAGCCTTGTCCAATCCGTGAACAGGAAACGGCGTATATATCTCTGAAATTTGATGATTTTTAGCTCTTACCTTTTTAACGGCAGCCATTAAAACATCATCGTCGTTATATAATGCGTGTACTACTTTATTACTCATAATGCTCAGTGATTAGGATTGTTATCTCTTAATTTTTTGTATTTCTCTCCGGAAGATTTCAAAATAGATTTCACTTCGGCTTGTGCAATTACAGGGAACGTACGAGCATAAAGCAAGAACAATACGAAGAAGAAACCAATTGTTCCGATGTAAATTCCAATATCAACAAATGTTGGGGAGAACATCGTCCAAGACGAAGGAAGATAATCTCTGTGAAGCGACGTAACGATAATCACAAAACGCTCAAACCACATTCCTACGTTCACCACAAGCGAAATGATAAATGAGAACATTATGCTTCGACGCGCTTTTTTTATCCACATAAATTGCGGTGAGAAAACGTTACAAGTCATCATCATCCAATATGCCCAAGCATAAGGTCCTGTGGCACGATTTAAGAAAGCATATTGCTCATATTCAACACCTGAGTACCAAGCCACGAAAAGCTCTGTGATGTAAGCACAACCTACGATTGAACCCGTAATCATAATTACGATGTTCATCAATTCAATATGCTGAATGGTGATGTAGTCTTCAAAATTACACACTTTGCGCATAATAATCAAAAGTGTATTTACCATCGCAAAACCTGAGAAAATCGCACCTGCAACGAAGTAAGGCGGGAAAATCGTTGTATGCCAACCCGGAATTACGGACGTAGCAAAGTCAAACGATACGATGGTGTGTACTGAAAGTACCAAAGGGGTTGCTAAACCAGCCAAAACCAATGAAACTTCTTCAAAACGTTGCCAATCTTTGGCTCTTCCACTCCAACCGAAACTCACCAAACTGTATATTTTCTTTTGGAAAGGCTTTACGGCACGGTCACGAAGCATTGCAAAGTCGGGCAACAAACCTGTCCACCAAAACACCAATGATACAGACAGATACGTCGAAATTGCGAATACGTCCCAAAGCAAAGGCGAGTTAAAGTTTACCCATAACGACCCAAATTGGTTCGGAATAGGCATAACCCAATAACCCAACCAAGGTCGTCCCATATGGATAATAGGAAACAAACCTGCTTGCACCACCGAAAAGATGGTCATAGCCTCTGCTGAACGGTTAACAGCCATTCTCCATTTCTGACGGAAGAGCAAAAGTACGGCAGAAATCAACGTTCCTGCGTGACCAATACCAACCCACCAAACGAAGTTGGTAATATCCCAAGCCCAACCAACTGTTTTATTCAAACCCCAAGTACCAATACCCACAGATATTGTGTAAATCATACTTCCTACTCCCCAAAGGAAAGCCACCAAAGCAATGGAAAATACAATCCACCACATTTTGTTTGCCTTGCCTTCCACAGGACGGGCAATATCAACCGTAACATCGTGATAGGTTTTGTCACCCGTTACTAAGGGTTTTCGTATAGGTGCTTCATAATGCGACGCCATATCCTTACTATATTTATTTCTTTGTTGTTAATAAATTACTCGTTTGTATTTCTTACTTTCACTTGGTACACCACATTCGGTCTGGTTCCGATGTGCTCCAACAAGTGGTAAGCTCTGTCATCAGCCACCAATTGAGCGATTTCACTTTCTTTCTCATTGATGTCACCAAACACCATAGCTCCTGTTGAACAAGCTGCCGAACAAGCCACTGCATTGTTAAACTCACCCTCACGAACGGCACGCCCTTCATTTTTAGCTTTCAAAATAACCGCTTGTGTTTTTTGAATACAGAAAGAACATTTTTCCATCACCCCTCGTGAACGTACTGTTACATCAGGATTTAATACCATTCTTCCCAAATCATCATTCATATGGAAGTCAAACTCGTCATTTCCGTTATACAAGAACCAATTGAAACGACGCACTTTATACGGACAGTTATTAGCACAATAACGCGTTCCTACGCAACGGTTATACGCCATATGGTTTTGTCCTTGACGCCCGTGTGAAGTCGCCGCTACCGGACAAACAGTTTCACAAGGCGCATTGTTACAATGCTGACACATCACCGGTTGGAAAGCTACTTGCGGATTCTCAGAAGCAATTTCCATTTCTCCGTAGGTTGTGAGCGCTGCACTCAATCCTTTAATGCCTTTTTTAGTTTCAAGGTCTCCCGCGAAAGTGTCATCAGAAGAATAATATCGGTCAATACGCAACCAATGCATATCTCTTGAACGTCTTACTTCTTCTTTACCAACCACAGGAACGTTATTCTCTGCGTGACAAGCAACCACACAGGCTCCACAACCTGTGCAAGCATTCAAATCAATAGACAAATTGAAGTGATGCCCCATTGTGCGGTCAAAACTTTCCCAAAGAGAAACGCTACTTGCCAAAACTTCTTTGTGGTCTAACGAAACCACAGGTTTTATGTTCCATTCTTCGGCAGGTTTTGCATTAAAATCAGCCAATGTGGTTTCTTTGAGAATATCACCACGTCCCATCAAAGTGTTATGCAACTGAACACAAGCAAATTCGTGTGTTCCTCCTGCATTTTTTACAGTTACACTTTGAACGTTGTTAAAGTTGTGATATAGTTTGTAAGCATTTACGCCCACTTGCATTTCTTTCTTCATTCCTGCCACTCTTCCGTAACCAAAAGCCAAGCCTAATGAGCCTTTTGCTTGTCCTGGTTGAATGAGTACAGGCACTTTTAAAGTCACTCCGTTAGCAGTAATTTCTACATAATTTCCGTCCAAAGCGCCTGTTGCTACGTGCCAATTTTTAATGCCTAATTCGTTAGCATCAGCGATGGACATTGTCAGATAATTATCCCACGTGGTTCGTGTAATTGGATCAGGAAGTTCTTGCAACCACGGATTGTTTGCTTGTTGTCCGTCTCCAATTCCTGTTTTGGTGTAAAGCGTCAGTTCAAATCCATTTGAAGAGGCTTTTGAAAGATTGCTAACAAGTTCACTCACTGCAACTTCTTTCACCTCAGGACGTTCTCTTTCCGCCGAAACGACAAAAACACCATCGTGAAGAGCCTTATCCCATTTGGCTCCGTTAAGAATTGTTGTTGTCCAATTTTCTTTAATGAAGTCGTAATATGTTTTATCAGACCCCGACCATTTTAATAACGCATCTTGGAATTGACGTGTATCAAAAAGCGGACGGATAGTAGGTTGCATCAAAGCGTAAGAATCTTGTTTAAATTCAACATCTCCCCAAGATTCCAAGTAGTGAGGAGCAGCAGCGATGTAATTCGTTTTCAGAGCAGTTTCATCGGCTTTAAGCGCAAATGAAACTGAGAAAGGAACTTTTTCCAACGCTTTTTCAAATTCAGAAGCATTTGGCAATGTGTAAAGCGGGTTCAAATTATTGATTACCAGCACTCCTACTTGCCCACCTTGCATTTCGGCTACCAATTTATTAAACTCAGCACCATTTCCTTTTCTTACCTTTACTGGACGGAAAGGATTGAAGGCTTCACTTTGTAGTTTTTCATTGAGGTCTAACACCAACAACTGAGCGTTTTCGTCCTGAATCCCCGTAACGACAACGGCTTTTGTTCCTGCTTTTCTGACCTCTTCAGCTGCTTTTTTCACAGCAGTTTCTATTTTTTCAGGAAGCGTTCCACTAACGGAAGTTCCTGTCAAATATCCATAGAATTTCGCCAAAGCCACTTTTTGTTGTGAAGGCGTAGCGAGTACACGTTTGTCAGCATTTGCACCCGTTAAGGTCATATTTGCCTCAAACTGAATGTGTTTTGACATTTTTCCGTTTTT
Organism: Capnocytophaga sp.; assembly: GCA_041819925.1. GTDB lineage: Bacteria > Bacteroidota > Bacteroidia > Flavobacteriales > Flavobacteriaceae > Capnocytophaga. Next base: position 14,103 of record JBGYFE010000170.1, read on the forward strand.
CGGAATGCGTTTTTGAGCGTATGCTCCTTCAAATCCGCCTCCTTGCCAATCTGCAATGAAATCTGCACCAAAAGAAACAATTACATCGGCTTTTGTGAAATCATAGTCTGCCATCGCTCTTGCGCCATATTTCTTCTCAAAGGCATTCAAAGTAGCATCTTCTGAAATAGCATCGTATTCCACCAATTTCAAAGTCGGAAATTTCTCTTTTAAACCTTCAATCAATTTATAAGAGGACGGACTTGCCAACGTATGGCTCAAAATCACAATTTGTTTCCCTGCTTGTGTTGCATCTTGTAAGGCTTTGGTAGCTGTTGTGTCCAAATCACTCCACGAAACGGCACTTCCGCCTTTGGCAGTCGGATTTTTAACACGTAAACTATCATATAAACTTAATACAGAAGCAATTACCCTCGCATTTGCCTCACCATTGGTTTTTGCTTCACGGTTATGTTCTATAAAAATCGGGCGTCCTTCACGAGTTTTTACCAAAACACCTGCGAAATCAAATCCGTCAGCGATGGCAGTAGCGTAATAATCAGCCACTCCTGGACGAATTTGTTCAGGAAGTACCACATACGGAACCGCTTTATGCACAGGTCCCTCGCAAGCAGCCAACGTAGCAGCAGCAGTGGTAAAACCTACATATTTCAAGAAATCACGTCGTGAAGTTGATGATGCTTCAAGTGTAGCTTTATCGCCCAAAAACTCATCAACAGGGATTTCCTCTACAAACTCATTCTGTTTCAGTGTATCTAAGACTGAATTTTCATTAAGTTCTTCTACACTTTTCCAGTATTTTTTGTTTGATGCCATAGTTATAATCTGAAATTTAACTCTTAATAATAATTGAAAATTAGTAGTGACACTTACCACATTCTAAACCACCCAATTGAGCGATTGTAAGTTTTTCTACGTTTAGCTTTTTAGCAAGTTTTTCGTGAACTTCTTTGTAGTTTTGATAATATCCGTTATCAACATTTACTTCGGTAGTTCTGTGACACTCCACACACCAGCCCATTGTCAAAGGAGCGTGTTGGTGAAGAATTTCCATTTCTTCCACTTTTCCGTGACATTCCTGACATTGAAGTCCTGCTGTGGTTACGTGTTGTGAGTGGTTAAAGTACGCAAAATCAGGCAGGTTGTGGATGCGAACCCAGCGTACAGGTTTGGTTTCGCCTGTGTATTTGAACGTTTTTTCGTCCCAGCCCACTGCTTCATACAATTTTTTAATTTCGTTGGTGTAAAATTCACGAGTGTAGCCATTTGCAACATCTTGAACCCCTTTATATTCTGAAATGGTTTCGTGACAATTCATACAAACGTTCAATGACGGAATGCCTGCTGTTTTTGAAACACGCGCTGCCGAGTGGCACATTTTACAGTCAATCTGATTGTCTCCTGCGTGAATTTTATGCGAGAAGTGGATAGGCTGGATAGGCTCATAGCCTTGATTAACATCTATCTGCATTAAGTATCCGTAGATAGGATAAGTTGAACCAACGAGCAGTACTAACACAGTGGTAAGCACAAGGAATGGATTTTCGCCAAAAGCTCTGGTTAAAAGACCTTCTTTTCTTTTAGCAAATTCTTCGGCTGTGATATCACCGTTTGCTACGATGCGTGAAGCATTGCCAAGCAAGAACATCACCACAAACAGAGCGATAAGCAACGCCGTAACACCAATAACTGTTGTAACATAAGTCACTGACCTTTCTTTTACTACCTCAGGATTTTCCACTATTACGGGAACTTCCTCCTCAACAAGAGCTTCTTGCACTGCTGGTGGATTTGCTGTATATGCCAAAATATCCTCTATGTCTTGATGAGAGAGAATTCCCTCATACGGCGCCATTGGAACTTGGTTAAATTCTTCAAAAATAGCCTTCGCATCGGCATCACCCGAAGCTATCAACGCTGCACTATTGTTAATCCACTTATGAAGCCATTCATTGGTTCTTCGTGTAGTAACATCACCCAATGCAGGTCCTATCGTGCGCTTGTCTAACTGATGACAAGCCATACAATTTGTTTTAAACAAAGTTTCCCCTTTGGCAGGGTCGCCTTGTGCAAAAGCCGAAGTTGAAAATAACAACACCAGCAAGAAACCAAACATACTGATGTTAAATGAATTATGGTTTTTAACCTTTTTCATATTAAAATATGTTATTTAATATTTTTTCCTATTGAACTATTTGAAAAATTCATTTTCTCACGGACAAAAGTATGATATATTACATCAAATGCAAAAAAGTTATTTCTTTTCGATGTAATTTATATAAATTCTAAATAAAGTGCGTTGATTTGAGAATTACGTAATAATGAATTTTATTCCTTTTGTATAAAAAAATTCTTAAAAACAATATTTATTTAGTAGATACATATAAAGAATTTTGTTAATAAAATTCAATTAACACATTCTAATTCGCATTAACAAACATTAAAAATCAAGCTATTAAACTTGCAAAACGCCTAAATTAAATGCCTTTTCAATGGGCGCGTGATTAGCAGCTTCAATGCCCATTGAAATCCACTTACGCGTTTCGAGTGGGTCGATGATGGCATCTGTCCAAAGGTGAGCCGCTGCATAGTAAGGCGAAATTTGTGCGTCATATTTTGATTTTATTTCATTGAAGAGGACTTCTTCTTGTTCAGGTGTAATTTCTTGTCCTTTCTTTTTTAGGGAAGCCGTTTCAATTTGTAGCAACACTTTTGCTGCTTGCGCTCCGCCCATAACAGCGATGTTTCCGCTCGGCCACGAAACTATCAAACGGGGGTCATACGCCTTGCCACACATTGCGTAATTGCCTGCACCGTAAGAATTTCCAACCACTATGGTAAACTTCGGAACCACTGAGTTGCTCACCGCATTGACCATTTTCGCTCCGTCCTTGATGATGCCTCCGTGTTCGGATTTTGAGCCCACCATAAAACCTGTAACATCTTGCAGAAAAACCAACGGAATTTTCTTCTGGTTGCAGTTGGCGATGAATCGAGTTGCTTTGTCGGCACTATCAGAGTAAATCACACCTCCAAACTGCATCTCGCCTTTTTTGTTTTTCACAACCTTACGCTGATTGGCAACAATGCCCACCGCCCAGCCATCAATTCGAGCGTAGCCCGTAAGAAGTGTTTGCCCATAGCCTTCCTTATATTCGTCAAATTCAGAATTATCCACCAAACGTAAGATAATTTCCTTCATATCAAATTGTTCTGAACGTGATTTAGGCAAAATCCCATAGATTTCTTCCGGATTTTTTAGCGGTTTTTGAGGCGCTATGCGATTAAATCCTGCTTTTTGGTAATCTCCGATTTTTGACATAGTGCGTTTGACCCTATCGAGAGCATCTTTGTCATCTTTGGCTTTGTAATCAGTCACACCGCTAATTTCACAATGGGTAGTTGCTCCTCCAAGTGTTTCATTATCAATTGTTTCTCCGATAGCGGCTTTCACTAAATAGCTTCCCGCCAAAAAGATGCTTCCCGTTTTATCAACAATCATCGCCTCATCGCTCATAATAGGCAAATAAGCACCGCCAGCCACGCAACTGCCCATCACTACGGCAATTTGCGCAATCCCTAAACTGCTCATTATCGCATTGTTACGAAAAATACGCCCAAAATGTTCTTTATCAGGGAAAATTTCGTCCTGCAACGGGAGATATACGCCTGCACTATCCACCAAATAGATGATGGGCAATCGGTTTTCGATAGAAATTTCTTGGGCTCTGAGGTTTTTCTTCCCCGTAATCGGGAACCAAGCTCCTGCCTTAACCGTTGCATCATTAGCAACCACCACGCATTGTTTGCCTGAAACATACCCGACAACTACTACCACACCCCCTGACGGGCAACCTCCGTGTTCTGCGTACATTCCATCGCCTGCCAAAGCGCCTATTTCAATATATTCTTTGTCTTTATCTAAAAGATATTCGATTCGTTCTCGAGCCGAAAGTTTGCCTTGACTGTGCAATTTTTCAATGCTTTTTTTGCCTCCACCTTCTTTGACCTTTGCCAAATGGCGTCGCAATTCACTCACTTCCAACTTGTTAAAATCTTCGTTACTATTAAATTGAATATCCATCCTTTTTATATTTCTGCGAATTTTGGGCGAAAATACAAAGAAAGATTTATATTTACGAAAAAAATAAAGAAGTTGGCTTTTTTTTCAATCGTTGAGCAACCTATTTTTTGCTTTAACACTAAAAATAACTCTTGTGTTAACGAAAGAGATGCACTTCCGTCAGAAGATGTTAGCAAGAAATTTTCATAGGCAATGGGTGCTAAATAATGTGCCATTGTCCACGTAAATCCGTCATAGTAAACGTTACTTGCTTGAACCACTTGGTATGGACGCACATAAACACTCAATGCAGCGGCTGACATA
>JBGYFE010000171.1:0-13927 GCA_041819925.1 Capnocytophaga sp.
CATACAAATAATATAGATTATTATTTATAAAACTTAAACTTAACATATTAAATAATAAATATATATGAAAATATCAAAATTAGCACAGAATTTAATTGGTTCTGAAATTGTAAAAATCGGAAATGAGGTGAATGACCTTAAAGCCAAAGGTGAAAAAATCACAAATTTAACGATTGGAGATTTAGATTCAAACATCTATCCTATTCCTTCCGAACTTAAAGCAGGAATTCAGAAAGCGTATGCCGATAATCTGACGAATTACCCACCAGCCAGCGGACTGTTATCGCTTCGTCAGAGTATTTCCAACGATTTGAAAACTCGTTACGGATTGGAATACCCTGCGAAAGATATTTTGGTGGCAGGCGGTTCGCGTCCGTTGATTTATGCGACCTTCAAAACGATTGTCGATGCAGGTGATAAGGTGATTTATCCTATTCCGTCGTGGAATAATAACCATTATTCGTACTTAACTTCGGCGCAAAAAATTGAAATTGAAGCCCTTCCTGAAAATAATTTCTTGCCGACAGCCGAAGAACTCAAACCTCATTTAAAAGATGCCGTGTTGATAGCACTCTGTTCGCCCTTAAATCCAACAGGCACGATGTTTTCAAAATCGCAATTACAGGAAATATGCGAGCTCATTGTGTCGGAAAATAAGAAACGAGGCGAGAATGACAAACCTCTTTATTTGATGTACGATCAAATTTATGCAATGCTCACTTTCGATGAACCGCATTTCAATCCGGTGAGTTTAATTCCTGAAATGAAGGAATATACAATTTTCATTGACGGTTCTTCAAAGTGTTTCGCAGCAACGGGAGTTCGCGTGGGGTGGTCTTTTGGTCCGTCGGAAGTGATTTCACGAATGGCAGCCTTGCTCACACACGTAGGAGCTTGGGCGCCGAAGCCCGAACAACAGGCTACGGCTCAATTTTTGGAGAATACACAAGCCGTTGATGCGTTTGTTGCAGATTTCAAAGGGAAAATAAAACACAGTTTAGAGACATTACATCAGGGCATTCAGTCGCTGAAATCCAAAGGATTGGCGGTAGATAGTATCAAACCGATGGGAGCTTTGTACTTAACCATTAAACTCGATTACGTGGGGAAAACTACTCCCAACGGACAGGTTTTGAGTGATTCCTCCGATTTGGTATTTTATCTCATCAAGGAAGCAGGTATGGCACTTGTTCCGTTTTCGGCTTTTGGCAATTCTCGACAAATGCCTTGGTTCAGAGCATCGGCGGGAGGCTGTTCCTTGCAAGACATTAAAGACGTACTTCCGCGATTGGAAAAAGCGTTAGCAGAGTTGAGGTAATATTGGAGTAAATTTCTTATTTTAGACCTTAAAAACAATATTTTTAAATAAAAATCAGAGTTTATGATAGCTACACGAACTATTTAGAAAATACTTTTTGGAGAATAGTTCGTGTAGCTATGCTAAAAAGAAGAGCAGTGTTTCAGTCGGGAGATAAAAGTATGAATTATATGCTATTAATTTGAAGAATATATGAAAAACAATATGAATATTCTTAGCATTTTTGTATAATTTTTAATGATTAGAATATGAGCGTATCATTTCTTGCAAAACTGACGAATAACTCACAAGATTCGCTGGAAACTATCAAAGTTTTTTGCGAAAAACTTGCTAAAAATCACCAATGGAAAGGTGAAAATATGACTTTTTTCCAAGCAGAAGAAACATTAATCGGTAGTTTTAAATGTGATTGGAAAAGTGCATTTTGGGTATATGAAGATGTTGATTTTGCTGTGCAAATTTTAATTCAGTCATCGGAAGAATTTTTGTGCAAATGGGAAGTCTATTTTCCTGAATTTGTAGGAAAAGTAGCACAAGGGAAGGCCGACAAGGGCATTCTTGATATGTTAGCTACTTTCAGAAAAATGGCTGATAATCAGCGTGAAAAAACCGAACGACCACAATGGAATCCCGCTGAAAAAGGCAAAAAACCACGAGCTACCGACAAAAAGAAATTCCAATCAAGATGGAACAAAGAGGAAACTAATAAACTTCTGAAAAACAATGACTTAAAAAACATTCCGCTCACTGAGAAAAATCTAACCGACTTGCGAGGTATTGAAATAAATCTTCAAAATCAGTTATTTAGCATTGAAAAATCGGACGTGTCTTTTGGTAAATTAAATGGTAAAATAGCGTTACAGAATTCCATTTTAGATTTCATCGAATCGGAAAATTTGTTAATTCACACTTTGAAAAATTGTTCATTGGTGGCATCAAATATCAGTAATTTGCAACAATCGATGGTTGATTTGGCTAATTTTTTGTGCAATGAAAATGATTTTAGTTATTCCAAAATTGGCGAAATTTCAGGAAATATTCGCTTGACAAACGCTCCTTTTATTGAAAATTCAGTGTTGGATTATGCTCAAATAAAAAGCATAAAATCAGCTTATTTCAAAAATTGTTCGTTCAAAAACGCAAATTTTAATCAATCCGAAATACAGCATTCTGTTTTTGAAAATTGCGATTTTTCAGGAGCTTCATTTGACAATGTGCATTATGTCAAATCTCGATTTTTGAATTGTAAAAATCTGGATAAGAACAAGATGAATCAATATGTTTTAATATTTTATGGCGAAAAACTAAGCGATGAAAGTGATATTTTGGTGGAATAAACAGAAAGATTTCATTACATAAACAAATATTTAGTAACTTTGCACAAGCACAAAAAATAGGTTATGAAAAAAGTTGATACGGAAGTTTTAAGCGGAGTTCGGATTTCTTTCCAAGAAATTCAGAAATTGTTGGAAGAATTGCCTTTTGATGAGAACATTTGGCTTTGCCTGTACGATACCAAAAAATCAAACCCAAATTATGTGCAAACGCATTCGGATATATCTGGTGATGAGGAAGTTATCAAGAAATTTCAGGGCGTTCCGTATCTGATAGAAGCCCGCATTTATCACGATAATGAAAATTTCACGCATTATCGCACTTTTACAGATGATAAGGCGTATTTGGAATCCGTTTTTGAGGCGTATTACAATGACCGCCCTTTTTCGTACGAGACTTGGCAAGATGTTACTAATGAATTTTTAGAAGAAAACAACACTGAAAAAGAGCCTTTTGCAGAAAATATTACAAATTTTTCCGAAGAAGAAAAAGCTGAAAATTTCTTTTGGGAAGCCATTGAAAAAAGTTATAAATACAACAAAAATGATTGGCAAAGTTATGACATTGAAAAGCATTTGGAGCGACTTACCAATTATCTTGCCAAGCATTCCAAAGAAGAATTGGTGCAGTTTGAAATAACCTTGCAAAAGAAACTCATCGCTCTTTATACGGCTGAAATTGCGGAATTAAACATCATTCTTGAAGGTGATTTTTCGCAAGAAAATGGTGTTTATACCTTTGATGAATATCTTTCCACAGACGGATTTATTTATTTCCGCTGTTGGCTTTTGCTTAAAGGAAGGGCGTTTTTCAACGATATTACCCGCAATATTCAATATTTTACCAGCGGGAAATATAGTTTTAATATAGGCGATATTTGGGCGGAAGGCTTGTTGTATGTTGCTGATAATGCGTATTTAAAGAAAAATAAAACTGCTGGTGAATTTGAAATTCGTGATGTGGTTTATGAGAAATATCCGCAGTTGAATTACGATAGCGGTGATTTTTCGATGAATCGCCCCATTCACAACGGAAATGAACTGCAAAATATATATCCGATTTTAGTTCAAAAAATTATGGAAATACGGTAAAAATACAGAACTTTGTAATCTAAACGCAAAAAATGACCAATAAATCAAAAATATTAGGGCAAGTTTATACATATTGATGGGGTAATATATTACTTTTTAAGAATAAACCATTAAAAACCAATTTATTACAATGAAATATACAGACACAGGAAAGAAAGATACCCGAAGTGGTTTCGGGGCGGGGTTGGCAGAGCTTGGGCGTACCAATCCGAATGTAGTGGCGTTGTGTGCCGACCTTATTGGCTCGCTCAAAATGGAAAAATTTATTGAGGAAAATCCAGACCGATTTTTCCAAGTGGGCATCGCCGAAGCCAATATGATGGGCATTGCAGCAGGACTTACCATTGGCGGAAAAATTCCATTTACGGGAACTTTTGCCGCTTTTTCAACAGGTCGCGTGTATGACCAAATTCGTCAGTCAATTGCCTATTCGGGTAAAAACGTGAAAATTTGTGCCTCTCACGCAGGGCTTACTCTCGGTGAAGACGGAGCTACACACCAAATTCTGGAAGACATCGGACTGATGAAAATGCTCCCTGGAATGGTCGTTATCAATCCGTGCGACTACAACCAAACCAAAGCCGCAACCCTTGCCATTGCTGACTATGAAGGTCCCGTCTATTTACGTTTCGGACGACCTGCGGTAGCTAATTTTACGCCTGAAAATCAGAAATTTGAAATCGGAAAAGCCGTTCAACTTACCGAAGGAAACGACGTAACCATCATCGCTACGGGGCATTTGGTTTGGGAAGCACTTTTAGCAGCTGACGAATTGGAAAGACAAGGCATCTCCGCCGAAGTGATTAATATTCACACTATCAAACCTTTGGACGAAGAAGCGGTATTGAAATCGGTTGCCAAAACAGGTTGTGTGGTTACTTGTGAGGAACATAATTATTACGGAGGTTTGGGAGAAAGCATTTCACGAGTTTTAGTGCAAAATAATCCTGTCCCTCAGGAGTTTGTAGCAGTAAACGACACTTTTGGAGAATCGGGAACTCCTTCTGACCTAATGAAAAAATACGGATTAGATAAAGATGCCGTGCTAAAAGCCGTTCATAAAGTACTGAAACGTAAATAATTTCACGATAAAAATAACGCTCCTTATTCTAAAAGTCTCTAAATTTTAGGGACTTTTATTTTTTGTAATTTTATGAAAAGGGATAAATTATATCTCGTTGAAAATTAAGATAATATAGAATTTATTTTCTACTTGTAGACACTTTGTAGACGCTCTTTTTTTAGACGGTTCGCATTCTTGTTGTATATTTGTCGAAATTTTTTAGTTTAAAATTATGGAGGCACTACTCAAACACATAGCAGATTTAGATTATGCGGCTATTTTGAAGCACAATATTTCCCTTGATGACACGCAGCGTTTGGATATTATGCAACGCCTTAGAAGGCTTAATCCTTATAGCGATGCAGATTTCCCGCGTCCGAAACTTACAGGGCAAAAATTTTATAATTATAACTCAAACATATCTCACGCTTTTCCGTATGCCCTAATCACCCTTTTGAGAGATAAAAATGAGCTGAAACAAGCTATGATAATTCAAGATGAATGGGAACGGACGCCAATGGCTATCTTGGCGACTGAAAAAGTGCAAGAGATTGAGAATTTTCTCAACAGTCTTCCTGACAATCGTTTCTTTTTGGATTTGATAAAACAATATCAAAAAGAGGGAGGTTTTATCTCCTTCCCGATGCTGTGGAATTTCTACAAACGCGGTTGGATTGCCTTTGACCAAGACCAATTTGTAAAAACTTTGCTGGAAATACCTATGTTTACACGCAATGTTTCCCGCGATGCAGATTTCCTTCTCCAAAATCCCGAAGCGATTGAACAGGTTTTACTCAAACTTTACACTGTCGAAGCAAAAGTACTTGACCTCTCCAAATGGGAAAGCGACAATCCTAACCGAAAAACAAACGAACTTGGTGCTGCCAAAGTTACTTCCTATTGGGACGAAGTGTTTGAAATTCTGCAAAATAAAGGCTACCAAGTGCCACGCTATTTCGTAACGAATCTGATGGAATCGCTCCTGAATCATTGGAAAAAACCGCATTTGGATTGGCATTGTCGCTTGATTGATTTTTTCAATCCTACGGCGGAAGAACTTTTGGCAGGACAGCAGTACCTTTTTGCGGTGCTCGGAACAGGGCAAGTCAGCCTGATTAACTATGTCATCGGAAAAATCCAAAGTATCGCTACGGAAAAAGAGTTTAATAAACAGGCTTTTTTAGATAATTTCCCGCTGACTTTTTCGGTGGAGAAATGTGCCAAATCCATTTTGGTCGGTTTGTCCGTTTTGGAAGATATTTTCAAAGTTTCATCGCCTGAAATGCTGTATCGTGAGCAGTTGGCAGTGCTTCTGATGAATCCAGATGCTAAATTACAGGAGAAAACTGCCCATCTTTTGCTTCAATTCTTCAAAAATGACTCATTAAATGAGGTTTTGATGCCTTATGAAAGCTATTTGAAAGAAAAAACCAAAGCTATTTTTACCAAAGAAGGCTTTTTGTCAGGTGGAAATACCGAATTAATGACTCTAAATACCGAAACAGCGGTGGAGGGAAGCTCCAAAACGGCTGGAAATAACAAAACAGCGGTGGAGGGAAGCTCTAAAACAGCTGGAAATACTGAAACAGCGGTGGACAATGCTTTAATTCTGTATAGAAACGCTCAAAATTTCACCGAAATCAAAGCTCTAAAAACTTGGGACGAGCTGTTGTTCCACATCGGAGACTGCATTCGCGATAAAAAACCTGCCGATATTGACATTTTCTTTGATGCTTTAATCCGTTTGCAAGATGAAATTCCAGCAGATTACGACAAACAAATCAAACCTTACATCAAACAATTAAATAGAGAGTGGGGCGACATCACAACGATGCCCATTATGCTGGAATTCCTTTTGGCTTGGACAGAAAAACGCCCTTTTACCAATGATTTTGATAAAGAAAAGGAACTGAAATACATCAACAGTATTGCAGGCAAGGTTTCTGAAAGTGAATACAACCGCATTTACAGCAATTTTTGGCGAAAAGACAGGTATCTGTACTCAAAAAATAAGTCGGTTTTCTTGCACGAAAAGGCAGAAATGACTTTAAATAAACTAAATTCGGGCGATAAACTCCCGCTTCTTGCCACGTCTACGCATACGCCTTTCTTTGTGTCGGCAGAAAGCCTTGTAAATTCGCTCCTCGCTTACGAAAAGGCAGGAAAAGAACCGCATTTGGAGGATTTAATCGTGGCTTGTAATCGTCTGTTGCCCATTATTTCGGAAGAAGCCAAAACGCTTGCCCAAAAATTAAAGGGAAAATACGCCGATGCCATCAATTATTATTTAGGAAATTCAAAAGAGATAAAACCAACTCAAGAACTGATGCCACTTTGGGCTCAGATTACGCGTATTACCAATATCAATGCGGATTTGTCGTCTTACTTCCCAGCAGAAATCGCCGTTTTGCCTTCGGTGGGATTGCCTCTTAATTTTGAAATAAAAATAGAAGAAGACAAACGAGGTTATGACAATGGACCAACCTACACTTGGTATCGTTTAAGAATAGATAAAGATAAGAATTTATCTACTTTGGAACAAAATGTAGCAGGGAAAAAGCGTAAGAAAACCATCGACCGCCTCTATTACAATGCAGGAGAAATAACAAGTGATACCCGCTCTGATGTGGCTTACAGACTTAGCCTCAATCCGTATTATTTAGACGGATTTTTGTGCGGCTACGCTCCAACTACGGCACAAGGGAACGAAGTTGCAGAGTTAGAATGGGGCGTTTTCCCGATGGAGTTTTTGGTGGAGAATAATTTACGCGTACATCATTCAGGTTGGATATATGTGGCTGTTTGTTTGCTATTTGAGAAAAAACCTTCACGCGATTTGGCAAATGAATTTGTATTGCAGTCCATTGCTCGTGGTCAAAATTTGAATTATCTTGCCAAGTTGGTCGGAATACTTTTGGCAGGAAAGTATGCCCCCGTGAATCGGTTTATAGAATATCTGGACAGACCGCTTTTGTACAAAGAAGTCAAAGATTTCCAAAGGGAAGCGTTGGAGCAGTTCTTCATTCACCTTGATTTGGAAAAACAACCCACAAACACCAAAAAACTCATTACCTATTATGAGGAATTATTGTCCATCACCAAAGTCCAAATGCCCAAAGAAATAGCCGACAAAGTGAGCCAACTCACCCCAAAGAGCAAGAAAAAATAAGTTTGTTTTTTCACTGAAATCTGAACGAAAATGAAAAAAAGATACATACAAAAAGGGATTTCTGATTCGTATTGGGTAGATTTGGTGGTTTGTCCCAATTGTGGGAAAGATGCTGAAACACTGCACAATACGGGCGGTTATTACCCTGCTGGACACGAGCTAAGATGCAAACATTGTGGTTTTTGCAAGAAATCGGAAGAAATGGTTTTTTACAAAGCCATCATCTCCTTTCATTGTCCCGATTGCGGTACTCCGATAGAGAAAGAACAGCCCAATTTGAAAGAAAAATGGTTACATTTGAAGGTCAATTGCCCGAATTGTAACGCTCAACACATCGTTCAGCCGAAATATGAAATGTATCGGGAAAAATACCCAGAAATGACGGGAATGATGCACGAAAGTAGCTTTGGGTTGCCTTTATTTTTGCAAACGGAAGTGAAAGGAAATCTGTTCTGGGCAAGGAATTTAGAACATCTTTTAAAAATAGAAGATTATGTTTCGGCTGACCTCAGAGAGCGACACGGAATGGAAATGGTGGCAAAACTTCCTAACTTTATAAAATCAGCCAAAAATAGGGAGGCTGTGCTAAAAGCTATCGCCAAATTGAAAGAAAAGCTAAACGATTGATTTTTAGCGATAAAAATAATTCAGAAAATAATAATATTTAAAAACAGAAAAAATGACAGACTTTGAGTACCAATATCCCTTTTCATCGGTATTTACAGAGAATTTTAATAATAAAGAGCTGATTTTTTCGCACTGCTCCGAGTTGGAAGAAGACCGTTTGGTACCTTGCTTTTTTTGGGGAGATATTCGGCATAGTTTTTTGGTATCCAAGTGTTTATCGGCTTTGGCGAAGACCGTGCGTTCGCATTTTGCCCTCACTCCCGATGCCAGAGTTTATCTCCGAGACCCGATTATTTCGGTTGGTAATCAGCAACTTCTGTTTGAGGCTTTTTCGTCTTGCAATAGTGTTTATACACGGGTAAATCTTCACAAAGAAGCCTTAGACGGGGAATTTCTGAAAAACGGATGTACGAATATTGATTTTAATGATGTGAGTGTTAGGGCATTAAACTCTGTATCGGCTTCGGACAGGTTGTTGTTCAGCGTTGGAGCGAAAGAAACGCAAATCATCACCGAGAAGCAAAAAATAATCGAGAAAAAAGTAGCCTTACCCGACCGATGGATAAAAGGTTTGGGCAATGTGCAGGTATATTTGTCAGAAATGGAATTGGCTCATCGTTTGTCAAAAATAGAAGCGATACAACTCTTCCAAACTTTGCCCAAAACGCCTGTAAAACAAGATTATTTTTTGGTAAAAAGAGGTATTTTCAGCTTTTCGCCCGTAGCATCGGCAGATGGGATACGAATAGGAGGAATTCACCGACTAAATTTGCTTCAAAATTTGTTACTTTTGTGTGAAAGTCTGTTTATTTATCGCAATCCGAGTGAGCAAAGCGTGGCTTTTGTGGTCAATTTTAAAGATATGGAGATGATTTTTCTTTTCTCGGAAAGTGTTTTTCGTGGATTTTCGGGCGAAGGAAGAACGCTGGAAGCAATGATAGACGATGTTCCCGAAGAATGGATTATCGGAATGAATAATTTTTTTAAGACCAATGAAGTGTTCAGTCCTATGCTGATTTCCATTGAAAACGATATTGATTTTAGAACGATGTCTACGCTACAAAATACGCTGTCAAGTCTGGGGCTTTTAGGATATAATCCGCTGGAAAATAGTTATTTCTACCGTCGTTTGCCGTTCAAATTAGAGCGATTATGGAGGTTTAGTCCAAGATTAAAAAATGCCAAGAAACTAACCGACAATAATGAAGTATCGATTTTGGAAAATACCGCCAATTACCTAAAAGCCGAAGTCAAAGGCACTGCCGAAGTAAAACACACCGTAATTTCCCAAGGCGGGAACTATCAATGTACTTGCAATTGGTTTACCAACCACAAAGCAAATCGTGGGTTGTGTAAGCATATTTTAGCTGTGAAAATGCTTGTGGAGAAACGATGAAGTTCGTGTGTTTAAAATCAAACTATAAAGTAATTGATAAAATTCATTACATTTGTCAAATTTGAAATTTATTCAAAATGAGGAAAATATTTTTATTATTTACATTGCTGGGAATGAATATATTGGCTTTCTCTCAGGGGAAATTTTCAGTGAAAAGTTCGTATGATTTTGAGCAAACGGTTTTGCGTGTAAAGAATCAATTAGCACAGAAAGGAATCACCATTTTTGCGGAAATAGACCACTCTGGCGAAGGTAAAAAAGTAGGTATGGATTTGGCTCCTACTAAACTTTTGGTGGTTGGAAATCCGAAATTAGGAACACAATTAATGCAAGAAAATCAAGAAGTTGCACTACATCTTCCGCTGAAAATTTTGATTCTTGAAAAGGCAGGAAAAGTGGAAATTCAATATCAAAAAATACATAAACTTTCCCGCAAATACAAATTAAAAAACACATTAAAACTGTCTAAAAAAATAGATGAAACATTAGAAGAAATTCTGAAAAAATCAGCATTTTAGTAAAATCAATAAAAAAATATTCTGTATCATCTAAAATAAAACCATAAACCAATGAAAATAGCCTACGATGCCAAGCGTTTTTTCCATAATACATCAGGTTTGGGGAATTACTCCCGAGATTTGGTGAGAATTTTAGCAAATAATTATTCTAAAAACGAATATTTTTTACTTTCTAAGAATAAAAATGAAAGAGGTGCTGATATTTTAGCCCTTGAAAATGTACATTATGCCCCAATTAGCAAAGGTTTAATGGCAAGACAACTGAAAATGGGAACTGACGCACAGGCTTTGGGAGTGGATATTTTCCACGGATTGTCAGGTGAATTGCCCCTAAAATGGACTTCCCAGCCAATAAAAAAAATTGTAACCATTCACGATTTGATTTTTGAGCGTTATCCGCAGTTTTATTCCTTTTTTGATAGAAAAATACATTTTTGGAAGTTCAAAAAATCCGCTGAAACAGCCGACTTAATCATCGCAATATCAGAACAAACCAAAAGAGATATTGTAGATTTTTTAGGCGTATCGGAGGATAAAATAAGAGTGGTTTATCAGGGCTGTCATCAGTCTTTTAAAGAAAAACCAAATGAGGCGTTTTTGGCTCAAATTCGTGAGAAATTCAGCCTTCCCGAGCGTTTTGTACTAAATGTAGGGACGGTAGAGGAACGGAAAAATTTGCTTTCTGTGGTGAAGGCTCTTTCAGGCACTAAAATCCCTTTGGTGGTAGTTGGCAAAAAAACTTCTTACTTCAAAAAAGTGGAGCAAGAAATTGCCCAAACAGGAGCGGAAGTTCTCTTTTTGGAAGGTGTTTCTATGCCTGAATTGGCGGGACTTTACCGTTTGGCGGATATTTTTATTTATCCGAGTTTATTTGAGGGTTTTGGCATTCCTATCATAGAGGCGTTATTTTCTGAAACTGTGGTGATTACCAGCAATCAAAGTTGCCTTCCAGAGGCTGGCGGAGATAACTCAGTCTATATCAATCCATTGGATATAGAAGATATTCGTGCAAAAATTATTTTTCTTTGGGAAAACGAAGCCGAAAGAAAACGCCGAGCCGAAAAGGGTTTTGATTTTGTACAAAAGTTTAATGATGAGCAAATTGCCAATGATTTGATGGCAGTGTATAAAGAGGTTTTAAATATGTAAAACCTTGTAAATCAATAAAAAAATCACGAATTTAACCAATCTATGGATTTACTTTTTTGGCTATGGTTGGACATATAGAAAATGCCCATAGTTCAGAGTTGTTGTATTTTTTTCAGAGGAGAAATGAATCGGGAATTAACAAATTGTAATTTCTTGAAAACAAATACTTTAACTTTTTACTGCTGATGATTTTAGGGTTTTACGGAAAAGACTAAAACACTTTATTTTTGTAGCGGATAAGAAAGGGAATAAATTGATTTTCAATGAAAATATTTCTGAACAAAAAATTTGATTAAAAAAATATTGTTGATTTTCAACGGATTACAGTTTTTTATTTTTACTTGTAGACACTTTGTAGACGCTTATTTTTTGACTTCAAAGTCCTAAAATAATACATTTGCTCCAAAATAAAATAAAATGAGTGAATATCGTGAAATCCGTGCCACTTTTGACAGAGAAACTATTACCGTTTATCAGGCTTATAATGAGGCAATTGCCTTTGCAGCCATTGGTGAGCAGAAGTTTGTTCCGCCGTTTTCATTCAACCGAATGACTTGGATAAAACCGTCTTTTTTATGGATGATGGAGCGAAGTGGCTGGGGGCAAAAGTCAAATCAAGAGTATGTTTTAGCAATAAAAATAATACGCAGTTTTTGGGAAGAAGCTCTTTCTAATGCCGTTCTGACTCACCCAGAAAACACACTATATCAGTCAGATAGCTCTTGGGAAAAACTTTTTGCCGAAGCTAAAATCTATGTGCAGTGGGACCCCGAACGCGACCTACACGGCAAGAAACTTCCACATCGTTCTATTCAGGTGGGTGTAAGCCGTTTTTGGGCTGAAAAATATAACGAGGCCATCGTTTCCATTGAGGATTTGACACCTTTGGTCAAAAAAATATACAATTTACGAAAAGAAGGCAAAACCGAAAACGCTAAACGCCTCCTACCGACGGAAAAAATTTATCCACTTCCATCAGAAATTGCAAGGAAAATAGGAATAGTTAATGGTTAATAAAAAAATATTTCAAAAAAAAAAATAACTACGCAAAAACATTGCGTTTTAGGGTTGTAATTTTGCCTCAGAATTAGAAATTAAAATGGGGACAGTAGCTCAGTTGGTAGAGCAATCCAACAATCGTAACATTTCCTTTTCAGGACAATTATGATTTACTACTAATGATGTGTCGCAGGTTCGATTCCTGCCTGTCCCCCAAAAAGAAGGTCAAGTGCTTCTTACTTCTCAAAACCTGTTAAGTTTATTAGAAGCACAATTACCTTTTTTTAATTTTCAATTGTAAATGGTTAATTGTCAATGAAAAATGCTATGAAATAATTAACCATTAAAAATTAACCATTAAAAATTAAAAAGTCATTATGAAAGAATTACACAAAATCGCTTTACGGCAAAATGCCATTTATTTGCCAGGGTTTGATGAGCAATTTTCTACACCCAAAGGGCAAACGCTTCTATTTGTACGGACGCTTGGCAAACACGGTTTTAGCGTGAGTGAGAGACTGTTACACGCCTTGAATGCCACTTCTGATAAAGTCAAAAAAGAAATTGTAGCGATGTTTCAAGAAGTTTTAGGAACAAAACTCAATTGGACGCCATTGGTCAAAAATTGGGAAATTCCGACCAATGAAACCATTTATGACCACTGGATTACAGCTTGGTACAATGAGGAAATTAACGAACTTCCTGACCGAGAATCGTATGAATATTATAACGACAAAGTATATGATTATGAACTGTTTAGCGGTGTAAAACTCGCTTGCGGGCATATCATTCCTGAGGGAACTTTCCCAATAGAACGCTACAATGGTTGTCCGTTTTGCGGAACGCCTTTTGTTTTTGAGCAACTGAAACTTGAAAAGCAAGGTAGTAAGCTGAAAATGTTAGACTTATGGACAGATACCGATGCTGAAAACTATCTAAAAAGTTTGCTTTCGTCCAAAACTCCGTTAGATGCCACTCAGGTTGATTCGTTGAAAATTTTATTGAAACACATTGCTCCTCAGTTAGATACGGAAATTCAGATGAAAGAAACCTTGATGCTCGTCATAGATGAACTTATTTCACAAGGAAAAGAGAGCGAATGTAGTCGTTATTTCAAAAGTCCTACCGATATTTTGCGGTATTTATGGTACAAAAAAACGGGATTTTTACAAATCATTGAGCCTAAAACGATTATCAAAAAAATCAGTCAGAATCATCGCCACATCTCAGGTTTGCACGATTTGAGTATTTTTGCAAAAATC
>JBGYFE010000172.1:0-82377 GCA_041819925.1 Capnocytophaga sp.
AAAGAAGAATTTGACTTAATGAAAAACGGAGTAGGGATTATCAATTTAGCACGAGGAGGAGTGGTTTGCGAAACGGCTTTGCTTGAAGCGTTGGATAGTGGAAAAGTTAGTTTTGCAGGTTTAGACGTGTTTGAAAATGAACCAACTCCTTCTATCAAAGTGTTGATGCACCCTAATATTTCGTTGACTCCACATATTGGAGCTGCCACCAACGAAGCCCAAGACAGAATTGGCACAGAATTAGCTATTCAAATCATTAATTTACTGAAATAAGTAAATATAAAAATGTATTACAATTAAATATCAATTAAAAAAATGGCAGGAATTTTAGATTTTTTAGGGGGAGATAATCTCCAACAAATTATTAACGGTGTGAGCAAAGAAACAGGAATTTCTTCATCACAGGCATCATCGGTAGTTGAAACGGCAATGCCTTTGTTGATGGGAGCTTTCCAAAATAACAGTTCAGGGGAAGGCGCAGCGGGGTTATTGAGCGCTTTACAGAGTGACAAACACGACGGAAGTCTCTTGAACAATCTCGGTAGCCTTTTCAATAATGGCGGAAACAATGACATTACCAAAGATGGAGCAGGAATTTTAGGGCATCTTTTGGGAGGAAATCAATCAACTGTAACTAACGCAATTAGTGCAAAAACAGGAGTTTCTTCATCAAACGTATCGCAAATTTTGCAAACATTAGCTCCGGTTTTGATGAGTTTTTTAGGAAAAAAAGTATCCGACAATAATATTTCTTCATCAAATGGTTTAGGTGATTTGCTTTCTGGCTTTTTAGGAGGAAATAACAATGCGGGAGGTTTATTAACTTCATTGTTAGATTCAAATGGCGACGGCAATGTTTTAGATGATATCACAGGAATGTTTGGTGGAAAATCAGACAATAAAGGAGGCCTGGGAGATTTGCTCGGTGGATTTTTTGGAGGAAAATAAAAACATTGCAGGTAAATTTTAAGATAAAGGTCGAAAGTCAGGAAGTTCAGAAGTTCTTTCTTACTTTCGATTTTTTTTATTTCTTAACTTTTTATTGAAAAAATATTGAAAAAAAATGTTCCAATTGTTTGATGATGAATATTTTATGCGTAGAGCTTTGCAAGAAGCTGAACAAGCGTGCGATGCGGGAGAAATTCCTGTGGGAGCGGTGATAGTCATTGATAATCAAATTATTGCAAGAGCTCATAACCTGACCGAACGTTTGACTGACGTAACGGCACATGCTGAAATGCAAGCAATTACGATGGCTTCGAGCTATTTAGGTGGAAAATATTTAAAGAATTGTACTTTATATGTTACTTTGGAACCTTGTGCTATGTGTGCAGGAGCTTTATATTGGAGTCAAATTGCACGAGTGGTCTACGGAGCAAGTGATTTACAGCGAGGATTTACAGCAATGGGAGGTAGGCTTCACCCAAAAACTGAAATCAAAGGCGGCGTGCTTGAAACGGAATGTGCAGAGCTGTTAAAAATATTTTTTCAAGGAAAACGAAAAAAATGAACAGAAAATTATGGCTATATATAGGAATGCTTTTTTGGGGAACAGCTACATTGTTTTCCCAAGTAACTGATTCTATGAATATAGTTATAAAAGATTCAGCACAAGTTCAGAAAGACCAGAATTTTTACAGCCGATTGAAATCACGCTTAAAAAAAAATAATCTGACCAAAAACTTAGCCGGCTTTTTTTCTGATTCGCTTTCCCAACCAGCAACTTCTAAACAAATTCAAAAAGAATTAAACATAGATTATGCCAGTTATCAAGGTAAAATAATACGAAAAATAGAAATCGTTACCTTAGACCCTTTTGGATATAGCGAGAGAGATTTACTGAAAAAACCTCAAAAGAAATTAGATATTTACGGAAATGCGTTACATACAAAAACGAAATCAAGAACGGTTAAAAAACAACTTCTTTTTCGCGAAAATAAGCCAATGGATTCCTTGCTATTGAAGGAATCAGAACGTATTTTACGAAATCAAAATTACATTCGAAGAGTGCTAATACGCCCGATGGAAGTTTCAGCAGTTTCTGATTCGGTGGACATTCAAGTAGCGGTTTTGGATAGTTGGACAATGTTTTTTGCCAGCGATTTGACCGATAAGCGAGGGTGGATGCGTGTAACGGAACAAAACCTTTTCGGTTGGGGACACGAAGCGTATGTTCTGTATCGGCAGTATTTTAGCAATTTCAGCGATAATGGAAAAGGATTTGGTTATCGAGCTAAAAATCTGTGGAATTCACAAGCCGATTTATTTACATCTTACTACACTGATTATGAGAATTTATACTCAAAGCAGTTGGCTTTGGAGCGTCCCGTATTCTCTCCTTATGCACGTTGGGCGGGCAGAATAGGATATTTTGAAAATCGTTATAAAGAAGATATTTTTCTGCAAGATAGTATGTATCATCCGCCTGTGGGTGTGAAAACGTTTGATATTTACGGAAGTTATATCGTGCCTACCAAAAAAAGAAATTTTGGTCGCATTAATAACGTTATTTTTTCGGTTCGCTATCGAAATTCAAACTATTTTGAAGTTCCTCCTGATTTTTTAAATGAAGGGAATTATTTCTCAAACGAAGAATCGTATTTGACAAAATTTAGTGTAAATAGCACAGGTTTTGTTCAAGACCGTTACATTTTTAGGCAAGGGGATATTGAAGATGTTAATGTGGGGTATTCTTTGTTTCTTGTTTCGGGTGCACTCCGAAAGCACAACACATTTTACCCTTATCTCGGTTTAGGAGTTTCGTGGGCAAATTACACCCGAAGAGGGTATCACTCGTTCAACCTTGAAGCAGGTTCTTTATTGCTGAAAGACAATGTAAAACAATCTGTCATTCGTGGAGAAAGCGTCTTTTTTTCCAATCTTTTTTCACTCAATAATTGGCATTTTAGGCAATTTTTCAAAACTTCTTTTACAGTAGGGCTTAATAGAACTTCGCACCCGAAAGATAAGGTTAGTCTTAACGGAAGAGACGGAATATTAGGCTTTTACAGTGATGTTTATGGCACAAGAAAGCTCGTGTTGAGTTCACAAACCCAAGCCTATAACCCTTTTTATTGGCTTGGATTCCGGTTTAATCCATTTTTTAATGTAGATGTAGGTTTTTTAGGACAAGAAAATACATCTTTTTTTAAAACGGACGTATATTCCAAAATCGCTATCGGATTTCAAATTTCCAATGATTTTCTGATGTTTCAAAACATTCAGTTTTCATTTTGTTATTTTCCTATAATTCCCAAAGAAGGAAATCATATTTTTAAACTTACGAACATACAAAATAACGATTTCAGATTGCAAAGTTTTCAGTATAGACCTCCAAATATGGTTATGTATAGATAAAAAATCGCAAATAATAAATACAATTTTCAGTTTAAAAATTAGGAAAGAAAATGTATTTCTTGTGAAATATTTTAAGGTGTAATAAATTGATTATTATGTTTTTATAGTATTCTTTTGTTGTGTTTTTCTTTTGAAATAAATTTTATAAATTAAACGAAAAAGTTTCTGCAAGAGTTTTTTTTGCAAAAAAAAGAGTTTTTTTTAGAAAGCTAAACAATAATTGCTTATTTTTGCCGAGATTTACGCAGTACATCTTTAAGTATAAATCAAAACTAATTGTATTTATTATGACAAAAATAACCGCTGCTATCACAGCAATCGGAGGCTATGTTCCTGATTTTGTGCTTACAAACGCAATGTTAGAAACAATGGTTGACACCAATGATGAGTGGATTTTTACACGTACGGGGATTAAAGAACGGCGAATTTTGAAGGAAGAAGGAAAAGGTTCTTCATATATGGGAATTAAGGCAGCACAAGACCTTATTGCCAAAAAAGGATTAGACCCAAAGGAGATTGATTTGGTGATTTTAGCTACGGCAACTCCCGATATGCCTGTGGCGTTGACGGGACCTTACATAGCGTCGGAAATAGGAGCTGTAAATGCCTTTTCGTTCGATTTGCAGGCAGCTTGTTCGAGTTTTTTGTTTGGAGTTTCAGTGGCTTCAAAATACATAGAATCAGGAAGATATAAAAAAGTTCTTTTGATTGGAGCTGATAAAATGTCGTCAATTGTGGATTATACCGACCGCGCTACTTGCATTATTTTTGGTGATGGAGCGGGAGCGGTTTTGTTTGAACCTAATTATGAAGGATTGGGTGTACAAGATGAGATTCTGCGAAGTGATGGGATAGGTAGAAATCATCTCTATATCAAAGCAGGAGGTTCGATGTGTCCAATCACAGAACAAGCTATTCAAAACAAAGAGCATCTTGTTTTCCAAGACGGAAAAACGGTGTTCAAGTACGCCGTTTCCGGAATGGCAGGCGTTGCTGAAGATATTTTGAAACGCAACCAACTCACTAAAAATGATGTGCAGTGGTTAGCGCCTCACCAAGCTAACAAGCGGATTATTGATGCGACAGCCGAGCGCATCGGTTTAACTGACGATAAAGTGATGGTCAACATTCACAAATATGGAAATACCACATCCGCAACAATTCCATTATTACTTAATGAATATGAAAAACAACTAAAAAAAGGAGATAACATTGTTTTGGCTGCTTTTGGAGGTGGATTTACTTGGGGAGCTATTTATTTGAAATGGGCGTATTAATTTAAAAATCAATATATTTACGATAACAACCTAATAACGAATATTATGGATTTAAAAGACATTCAAAATTTAATTAAATTTGTTGCCAAATCAGGTGCGAGTGAAGTGAAACTTGAGATGGAAGATATCAAGATTACTATCAAAACCAATCCTGAGGAAGGCAGAGAGCAGGTTTATGTTCAACAGATGCCTATTGCAACTATGCCTCAATTGCCTGTGCAACAGCCGGTAATTCCTTCTGTTGCTGCTGTTGAAACATCAGAAGCAAAACCTACTGAAACGGCTGATAACAGTAAATATATCACCATTAAATCACCTATGATAGGAACTTTCTACCGACGTCCGGCTCCTGACAAGCCTTTATTTGTCGAGGTGGGTTCAACTATCAAAAAAGGAGATGTGATTTGTATTGTAGAGGCGATGAAACTTTTCAATGAAATTGAATCAGAGGTTTCAGGAAAAATTGTGAAAATTTTGGTTGATGATTCATCACCTGTGGAATTTGACCAGCCTTTGTTTTTGGTTGACCCAGCCTAAAAATAGGGTTTCAGAGAGAGATTAGTGAAAAATGCTAATTTTTAGGATTTTATAAATCATAATTAAACAAGCGTATGTTTAAAAAAATATTAATAGCCAACCGTGGTGAGATTGCCCTACGCATTATTCGTACGTGTCGAGAGATGGGCATCAAGTCTGTGGCGGTTTACTCCACTGCCGATGCTGATAGTTTGCACGTACGTTTTGCTGATGAGGCTGTATGTATTGGACCTCCACCAAGCAAAGATTCATATCTGAAAATAGCTAATATTATCGCTGCTGCGGAAATCACCAATGCAGATGCCATTCACCCTGGATATGGTTTTTTATCAGAAAATGCTAAATTTTCAAAAATTTGTGCTGAACACGGAATTAAGTTCATTGGTGCTTCGCCCGAAATGATTGAAAAAATGGGAGATAAGGCGACTGCCAAAGCTACAATGAAGGCTGCTGGTGTTCCGACAGTTCCAGGGTCAGATGGGCTTATAGAATCACTCGCTCACGCAAAAAAAATAGCCAAAGAAATGGGTTATCCTGTGATGCTTAAAGCCACAGCGGGTGGTGGTGGACGCGGAATGCGTGCCGTTTGGAAAGAAGAAGACCTTGAAAAAGCTCTCGAAAGTGCCAAACAAGAAGCAGGTGCTGCTTTCGGAAATGATGGTATGTATATGGAAAAACTCATTGAAGAGCCTCGACATATTGAAATTCAGATTGTAGGAGACCAATACGGGAAAGCCTGTCACCTTTCGGAGAGAGATTGTTCCATTCAACGTCGACACCAAAAACTAACCGAAGAAACACCATCGCCATTTATGACAGATGATTTGCGCAAGCGTATGGGAGAAGCTGCCGTGAAAGCTGCCGAGTTCATCAAATACGAAGGTGCTGGAACAGTAGAGTTTTTGGTGGATAAGCATCGAAATTTCTACTTTATGGAGATGAATACACGAATTCAAGTGGAACACCCAATTACTGAACAAGTAATTGATTATGACTTAATTCGGGAACAAATATTGGTGGCAGCGGGTGTGCCAATTTCAGGAAAAAATTATCTTCCGAAATTGCATTCAATTGAGTGCCGAATTAATGCCGAAGACCCATATAATGATTTCCGTCCTTCACCAGGAAAAATAACTACACTTCACGCACCAGGAGGACACGGTGTTCGGTTAGATACACACGTTTATGGTGGTTATGTTATTCCACCGAACTACGACTCAATGATTGCGAAACTTATCACTACGGCACAAACTCGTGAAGAGGCTATTGCTAAAATGAAGCGAGCATTAGATGAGTTTGTAGTTGAGGGAGTTAAAACAACCATTCCTTTCCATCTGCAATTGATGGATGACCCCGATTATTTGGCAGGAAATTACACGACCAAGTTTATGGAGACGTTCAAAATGAATCCGCCTCAGGAATAAAAAATAACAACAAAATAAAACCCCGATAGAACGTCGGGGTTTGTTATTTTTGGTCAATAATTGAATTATAAACGATTCTCTGAATTTTCGGACGGATATTTTCCTTAATCAGTAAATTGTTTTCAGCGGTAGGAAAAGTTCGGTTTGAAAGAAAAACAATCACAATTTCATTATCGGGATCAGCCCAAGCGTATGTGCCTGTAAATCCTGTATGTCCGAAACTTGACATCGGTACACAACCACACGTAGGACCTTCTCCATCAAGTTGGGGTTTGTCAAATCCAAGTCCTCTGCGATTATTTTCACTACAAAACATACAGGTATTGAACAAGGTAACAACTTGCGGTTGCAAAAACCATTCCCCTCCGTAATATCCTTTTTGAAGGAACATTTGCATCATTTTTGCCACGTCATCAGCATTTCCAAAAAGCCCTGCGTGTCCGCCAACGCCTCCTAACATTGCCGCCCCTTGGTCGTGTACGTACCCCCGAATTTCTTGATGACGAAAATTCATATCAACTTCTGACGGAGCTATGTTTCCCAACGGAAAATGTTGCAAAGGGAAATAGGTTAAGTGATATGCTCCCATTGCACGATAAAAATCTTTCTGAACGGCATCTGAAAGTGGCAAGTTTGATTTTTGTTCAATATATTTTTTGAAGTAATAATACGGTAAATCACTGTATAAATACTTCTTTTTTTTTATGAGTTCGCTGTCATCTATTTTTTTATAGATAGTGTTGATGTAATCATTTTTTATATACAGATTTTTAGCTACTTGCACCGAAAAATCATCAGTTTTTACATTGCTATAAACCTCTTTAAGAGGCTTTTTTTTTGCGTCAAGCGTTTCTAAATAAAACGGAATCCACGATTGGAACAAGGCATAATGTGACAAAACGTTTATCATTTTCATATTGCCTTTGTTTGTGTTCTTTAATTCAGGCAAAAGGTCGGCGAATGTGGAATTTATGTTGAAACCCTCTTGGGCATATAACTTCATTAATTCGGGCAAGGCTGCTAATATCTTTGTAAGCGAAGCTAAGTCATAAATCGTATTGTCTTTTACCAAGTTTTTTGTATTGTAATCCAATGTGCCGAAATTTTTGCGGTAAACAATTTTTCCTTTTTTAGCAACTAAAACCTGCATTCCGGGCGCCATTCGCTTATCTAAAACAATTTGAGCAAGACTGTCAATACCTTTTAATTTTTTAGAGCTAAGTCCCACACTTTCAGGAAGTCCGTAACCAAGCCGACCAATGGCAGGTGTGCTAATTGACGTGTTCACAGGCAAATCAGGGTGAGCCGAAACGGGCAAAACTCCTTTTCCTTCAATAGCTCCAAAAATGAGTTGTGCCGTTTTTTCTTGGGCAATTTTATGATTTTGGTAAGAAACGATGATACTCTCAATGTTTGTTAAACTTTTAACATCAAGCAACGCATACGGACGAGTAAAAATACTCAAAATAACTTTCTTTTTTTTGGCGATGCTTTCAAGCCAAACTAATTCGTTTTGAGTGAATTTATAGGCGTCCCAAGGAGTTTTGTCAGGTTTATGAAGCCCGATGATTACCGTTTGGAACGGCTCAACATCTTTAAGCAATTGCTCAGCAGATTTAGGTTCAATAATTGCTACATCGGCATATTTTCGCAATGCTGAATAGAACGCCCAACCGCTATCATTTCCGAATTTCACGTAGGCAATACGCTGTTTGTCAAGGTCTTTTAGCGGAAGTAATTTATCATCATTTTTGGCAACAGTCAAAGCATTTTCAAAAATTTCTTCAATGAGCAAATCATCTTCTTGCGTGTGCAAGTTATCATAAATTGTCTCTTCGTTTAGAGGGTCAAATTTGTAAAGTCCTACTTTGTATTTTGCCATTAGGATTTTTTTTACGGAATGAGCCAATCTTTCTTCCGTAATTTTTTTAGATTGATATGCTTTTTTGACGGCATTAAATCCTTTGACGACATCGTCAGGCATCAATAAGATATCATTTCCAGCCAAAAAAGCCGCTACTTCCACCTCGCCGATGGGTAAATACTCCGAAACGCCCTTCATTCCGAGGGCATCGGTGTAAATAAGCCCCTCAAACCCCATTTCATTTTTCAAAATGCCGGTTATGATATGGTGAGAAAGCGACGAAGGCAGTCCGCTTTTTGATTCCAACGACGGAATGTTCAAATGTCCGACCATAACGCTCGCTACACCATTGTTCACAAGTTCTCGAAATGGATACATTTCCAAATCATACAATCTTTCAGATGGAAATTCTATCAATGGAAGTGTTTTATGAGAATCTTTTGAGGTATCGCCGTGTCCGGGAAAGTGTTTAGCACTGCCTAAAACGCCTACCGACTGCATTCCTTTGGTAAAAGCAATACCTTTGAGGGCTACATTTTGTTTGTCTTCCCCAAAAGAGCGATTTCCGATGATTGGATTGGCAGGATTGGTGTTGATATCCACATCTGGCGCAAAATTAAATTGCATTCCGAGCTGTTTGCAATGTTCACCAATGCGAATACCAGCCCGTTCGATGAGTTGATTATCTTTAACAGCCCCCATTGTCATATTCCAAGGGTAGGCAAAAGTAGAATCCAAGCGCATTGCTAATCCCCATTCGGCGTCCATTGACATAAAAAGCGGAATTTTTGATAATGCTTGGTACTCATTGGTAAGTTTTGCCTGTCTTTTAGGTCCTCCTTTTGAGAAAATAATCCCTCCGACGTGGTATTTTTTAATTAATTCTTTAATATATTCCGTATTTTTCGTTCCAATTTGGCTCGAAAACACAGAAACCATAAATAATTGCCCTATTTTTTCATCTAAGGACATTTTTTTATAGGTCTCTTCCACCCATTTTTGTTGTTCTACCGCATTTTTACCCACAAGAGGATTCATTTTTTGTGCAGTAACCAGCTGAGATGATAGCAAAAGCGCTAATAAAAATTTCTTCATTTTACTTTTAAGTTTTATGTTGTTTGATTTATTTTCGATTTTACGGGCAAGAAGAATGCCATTGGTTGTTTTTTGAACTGTACCCATACGGATTTTGTCAAATTTTTCAGCTCTGAAAGCGGAATTTCGCGAGAACGCAAGGCTATTCCGAGTGAAAGAGAAAAACTTACGATAAAATTTCCAAATCCGATGAGCCCAATGCCAGCGATGCACCAAATAATTAAATCTAACGGGACGTTAAAATGTGCTCCAAACAATCCGTAAGCAAAGTTTCCGCTGGCGAAAGTGATATGACGAATGTCAATAGGCAGCCCCAAGAATGTTCCGACGACACCCGCGCTTCCCATAAAGAATCCGAACCAGATGTTTGACACAATTCCAGGCCATTTTTTGCGCATCCAATTGGAAAGTTTCAGCATTTTTTCCTTTCCGAAGACACTTTTCAAAATCGGGTGTTCCGATAAGCGATAATAAAAGTTCGTAAAATTGTTTACACTCGCCACATTCCCTGCAATAATCCCCGATAAGAACAAAAATACCCCCGCAATGCAAGCGTGAAAGAACACAGGGGTCTGACGAATGTCAAGTTCGGCTAAAAGTGTTGCGCTTTTGCTTTCTGCAAAGTTGTAATTGAAAAGATAAGTAGTCCCGAAAATCAAAAGCATCGACACGGGGAACGCTCCAAAAACGTTTCCGATGAAAGCAATGAACTGCGAGCGGAAAAGACGCGTGAATAAGGTCGCAAATTCTGAGTATTGACGGTCTTTTTCCTTCTGATTGTTTATATTTATGTTCTCTAAGGTTTTAGCAATGGTCGAAGCGGTCATTGCAGGCTGCTTGGTGGCAAGTGTTGAGCCCGTAAGGTAAATTATGGTGAACCCAATAGCATAATTTAAACTGTAATTTAGGGCGTGAATAAACTCGCTGGAATGTATTTTTGATAGATGAATCTTTATCAAACACATAAAAGCCACAATAAAACCTCCCCAAAGCGCTGTGTTGAGCATCTTGAAGTATTCTTTGGTAGAGGTAGTGATATAATGTTCGCCGGTTTTTCCGGTGTAGTTTGTAATTTCGTACGTGATGTTATAAACACTATCGTCAATCAATTTTCTTACGTTGTTCTTTTTGGAATTTATTTTCACCAATTTCAGATAAAATTCCACCGTTTTACGTCTTTTTTCCTCCTCATTATTGATAAAAAGGAAGTTATAAAGTTTCCGAATGCGCTTTACTTGTTGCCGAATGAGCAATAAAGTTTGGTTTACGTTGAATGAAACTCCGTATTTTGAAGTATTATTCACCGCTTGCTCCACAAAATCCTCACATTGGTCGGCTAAAATGTTCAATTGTTTGTAATCCAATTGGTGTTCGCTCATATCTAAGTAGGCTTTCCCTTCTGCCATCATCGTTCGGTGCAATGAATTGAGCTCATCGTCTAACGCAATGAAAGGGCTGCTCAGTGAAGAGTACTCAGGCACCATTCGCAGCACGTCAGTTTGCAATGCAAAGCCTCCCATTCGCTGTGAAAGAATCATTATTGCCAAAAGAATCTGCTTTGAAACGGTTTTATTCTTTGCATCGTCATAAAATGTTTTGATGGAGAGAATATCAAACATTTCATACCAATTTTCTATCGGAATTAAGCGCAACCAATCGGCGTCGGAAGCCTTATAAAATATCTGATTTAGAACATATTGTATGTTTTCTTGCGAAGGTTGGTCAGGAATGAGCTGATGAGCCAGGCGTCGGCGTAATTCTTTAAAAAAAGAGACACTATTGAGCAGCCCGGCATCGGTTAAAAGCCTCGTTTTGCCCTTATTAGAGAAAACGGAAGCCAATTTTAGTTTCAAAAATGCAGCTTTTGCGGGGTCATTCTGCACTTCTGAAAGCAATTCTTTGATTTCAATGAGGTTTGTTTTTTTGGTATATTGTTTTCGGTAGTAGTCGGCTAAATCAAACACAAAATCAATGTCCTCGTGCTCGGAAGACATATACTTTTCAAATATTGCATAAATCGATTTGTGATTTCTTTTGATTGTGAACATATATAAATTTTACTACGATTTTGGCAAAGATAGAAAAAAAGTGCAAATAATTGCGGTAGAAATAAAAAAATGAGGAATAAAAATGGAATATTCTTCATTTTTTTTTTCTATTTATCGCTCACCAAATAGCTTGACACTAACCAATGGTTCTGTTCATCGCCTTTGTTGGTGGTGGCAGGGATTTTTATTTCGATATTATGGCTTCCTTTTTTGATATTTCCGAGCAATATTTTTTCAGGAACTACCGCTGAGCCAGGACACCAATTCGAGCGGGACAAATCAGACGAAGCCAAGCGCTCTTCAACCACTTTTTTGACCCTTTCGCGGTTCTCATTATAAACCAAAGCCGTGTCAAGGCGCGTCCAAACCCCCGATGAGGGATTAAAACGACGAAAAGAGCCACAATCATCACGCCAAGGAATGAAATCAATGACTTTTTTGCTGTCAAAATATACCGAATTGTTGATTTTCGTGAACTCATCGCCCCCTGAATGCCCTCCGTGACCCGTTGTTATGTAGTAAAGTTCAGTATTTTTATACTCTTTTGCTAAATTAAAACTGTGTTTAACGCTTGTTTTTGAAAATACATCAGGAATTTTCTGTCCGTCAACATAATAAATAGTGTTCAAAAGCGGTGTAACTACCTTTTTGGGGCGTGGTCTGCCAGAATAGCTGAGCGACATATCCACTACGTATCCTTTGTCTGTCCAAGTGTCAATCCAAATTCCGATGTAGAAAGTTCCTGTTAAAAGCGACTCCAATTGAGAAACATCTTGCTGCCAAACTACTTCATTTTCCCACGTAGGAACAGATACAGGGCGATAATATTTCATTCTCGGATAATTTTTTTCATCACTAAAATGCCCTACACCAAACGGAGTCATAAAACGCAGTACTTCAACCGGAAGGTCATAAGCTGAAACCGATTTTATACCATAATAATCCCCATTTTCACCACTTTCTTGCGGAAGTTTTTTAGTTCCTTGCGCTACATTTATCACATTTATCAAGTCTTTATTCTTAAAAACGAAACACGAACCCGATTTGTCCCAAGGGTCGCCATTTGAACGCAAACGTATTTCCACCGAAACATCTGTTCCTTTTTTGTAAACGGGAACAGTAACTTTTTTTATCAATAAACGACCATTTTGCAGGCGAATAATATCACCCAAAACCGTTCCTTTTTCTGAAAAATTCACAAGAGCATCATCAAAAACTTGCACACTATGAGCTTTTTGCCCAAAAGAAATTGCTGAAAGCCACATAAAAACAAAACTTAATAAAGAAAATTTCATAAAAAATACATACGAATTGGTTTATGGTGTCAAAGATACAGTTTTTTTATTTCTTTTGGAAACTATTTTCAAAAAAAATCCAAAAAAAGACTAAAAATAAAGACACTAAAAATTTCTTTTAATTTTTTTTAATTTCGTTTGGTTATTTCAAAAATTCTTTTTACTTTCGCTTCCGAAAAGAGAGGTCGTCTTTTTTAAGTTATTTGATGCTCTAAACTTTTTTTTAATTGCCATAAGATTCACAAAAAGTACTTATAAGATAATTAAAAATGTTTTTAGCATAAAAATATTAGAAAAAGAGAAGAAAAAGGAATTTATTAAAATTATATATTATGTCAAAAGAAAATTTTATCAGTATTGAATTTAGTCAAGAGGAGCTTGACCGAATTGACAATTTGCTTTCTCAATTAGAGGAAATCGTAAAAGGAAAATTTATCAACCTAACACCCGAAGAGCGTATGAAACACGCTCGTGTGGGTAACAAAATGGAAGATTGGATTTACCGCGTGAAACAATATATGGAGCAATATCCTAATTTAGTGTTGCCTCATATTAACGTAAGGGAGTTTCATAAAGATTTTGCGGCGCGACAAGCGCTATTGCCAAGACTTCGCAGGTTGCAAGCCATTACAGGAACGGTCGATGACACTACTTTAATGTTGGGGCAAGACCTTTCTTCCATAAGTTCTGTTTTTTATAAGGGAGTAAAAGTAGCAGCCGAGAGCAATGCACCTAATGCGAAGTTTGTTTATAACGATTTAAAGACACAATTTGCGGGTCGTCCTTCTAAGAAAAAAGATAAAGACGAGTTTCCACCTGTCGTTTAGTCTTTTTTAAGCATTTTTAGTTATTTTAGAGATGCTTTTGGATATTTTAAATATGTTTTTAGATGCTTAAAAAATGTTCTTAGATATTTTAAATATGTTTTTAGATGCTTAAAATATGCATTTAGATACTTAAAAGGTGCTTTTAGCAATTAAAAAAGAGCTTTTGGCTACTAAAAAAGTCCTTTTAGGAGATTTAAATGAGCTTTTTAGATATTTTAAATATGTTTTTGAGTACTTAAAATATGCTTTTAGCTACTTAAAATATGTTTTTAAGTACTAAAAAAGTGCTTTAAGCTACTAAAAAAGTGCTTTTAGGAGATTTAATGTTGCTTTTAGCTATAAAAAAATACTTTTAAGATATTTAAAAGTATCTATAAGATGTTTAAAAGTATGTCTAAAACGTTTAAAAGCATACTTAAAAGGAATAAAAATGCTTAGGTGGAGATAAAAAAGTGAAAAATTTTTAGACTGTGCCATAAGGGTGGAATAACTTTATGTTATTTCACCCATTTTTTTTTGATATAGAGTAAATAATTATGGCTTATATCGGCATTAATATTCCAAAAAATGGAATTTTATAAAAAAAGAAGAATTTTTTTATCCTGTAATTCTGATTTTAGAGTGCCCATTTCCGGTTGTAACCACTTCAATATGGGTAGCGATGCGTTCTTTGAGCTCAGTTAAGTGTGAAATGACTCCAATAATTTTCCCTTCGCTCTGCAAATTTGCCAAAGCGTTGAGCGCAACGTCAAGATAGTCCGTATCGAGTGTTCCAAAGCCTTCATCAATAAACATTGTGTCAATTTGCATATTCTTGCTTGCCATTTTTGATAGCCCAAGAGCGAGTGAAAGCGAAACAATGAACTTTTCACCTCCCGAAAGGTTTTGTGCTGTGCGCTCTTCGCCATTTTGAAATTTGTCGATGACCGATAATTCAAACGGATTGGACGCATCACCACTGCGTTTTAGTATATAACGGTCTGACATTTTTTGCAATTGACGGTTTGAAAGTCCTATTAAATGCTCAAAAGTAAGTGCTTGGGCAAAATTTCGATATTTTTTTCCGTCACTTGCACCAATTAATTCGTTCAGACTGCTCCATTTCTCGAAAATAGCTTGTTGTTTTTCCTTTTCTTTAAGTTTATTCCCGATTATGGCTTGATTTTCGGCGTTAAGGTTTAAAATTTGTCGGTTTGCTCCAATTTTTTGAGAAAAATTATCGGATTGTTGTTTGTTTTCATCGATTTCTTTTTGCAATTCATCGTCTGTTTTGTTGGTAATTTGTTGTTTTTGTATGTCTAAAAATTCTTTTTCTTTGTCCGTAAGTATTGCATTTTGATTTTTTAGTGCTGTGAATGTGTCATTTTTGATTTTTTCAGCCTCTATTTTTGATTTTTCGTGCGTTTCAACCGATTCTTTCAATTTATTTTCTTCTACTTCTACGGATTTTTCACTAAAAATTTCGTAACGAACGCTCCATAATTGCGATTTTTCAGCTTCAATAGTGCTTTTTTCAGCTTTTTTATCGCTCAATAGCTGGTTTTTAGTATCTAATTCCTTATTATTTAAAGCAATTTCGTTCTTTAATTCTACTATTTGGGAGGCTAATTCATCTATTTTTTTTCTATTTTCATTCCAAAAAGTGAGTTTTTCGTGCAATTTTTCTATATTTTCTGCTTCATACTGATTTATTTTATGCAAAAAACTATTTTTTTGTACTTCATATTTTCTTTGTGTATCCTCAACTGTTTTTTGTTTTTCCAAAAAGCTATGTTCTGCTAACTTTTGCTGAATTTCAAACTCACTTTTTTCAGTTTCGATGCCCTCTTTTTCTCTTTGTAATGTGATAATTTCAGTATCTCTGAGGTTAGCAATTTGTTTTTCAAGCGTATCTGCTCGTTCAATTTGTGTATTTATCTGTTTAAAAGCATCTCGTTTTTGTTCTAAAATGGCATTAAGCGCTTTTAT
This sequence comes from Capnocytophaga sp., assembly GCA_041819925.1. Lineage (GTDB taxonomy): Bacteria > Bacteroidota > Bacteroidia > Flavobacteriales > Flavobacteriaceae > Capnocytophaga. Next base: position 15,693 of record JBGYFE010000172.1, read on the forward strand.
TACATCTTTTTCTTTCGGAAAAGAAAAATTAGGGTCTGTATTTTCTATTTCAGAGGTTATTTCTTTTTGTTTTGAGTAGTTTTCTTGCAGTAAAAACGTTTCTTTGGCTTTATTTTCTAATATATTATCTCTGTCGGACACTAATTTTGCAAGTTTTTTTTCATTTTGCAGAATTTCGTTCGTGATTTTTTCGTGTTTTTCCTTTAAAAAAGTTCGTTCAGTTTGTTTTTTACCCATTTGGGGGATATTTCCTTGCGCAAAAGGGTGTTCCAAAGCACCACAAAGCGGGCAGGATTCTCCATCTTTCAGGTGTTTTCGATGTTCTTCCAAACTTTGTATTCTTCGAGTGAGTTCAATAGCTTCATCAAGCAAAGAAAGATGACTTTCAAGCTGTTTTTGTTTTTCTTTGCTTAATATAATTTCGTTATAAAGCTCTTTTTCAGTTGTTTTGAAGTTCAAAATTCTATCTTCAAAGTCTGAAATTTCTCTTTGTTGCCTTGAAATAGTTGTTTCGACTTCTATCCAATTTTTGATTTGCTGCCCAAAATTTGAAATTTTTTCCTTTTCGGTTTGAAGTTCGTTGATTTTTCGTCCGTTTAGCAACGTAGAAAACTCATTTTTTAGGGTTTCAAGTTCCTGATTTTTAGCAGTTAATTGCCTATTTTTTTTATCGAGTAGGAGGGAGGTGTTTTGTGTTTTATTTTTTTTGGTATTTAGGTCTTTTTGCAATTCAATAAGGTCGTTATGCTCTTTTTTTAAGTCGTTTTCAGTGGAAATTAGTTGCTCATTTTCATTTTTAAGAGCCGTAAAATCAGCAGTTAATTGCTCATATTTTTGATTTTTCGTTATCCAGCTTTGTTTTTGGAAAAATAAGGTTTTTATTTCTTCCAAATAGGAAATTTTTTCTTCCAATTTTTTGCTTAAAACGTCTTTATTGGTTTCTAATTCTGAAATATTTTTCAAAATAGGTTGCAAATTTTTTTTCTTTTTCTGAAATTTGGGTGTCTAATTCTCGTACTTTTTTGAAAATAGGTTCTTGTTGGCTCTGTTTATCTTTCAAATTTTTCCATTCTGCTTCAATTTTTTCAAAATAAATTGCTGCATTTTTAGTTTTTTCGTCTAATTCGGGCATTTTTAGTTTGATTTGACGTATTTGAGATTGCAAATTTCTCAAATTTTCAAGCCATTTTTGAGCTAATTCTAACTCTTTCCGATTTTTTTCGAGTTGATTTCTCTTTTCTTCAAGCTCTGAAAGCTCTTTTGTTAGTTTTTGGATTTCTTCTTCCGGAAAAACTTTGATAGCTTGGAGCTCTAATGAGATTAAATTCAGCTTTTCCCTCTCATATCGATGCTTTTCAAATACTTTTTTGGAAATTTCGGCGTAAATTTCTGTCCCTGTGATTTGTTCTAAGAGCTCTCCTTTGTCATTTTTGTCCGCTTGCAAGAAAGCAGCGAAACTTCCTTGCGCAAGTAGGATAACTTTGGTGAATTGTTCAAACGTAAGCCCAATAATTTCAATGATTTTGGCATCACAAGAGCGCACTTGGTCGGCAATAATTAGGTTGTTGGCATCAGCAATGACCCTGCTGACAGGTTTGAGCTTTCCGTTGCGGTTAAGTTCTTGTTTCCAAGTAGATTTCCATTGTTTTCCGCCCGCTTCAAAAACAATTTCGGAGTAACAATCGCGCTGCCCTTGCGTCATTACGGCATTTTCACTGCCCGTAATCTCAACACGAGGCGTTTTTCCGTAAAGTGCCAATGAAATAGCGTCAAGAATGGAGCTTTTTCCTGCGCCTGTTTTCCCTGTAATGGCAAAAAGACCGTCATTTGTGAAAACCGATTGCGTAAAATCAATTTCATTTTCGCCCAAAAGGGAATTAATGTTCTTAAATGTAAGTTTTAAAATCTTCATAAGGACTAATTTTCTATATTTAAAGACGTTACAACCTCTTTATAAGTGGCTTTTAGCTCGTTTTTTTGTGCTTCGGGATGTGTGCTTTTAGCAAGTAGGGTATCGAAAACATCAAAAACATTGAGTTCTTCAAGAGAATTTATTGTGTCATCGGTTGTTAGCACATTGTTTAGATATTGTCGGTTTTGTAGTTTAAGTACTTCGATATTTGTATTTGCTGTTTGCTCATTTATCCACGCCGAAAAGTCAGGAAAAATGGCTTCTCCCTTGTAAATAATTTCTACCCAGACGGATATATTTTCTTTTCTCAACTCAGTTAATCGCTCGGCGATAAATTCTTTATCCCCAACAATAGATTCCAAGCGCTGAAAGTTCGGAATTTCAATGGTTTCGATTGTTTTTTCATCTTTAAAGTCGATGATATAGACACATTTTTTTTGTCCTGCTTCTCCAAATCCCATCGGAATAGGCGAACCGCAATAACGAATGTGGTTTTTGATTACTGACGGAATGTGATAGTGCCCAAGAGCCACATAATCAAATGTTTCAGGGAAAATATCGCTGCTAATAGCTTCCACATTTCCGATATAGGTTTCGCGCACGCCGTCATCTTCATTTCTTTTTCCTCCTACAACCGACAGATGCCCCATTGCCACAATCGGAAGGTTCTTTTTTGAGTCTTTTTTCCTTTTTTCAGCCAGCTTAGCGATGGTTTCATAGTGCTTTTTGATGCTTTCATTGATTCGTTTGGAGCGGTCAGCATAATTTTCCTTTTCCGCAAACCGACTAATGTCGCGTTCTCGCAAAAAAGGCACGGCGCAAACTATCATAACCGGATTTTTATCCCCATCTTCGATACTAATAATTTCATCTTCGATATTTTCAGTAGCATTTCCGATAACGGAAACATTTAAAGCCGCCAAAATATCTCTCGGAGCGTTCAAAAAACTCGGAGAATCGTGATTTCCGCCCACCACAACGACATTTTTGCATTCTGAATTCCTGACTTGCACAAGAAAATCGTAATACATTTTCTGTGAAGAGCTGCTTGGCGATGCCGTGTCGAACACATCACCCGCAATGAGCAACACGTCAATTGCATTTTCCTTTATAGTGGTTAAAAGCCAATTCAAAAATGCGCTATGTTCATTTTGTCGTTCCTTTTTTGAGTAAAGCGTCCTGCCTAAATGCCAATCCGAAGTATGTAATATTTTCATTTAATGAAAGTTTTAGTTTCTTTTAAGGGTCTATTTCTGAAATTATGGAGCTATTTCATAGCCAATTCAAATATGGAACGCCGAATGTACAAAAAAATGCAAATAAAATCAAAAGATTTTCGCCATAGATTCGCCATAAATGATAAAACCTTCACCAATTACGGAATTAGTGAAGGTTTTTACCATAAAATTAACTCTAATAAAATCAGATGTTTATCTTACATAAAAGCGAAATTAATCATCAACCCTTTTGAAATTTCCTTTTGAGTCAAATTCTAATTCCAATCCGTTGGAAAGTTTAACATCTTGACAGCCAAAAAATCCCTTTTCGATTCTTACAATCTTCGTATTTGAGAATTTTGTTTTCACATACGAGAGAATATTCTTTGAAATGAAATCCGTCGGAATTTCAGTGTAATCTCCGTCAACTTCTTGCCATTCTCCTTTCCCGTTAAATTCAATTTTTAACCCTTCTGTGAAACGTGCAGTGTAATCATTTGATGATAAAAACTCCTTTTCGAGAATAATATAATCTAAATTGTAGCCTGAAAAGTGCTTTTTAATAAAATTTTGTGCATTTTGAGGCAATTCATTTTGTGTTACCACAGTTTCTTGGGCGTTTACGCTTGCAGTTGTCAGAATTAAAGCGATAAATGTAATCAAATTGATAATGTTTTTTTTCATATACGTGTCTAATTTTTAAATTCTGGGGCAAAATTAGAAGCTGATTTAGGAAAAATGTAGGAAAATAAATTTAAAAACAAAGTTTTTTCTTTAAAAAATAAATATCCTTTTTGATGATATAATTATTTCGGAAAAATAATGTTAATCAACGCATTATACTTCCTAATATTTGACGTTTAAAATGTAATGAAACCGAAAACAACTTTTTATTTTTTCAAAAAATACTTTGTGTTGTAGATAAAAACGAATTTATAAACTGGATTAATCTGCTTTTTTGAAAAGTTTACTTTAAAAATATCGCTTTTTTCGGATTTTTTTCTATTTTTGCAAACCCTACTTTATTCTTATGTAGGCATATAAAAACTCAAAAAATATTAGCTTGACAAAAAAGGATTATGGACAGAGAGAATATTGTAAAAATAACAACGGACATCTTAGTTGAAGAATTCGAGGTAGACGCATCAGTGATTCAGCCCGAAGCTAATTTCAGGGAATCATTGGGTTTGGATAGCCTTGATTATGTTGATTTAGTGGTGATTATCGAATCACACTTTGGTGTAAAACTCGTAGAAGCAGATTTTAAACCTATTGTTACTTTTAATGATTTTTATACGACCTTAGAGAGTAAAATTAATGCAAAGTAATGAAATACCACGAACAAAATGGCAGGGAAAATCCAAAGGAACGGTTTTAGGATATAAAATTTTTGTATTCTTAATCAAGTATTTGGGCGTTCGCACGGCGTATTGTTTGTTGTTTTTTGTAGCGTTTTATTATTTTTTATTTGAAAGAAATTCCAATCGGTGTATGTATCACTATTTCAGGCATCGATTAGGTTTTTCTCCCGTGAAATCTTTTTTTTCACTCTATGGGAGTTATTTCACTTTTGGGCAAACAATCATTGATAAAGTGGCTATTCTGGGAGGTTTTCGCAATCAATTTACGTTTGAATTTGATGGAGTTGAAAATTTGCATCAACTTCTTGAAAATCAAAAAGGAGGTGTGCTAATTTCTGCTCATATCGGAAATTTTGAAATTGCGGAACATTTTTTTGCAGAAATTGACCTTAATTGCCAAATCAATATCGTAACTACTGACTTGGAACGTTCGGCAATCAAGGCGTATCTTGAAAGCATAGCTGAAAAAAAATCTTCAAATAAGTTTATTTTTGTTAAAGATGATATGTCACACATTTTTGACATCAATGCGGTTTTATCAAAAAATGAAATTATTTGTTTCACGGGCGACCGTTATTTTGAAGGAACTAAATCTTTGAAAACTAATTTTTTAGGTAAACAAGCGGAATTTCCCGCCGGTCCTTTTTTAATAGCTTCACGCTTGGGAGTTCCTGTGATTTTTGTTTACGTAATGAAGGAAAAAAATCTGCATTATCATCTTTATGCACGCACAGCACAAACCAAACATCGTGATGCACAAGGATTGCTTGAAGCATACGCAGAAAATATGGAGAAAATGGTAAAACAATATCCTTTGCAATGGTTTAATTATTTTGATTTTTGGGAAAAAGAAAGATGAAAAACGTACTGGTAGTTTATTATTCCCAAACGGGACAACTCAAACAAATTGTTGACAATCTTGTAAAACCCTTCCAAGAATCGGACGAGGTTACAGTTGATTTTTGCCAAATTGAAATGGTAAATGATTTTCCTTTTCCTTGGACAAATGATGCCTTCTTCGGAGCTTTTCCTGAATCTTTTCTGATGATTCCACAGCAAATTAAACCGATTGCCCAACATATTGTAACCAAAAATTATGATTTAGTGGTTTTAGCATATCAAGTTTGGTATTTATCGCCTTCCATTCCTTTCAATTCATTTTTAAAAAGCAAAGAAGGGCAACAGATTATCGCCCAAAAACCTGTGTTGACTGTCTCTGGCTCACGCAATATGTGGGTAATGGCGCAACGAAAAGTGAAGGAACTTATTGCATCTGCAAATGGAACATTAGTGGGAAATATCGCTCTCACTGACCGTAACATAAACCATATCAGCGTGATGACCATTGTTCATTGGTTATTTACGGGCAGGAAAGACCGCCGTTGGGGGATTTTTCCGTTGCCAGGAGTGTCCGATGCGGATATTCAGGGTGCATCAAAATACGGAGAAGTCATTCTTCCTTATTTAAAGTCAGGTAATTGCAATGAGATGCAATCCAAAATCATTCAAAACGGAGGGGTTCACCTCAAACCGTTTTTAATTTCAGCAGACAAAAAAGCAAACCGCTTATTTTCTGTGTGGGCGAAAATGATTTACAACAGTCCGAAACGCAAATTTTTGCTTAAATGTTTTCACGGTTATCTTTACATCGCCATTTGGATTTTTATGCCCATAGTATGTTTGTTTTATTGGATTACCTATCCGCTTTTTTACAGAAAAATTCAAAAAGAAATCAAACAGGCAAAAGAAGTCTCATAATTTTAGCATTTTGCTCGCTTATATTTTTTAGGATTTTTTCAGTAGAAGTATAACTTCTGATTTTATATGTGTATTACAAAAAGACAAAATGCAATGATTTACTTGTCGTTTGACATAGAAGAGTTCGATATGCCCAAAGAATACGGGTATGATATTGATTTTGAAAGGCAAATTACGATTTCTCGGGAGGGTTTAATAACAATTTTGGACTTACTTGCAAAGTATGATGCCAAAGCCACATTCTTTTCGACGGTTGTTTTCGCTCAAAAAGTCCCTGATTTGATTGAAAGATTGTTGAGTGAAGGACACGAGCTGGCATCGCATACATATTATCATTCGGACTTTGAAAATTCGCATTTGATGGCATCTAAAAAGGCTTTGCAAGAGCAATTTAACACCGAAGTGAAAGGATTGCGTATGCCGAGAATGGCAGAAGTTGATGTGATGGAAGTTAAAAAAGCAGGATATGAGTACAATTCATCTGTAAATCCGACTTTATTGCCTGGGAGATACAATAAATTGCACGTATCGAAACGTTTTTTTAGTGAAGAAGGCGTTTGGCAGATTCCGACGGCTGTCAGTTGGTTCAGAATACCTTTATTTTGGTTGTCGTTTCATAACTTTCCGACAAAGTTGTATAACTTTTTGCTAAAACGTACCTTAAAAGATGTTGGATACGCCACTTTGTACTTTCACCCTTGGGAATTTACGGATTTACATCCAAAAGAATTTAATTTTCCGAGCTACGTAAGCCGTAATTCAGGCAAAAAGATGATTGAACGCTTTGAAAATCTGTTGAAATACATCAACAAAAATGGTTGGAAGACAGAACTTTATAAAGATTTAGTTAAAAATCATAAATAGTGTAAAAGCATTAAGGTTTCCTGCAAACAGGAATGAGTTCATCGGAAACAATTCGGTATCGGTCGATTTCTTCGGGCGTAAATTCACGAGCATAAGGCACTGCATCAACGTGAAAACCTGCTTGGGTGAGCTTGTCAAAATAGTCCATACCATAAATTCGTACGTGGTCATATTGCCCAAAGATGCGAGTGCGCTCATTGGGGTCTGTGATGCTATCATCTTCAAAGGTGATAGCGCGTTCATTGTCCAAAGGAACTTGAAAAATGCCTAAACCTCCGCTTTTCATCACTCTGAAAAGCTCGCTCATTGCTTTGTTGTCGTCCGTAATGTGTTCGAGAACGTGATTGCATAGTATGAAATCAAAAGAATTATCTGCAAAAGGCAAATTGCAAATATCAGCTTTCACATCAGCCAAAGGAGAGTACAAATCCGTAGTGAGATAGTCCCAATTGGGTTGTTGTTTGAATTTTTTGTAAAAAGCCTGTTCAGGAGCAACGTGTAACACCTTAATTTTACGACTAAAAAGGTCAGTTTCACGCGTAAGATAGAGCCACAAAAGCCTATGACGTTCCAAAGATAAGGTAGAAGGCGATAACACATTGGGGCGTTGCTTTCCATAACCATAGGGCAAGAACTTTCGGAAGGTTTTTCCGTCAATTGGGTCTTCGTACTTGTTTCCACGAAGGTAAAAACTCAAAAACGGACGCACCCAATAGCTTATTTTAATAAGCCAAGGGCGTGGAATGGTGTTTAATATGAATGAAAATGCTGACATAAATCACAAATGTAACATAAAATACAAAAAAAATGAAGTGTTATGTTTCTTTAATGTCGCAAAGATAAGATTTTATTTGAAATTTAGGAAAATTTATTACTTTTGCCAACTATCATTTTTGTTATGAGAGGTCAAAAAATAGGATTAAGAATGAAAAAAATTGCTTATATATTGATTTTAATGTCTTCGCTAACAATGTTTTGGCGTTGTGCGCAACGTGGTTCGCCCACAGGAGGTCCCAAAGATGAAAAACCACCCGTTTTGTTGAGTGCAGAACCTAAATCAGGAACAAAACAATTCAATCAAAAGAAAATAAGACTTACTTTTGATGAATTTGTAATTACCAAAGACTTACGAAAGCAGCTTATTGTCTCTCCACCCATAGAAACTTTCCCTGTGGTGTCGCCTACATCGGCTTCAAAAAGGCTTGATATTACCATTTCGGACACACTTAAGCCTAATACGACCTATGTTTTTAACTTTGGAAACAGTATAACTGATTATAACGAAGGAAATCCGTACAGAGACTTTAAATATGTTTTCTCAACAGGCGATTTTATTGATTCATTGAAGGTTAGTGGAAGCATAAAAGACGCTCAAAGCCCTAAACCAGACAATTTCGTCACCGTGATGCTCTATGAATTTAATGAAACGTACAAGGACTCGTTAGTCTATAAGGAAAAACCGACGTATATTACCAATACACTTGACAGTTTAGAAACATTTCAACTAAATTATCTTCGTGAAGGAGAGTATGTTATGATAGCTTTGAAGGATAAGAATGGAAATTATCGCTTTGACCAAAAAGAGGATAAGATAGGTTTTCTGGATAAGCCCATAAAGATAACAAATGACACGTTGACTGCCTATGAATTGACCTTGTTTAAAGAAATTCCGAACTATAAGGCAGCGCGCCCCGTACAAGCCTCTCAAAACAGAATCATTTTTGGCTATGAAGGGAATGTAGATAGCATAAAAATTAAACCGATATCGCCCGTAAGCAGTGATTTTAAGCAAATTATTTCCAAAGAACCTAATAAAGACACTTTGAACCTCTGGTTTTCGCCCAAACAAGCCGATTCATTGATTTTTACGGTAGAAAATTTCCATAAGATAGATACTTTTAAGGTGCGACTAAAAGCAATGAAGCCCGATAGTTTGCAAATATCAAATACGATTTCAGGAGAATTACCAATGGGAAAACATTTCGGATGGAAATCAAACATTCCAATCACCCAAACGGATTCCACAAAGATAAAAATATTCACAAAAGATTCATTGGAACTGCCTTTTAAAACAAAATTAGACAAAGAAGGATTGGAGTTGTCCCTGATTTTCAACACGAAATACGATGAAAACTATCGAATAGAAGCACTTCCTTCTGCAATGACTGATTTTTTTGGCAATACGAACGATACACTTCGTGTGACATTAAAAACTAAAAAATTAGAGGATTATGCTATTTTGAAGTTGGGCATAAATCAAGAATTTCAGTTTCCCATCATTCTGCAATTGACCAATGAAAAAGGAACAGACGTGGAACAAGAACTTTATGTTGAACAAATGCAGAAACAGTATGTTTTCCAGAATGTAAAACCGGGAAAATATAACGTTCGAGTCATTGAAGATAGGAATAAGAATAAAGTTTGGGATACGGGAGACTTCTTAAAACGCCTTCAACCTGAAAAAATTTGGTATTACCCCAAACTCGTAGAGCTTCGAGCCAATTGGGAAGTAGAAGAAGTCTGGGACAAAAGCACAGAATTGAATAAAAAAGATAAATGATTTCAGAAAGTTAACAAAAATGATAAAAAAACCTTTAATTTTAGTTACAAACGACGACGGAATTACGGCTCCGGGTATTCGTTGTTTGATTCGAATAATGAATGAGATAGGAGATGTGGTCGTAGTTGCTCCTGATTCGCCCCAAAGTGGAATGGGACACGCTGTAACTTTAAATGCTACCTTGCATTGTGAACCCATCAACATCGATAACGGAACACAAAAGGAATATACTTGCAGCGGAACGCCTGTTGATTGCGTAAAAATTGCTCGCCACGAGGTGCTCCGACGTTCACCTGACCTTTGTGTGAGTGGCATTAATCACGGCTCGAACTCATCAATCAATGTTATTTATTCAGGTACGATGAGTGCGGCGGTTGAGGCAGGGATTGAGGGTGTGCCTGCCATAGGTTTTTCATTGCTTGATTACAGTTGGGAGGCTGACTTTGAAGAAGCACGTGATTACATAAAGAAAATCGTGTTGAACGTCCTAAAAAATGGGCTTCCAAAGGGAGTTGTGCTCAATGTAAACATTCCAAAACTGCGAAAAGAAGAAATCAAAGGCATCAAGATTTGCCGACAAGCCCGAGCTCGCTGGATTGAGGAGTTTGATAAACGCACAAGTCCACAAGGTAGAACGTATTACTGGATGACTGGAAAATTTATGAATGAAGATTCGGGTGATGACACCGATGAATGGGCGCTCGCAAACGGATACATATCAGTTGTCCCCATAAAGTTTGATTTAACTGCCTATCACGCTATTAATGAGCTTGAAAAGTGGTAATTAAACTATAAAAATATGTTAATGATTGTTATTTATCAAGTTTTTTTTGCTGAGGATATTTAAAAATGTTATTTTTTTTTATCTGATTGAAAAAAAAAATACTTTTGCAAAAAAAATTAGATGTAAAAGTTGGTAAAAATAGACAGACATAAGCAATAAAATCACCATTAATGAGTGAATTATTTCTGTTTATTTTCATCAACTTTTGTTTTATAAGTGTATATGATGAGAAAATTATTTCTAACAGCGTTTTTTTTGACCGTAACCCAATGGATTATGGCACAATGCTATGATATTAATGGGTTTACGGTAACATCAACAACTTCTGTTTGTCCTGCCAATGGGCAGATTGCCGTGACATTGCCTTCGGCATCGGCTGGCTGTACGGCTTCTTTGACTGTGGAGCTAAAATTACCCACAGGACTTACGGGCGGAATGAGGTCTAATCTTGGCTTGGGGCAAACCATCAACTTCAATGATTTAGCACCAGGAGTATATTCTGTGATTTTGCACGACCCTTCGGGAACATCTTCTACTGCCAAAACGATAGAGGTAAAAGGAACTTATAAAAATTTGGACATAAAGTTAGGACAGATTTGTGGGGCGACAATGTCCAGAACAAGTACCACATCACCAGCTTTCTCGGAGGAGAATGGAACTATTGCATTTACAATTGCGGGTGGAACAGGTGTTGGTACTAATTTCGAGGTTAGTTTAGAAGATGAACACGGGAATATATTAGTTCCCGTTCGGAACATTTCGCGCCCTAATGCGACAACTGATTTAGCATATACACTGACCAAGATAGCCTCTACGGACAGAATACCCTCTGGCGTAAAGGTGTTTTTAGTGGTTAAAAATGTGATTCCAAGTGGGCTTGCTACTTGTGATGAAGATGTAAAAAGAGTTGAAATAACAATGCCACCAGCGATATATATGCCAGGTTCTTACGGTATTATTTGGGGAGATATGGGATTACGAACAGAAGATGGCTGTAAATATAGTTTAGGTATTAACATACGAAGAGATGACGGGCAAACAGTACATTATAATGGAGGTTGTCGCACAACAGAAATACTGAATCATTTCAGAGCTATAGGAAGAGCGACAATCACTGTAATCAATTCTTCTGATGCCGGCAGAATAGGTGCTGTTGACAATCTTAATTACTACGTAGCAAACCCTTTGAGAGGTTTTAACGGTTGGGGATACAGAACATACGCTAACTACCTGAGCGGAGATGAATTATTAATCACTATTGATGATGGTTTTGGAACGGTTCTGAAAAGGCAATTCATTTTAAACGTAGCTCCAAATAGAGGGTTTTTCCTGACAAATACCTCTTCTGAGGCAACGGCCTGTGACCCTTATTTAAGAATAAAAACAACTTTTAGTAATTCTGATGCACTTACATTTACCAACTCGTTAGTGCCGGGTGATAACATATCGGTAACTCCTTATCAGTGGCAAAATATTTATACAAGAGCTAATTGGCTTGCAGGAAAGTTTCGCTATGAGGTAGAAAAATTAGTTTCAGGGACTACTTACACATTGGTTGCTCACAGAGAAATTGATTTTGACCAAATAGACGTGACGGCTCACGGAGCGGGAACTTATCGAGTTCGTGTTGTGTCAGATGCGGGCTGCCCCGTGAATGAGCGCACTATAGCTGTGGGATATGCTGCTTCCAGCCGTTTTCGAAAGGCTTTCGATAGTATTGAAAAGAATTACGGTATCTATGAAGGAACAGCCTCGTTTAGAATGCCAATGCCTACCGATTTTTATTACAAAGATGCTGCGGGAACAAACAAAGGAAAAATTACCATCACACGAGCAGATGGACAAACATCTGTTTCCGTTCCAAATACGTCATTATTTTTTGAAACACCTACAACAAAAACCATAAACTTTCCGATAGAAATGCCTTTGGTGCCAGGCTCTGTCAACTCATTGTATGGGGTTGATTACGTGGGGCTTGGTGATTTTCCTCCGGGAGTATATGTATTTAAATTAGAAGATGCGTGTGGTGAAGATACAAACACAATCACTTTCACTCACGAAATGTCTTTTGGCACAGGTTCAAACCGACCTTCTTATGAAGTGATAAAAAAGTGTGATACCAATGAAATTACCTATACGTTAGGGACGGTAGCACCCAACAGAGCGCAAATACACGTGTATCTACAACGTAAAAATGCCGCAGGAACTTTTGACCCTGCTCCAGTTGATGTGCGAAATTTTAGCCCTACCGGAACTTTTTCCAACTTAACAGCAGGAACTTATCGTTTGCAAACACTTAACTACTATTATGCGACTACAGCTCCGACTGTGGGTTATCGTGAGTTTATGTGGACGTTATTGCCTCCTTTTGCAAACATACCTTTAACGGGACAGAAAACTCCTGACAATCCGTATGTACTTGAAGAAGTGAGAGGATATTCTCCTGAAATTGTTATCAAACCTCATAGCTTTGTGCCTTATGTTTCAGGAATCTCTTGTGGAGCGACCAATGGTTCAGGAATGGTGCTTGTAGACCTATCTCTCAGTGATTTAGCCAATGAAGACATTACTTACGAGCTATACGAAGAGTTGGTGGGAGGAACACGTTCCTTGGTTACTTCCGTAACGGTGTCACCAACCGTAGTTACACATTCTTTCCAAAATTTGAATGATGGAAAATATAGTGTAGATATCAAAAATAATTGCTTTACACATACAACACAAATTGTAGAGGTAAATTCTAACCACCTATTCCAGTTGCCTACTATTATTGCCAGTCAAAACATTTGTCCTGGTACAGTAGCCACAATGGAATTAGATGTTTCACCAACCTTGTTTGATATTCAATGGTTTCGTATAGGCCCCGTTTCAGGAGTTTCAACGCTTGTAGGGACAGGGCAAACCCATTCGGAAACGGTTCATACGCCTACAACCTTTGAGGTGAATGTTGCGTTGAAAAGTATTTTTGGTTGTGCCTCAGGAAATACAACTACGCAAACGGTTACTATCACTATGGTGAATGACACAACTCCACCAACTGTAACCTCTTTCCCTATTGACCAAACTTTAACAATTCCGGCAGGGCAATGTTTTGTAGCCGCCACTTGGACAGAACCTACCGCTATTGATGATGCTTGTAGCGTAACTGTAACATCTACACACACTTCTCCTCTGAATTTAAGCGAAGGTGTGCATACAGTAACATATACATTTACAGATTCTTCTGGTAATTCTGTATCAAGAAATTTGGTGTTTACCGTAGTTTCTTCTGCATTAAATGCTTCTTTGGTTGGAGGTTATACCGATGGAACAAATTCTTTAACAGGGTTGATTGCTGACCAGCTTTTCTATTACGAGGTGAATTATGCAAATATTGCGACAGAAACGATTTCATCAGCCACTTTGACTGTTCAGCTTCCAAGCAATACAAATGTGGCTCCATCAACAACACCTGACCTCTCAGGAGCAGGAACAGGAGCCTCATCATCTTATGATTCACTGGGTAAAGTCTATACAATCACGATACCAAATTTTCCAGCAACAGGAGGTAACGTAAAAATTCCTTTACAACTTTCGGGCGGACAAGCATTAGCAGCGCAGCCTTGTATGAATGTGTTGGACGTTGTGTCTACGATGGTTTATCAAGGAGGAGGAGCAACTTGTTTGCGAACTCAAACAGCGACAACTTCTTCAACCATAGAGATAGACACTTCAACTTACACTCGTTCTGTGGTTGATTGTAATGGAGTGGCACTCACTGCTGAAAGCGGATTTGCGAGTTATCAGTGGTATCAAGGAACGAATTTGATTGTGGGGGCAACAGGAAATGTCTATACACCAACTACTTCTGGGCAGTATCGTGTAGAGAAAACTACGCTATGTGGAACGAGAAATGTAACAAGTTTTGAGACATTTACATATACTTCTTCTGTGGAAATAACTAATGTAAATGTTGTCAGAAGCAAAGTAAATTGTGTTCGCTTGGGGCAATTGACAGTGGAAAGTGCCAATGGAGTAGCTCCATATCGTTATATGGCGCGTGTTCACACTGCTCCTTTCCCAACACTTACTGACTTTACAACGCCAAGTGCTACTGATGTGGTTACAACTTTTGGAGATAATGTTTTGAACTTACCATTAGGTACTTACAAAGTGTATGTGCTTGATAGCAATAACTGTATTAAGGAATATACGGCGGGTGTGTTTACAATCACACAAGCTGCCGAACCTACGATAACAAGCATTGTGGTTGATGCTTGTAATTCAACTAATGCTCAGGTAAATATCACTTTCGGGGAGGCTTCTTCAAATCATTTCTACACATTGAATGGAGGAAGTCCTCTACCTGTAACTGCCTCACCATTTACCATTCCGAATTTGAGTGCAGGAACATATACTCTGACTGTTACTGATGCAGATGGGTGTGGGGCAACGAGTACATTTACAATAAATCAGGCAATTGTTTTGGGTTCAGCAACGCTTACTCAAATGCTTTCGTGTGCAACCCCAACGGCACAGATTACCTTGACGAGCATCACAGGAGGAACAGGAGTGTATACTTATGAGTTGATGCAGGTTATCAATAGGGCAAGCAATCAATTTGTTTCTGTTGCTTCGTCAACGGTTACGACATTCCCAATAAATGTAACTGTTAGCAATGTAGGGGAATACGAATTCCGAGTATGGGATTCTAATACGTTGACTTGTCCAAAAATAAGTGTCCCTGTGATAGTAAATGCTGCTGAATTACCACAAATTGATGCAACACGTACGCAAATTACGCCAGTTTCTTGTTTTGGGCAACCAGAAGGAAGCATTGAAGTATGGGCGTTGCCAACAAATTTAGCTCCATTCCAATTCAGAATTACGCAAGTACGTGATTTATCGACAGGAACAGTAAACGCTGTAACTATAACCCCTACAAGCACTTCAACAGATTCTGCAAAATTCACAGGACTTGTAGGTACGGTTGCAGGAATGGAATATACCATTGAAGTTGTAGGAAATAATGGTTGTGTGAGCCATACAACGGCAACCGTAAACTCGGGATTACCGATTGTTGCAAATAGTACATTGAGTGTTACACAGTTCACGTGTGCTACGGGAAGCCCGACAGCGGCAATTTCATTTGATGTAAGTCAAGTAACAGGAGGAACATCGTCTTACACGTGGGAATTTTTCAATAAAACAACAGGTGTTTCTATTGGAGGAAATAATCAAGCGAGTATATCGGTTACAGACCTTAATGGCGGAACGTTCTATGTCAAAGTAACTGATGTTTCAGGAGGATGTTCAACAAATACGAATGAAGCAACCATTGCTCCTACTTTTGCCTTGTCGAACGTGGTGGCTGCTACGGTGAATCAAATAACTTGCCTTTCTAATGAGCGCATTTCGGTAAGTGTAACAACTACACCGAGTTATACGGCGGGTACACCACTTACATTTACAGCCAGAAGATTAAGTGATAACTTTACTATAAGCGAAACGTATTCTTCAACAACAGCAGTTTCTTCCGTAACACATACGTTTGCAAGTTTGCTGCCAACGGGCGATTATGAAATTACGGTTGTCAATACGAACACACAATGTCAAGCACAAGGAACGCATCAAGTAGTAGATTTGAGCAATAAACTTGAAATTGTCGTTTCTGATGAAAAGCAACCTTCTTGTTATCAAGGAAATAATGGAGAAGTTACACTAACATTTATTGATAAGAAGCCGACGATTGGCGGAAATGTAGCGACAGGAGGATTTACATATACGGTTACGCATTTGCTTACAAGTCAAGTAAGTACAGGCTCAGTTCCAGCAGGAACACAAACCATAACGCTTACTAACTTGGTTGAAGGAAATTATCAAATTGACGCAATTTCTGTGGTGAATGGTTGTTCCGTAAATGCTTCGTTCATCGTTCCACAGTCGCTTTCACAAATTGTTGTAAGTGCAACAGCTTCACCAACGGCACAAGTGAATTGTGTTACCAATCAGGGAAGTGTTGCAGTGGCGGTTACAAGTGGCGGACAAGCACCTTACGTGGTAACGCTTACTTCTGCGAGTGGAGCTGTAACCCAAACGCTTCCGAATAATGATGTGGTCGTGTTCAATGGGCTTTCGGTAGGTGTTCATACAATTACGCTTGTGGATAATTTAGGTTGTTCATCTTTCATCGGAACACAATCTGTTGAATTGAAAGCTTCCCCAGCAGTGGTAGCAAGTGTAACAACCACAAATATAAGTTGTCACGGACAAAATGACGGGCGAATTGTTATCACAAATGTTAGTGGAGGTTCAGGAACGAACATATTTACGTATGAACTAATAAGTGCTACTGACCCAAGACCTGAACAGTCGTCAAACGTGTTTGAAAATCTGAAAGCAGGAAATTACACGGTTATTATCAAAGATAGTATGAGTTGTAGTACATCAACAAGTACTACCATCATTGAACCAGGATTGATTACTGCGAAAATTGACGTAACAGGTTCAGACCGAATAGTTTGTTATGGACAAGCGAACGGTTATGTGAAAGTAAAAGCCCAAGGAGGAACGCAACCGTATGCCGTAGATGTTTATCACGCAGAAACACACCGCAGAGTAACTCCCGTTTCTGTGATGTCGCCTGTGCCAGCCAATCCAAATTTAGCGCCAGAAGTAGAAGTGTTGACGAATGCTATTATAGAACCAGGAACGTACTACGCCCAAGTGCTTGATGCGAGAGGTTGTGCCGTAACAACAACAGCTTTTACGGTAGAAGAATTTCCAAATATAGAACCGAGGGAAGTATATCAAGAAAGTGATTGCCGTTCAAATACTTTATATGACCCAATTGTTGTGCGATTCACAAGCGAAGTTGATGCGGCTAATACCTATTATTATTTAGGAGGTTCAGGAAGAAGTTCGTTCACGAGAGTTGAAGGAAATTATGGATATATTGACAATTATAACCGAACGATAGCAACTCAAACCCTTACGATTGAATATACTAAAAGTCATTCTGATGGTCAACAATTGGATAGTTGTCAAAGTACGGTTTGGACAGTAAATATTCAAGATATTCAGGCTCTTACGGCTTCGGAAGTAACTAATAATAGTTTGAATACCATTCAAGTGCAGGCTTCAGGAGGAGTTGCTCCATATCGATATGTCTTTAATAATAAAGACCAAGGTGATGACCCTGTTTATGTGGTGAAAATCAATGACCCAGGTTATTATGACCCAGCAACAGGTCAAACGATTAAGGAAATTCCTGTGGAAGTAACGGATTCGTTGGGTTGTACATACACACTTACGATTCAAAAGGTGTATTACGATATTGAGCTACCAAATTTCTTTACGCCTGACGGTGATGGAAATAATGACACGTGGAAACCTCGCAATTTAGAAAATTACTCAAAATCAAGAGTATATATCTATGATAGAAACGGAAGATTGATAACCACTTTAACATCAAGCGATTCGTGGGGAGGAATTTATGAAGGAAATCATATGCCTTCGGGAGATTATTGGTATGTTTTGGAACTCAACGATAGGAATGACACTCGTCGATTCTACGGAAACTTTACATTATATCGATAAACTTAAAAAGAGGAAAATGAAACCAATCATTTTCCTCTTTTCTTTTTTATAGTATCTTTGCAAATAAAATTTTGTAAAATGATTTTTAAACATTGTCCTAATTGTACATCAACGCACATTGAATTTCCGAATAACGTGCGTTTTTTTTGCCACGATTGTGGTTTTACTTATTTTCATAATATTGCAGCTGCGGTAGCGGTAGTTTTTCGCCACAAAGATAAAATTCTTTTTACGGTCAGAAATGTTGACCCTGACAAAGGAAAATTAGATTTACCCGGCGGATTTATTGACCCACAGGAAAATGCTGAACAAGCGGCTTGTCGTGAAATTAAAGAGGAAATGGGATTGGACGTAAGACCTTCTCATTTGAGATATATCACGACCCACCCAAATAATTATTTATATAAAAATGTTCCTTATCGAACGATGGATATTTTCTTTGAATGTCCGTTAGAAGATGCGCAAGTGAAAGTGGTGGCAAAGGACGAAATAGAGGCTCTCAAATGGATTTCTATTAATGAAATTGATTTGGAAGAAATTGGTTTTATTTCCATACGAAACGTAATAAAGATGTATTATAAGGAAAAAAAAGGTCTTTAAAATGACGATTAGAGTTTTGTGAAAAAATTAACAAAATAAATCACACATTTTGAAGTAAAATCTTAATATTTTTTTGAAATAATTTTATAAAAATGATATTTTTGATATATTTTCATTAAAAAGAAAGGTGTTTTTGACGAAAATAATATTTTTATTGCAAAAAAAAATCAAAATAATTTTTTATTTTTGGATTTTGTTATATCTTTGCTCTATGTAATACATAATACATAGTAACAGATGAAAAGTTTAATAGCTGCAACTTATGCTCCGATGGATGCTAAGGGAGTTGTTTCAACCAAGGTTGTTCCACAGTATGCTGATTTTTTGAAACGAAATGGTGTTTCAGGCATTTTTGCAAATGGTTCAACGGGCGATTTTGCCTCCCTTTCTGTTGAAGAGCGTAAAGAAATTATTGAAGCGTGGGCAGAGCAAAAAACACCTGACTTTTTCATTACCAACCACATCGGAGATATCAACTTAAACCACGCCGTGGAATTGGCGGCGCATTCTGCTGATAAAGTTGATGCTATCTCGTCATTAGCACCGTTTTATTTCAAACCAAATCTTGAAAAACTTGTCTTTTATTGCAAAACAATTGCTGAGGCAGCGCCGAATGTTCCTTTTTATTACTACCATATTCCGGAATTGACAGGTGCGAATTTTGATATGACGCAGTTTATGCAAAAAGCCAAAGAAGAAATCCCGAATTTTGCAGGGTTGAAGTTTACGCAAAACAATATGATTCACTTCACCCAAGCTAAGTTTTTCAACGAACAGGAATTCAATGTTTTGTTTGGCGTTGATGAGGCTTTTTTACCAAGTTTGCCTCTGGGAGCAACAGGTTGGGTAGGAAGTACTTATAACCACCTTGCAAAACTTTACTTAACGGTAAAAGAAAATTTTGAAAAAGGTAACCACGAATTTGCTGCCGATTTGCAACAGAAAGCCATTGAGTTTGTGAACATTGTAGCTTCTTACGGAGGCTTTAATGGTGGAGGAAAGAGTTTTATGCGCCTGTTAGGTGTTGATTGTGGAAGCGCAAGATACCCGCATACGACTCTCACTGCAAGTCAGTTGCAAGAAATTTACTCAAAGTTAGAAAAGTTAGGAATTACAGAATATCTTTCAAAATAGTTGTAAACAAAGTTTTTTTCATAATTTTTATTTTTAAGTTTTCTTTTTTATTATTTAGAAAAAGCTACTCAGAAGAGTAGCTTTTTGCGTATGCTTAACATTAAAGGAAAGAAGGAAGACAAAAACCAGCAAAATCAACCTTCGTCGGTACTTTTTAAGGGTACAGAACAGCAAAATCAACCTCCGTTGGTGCTTTTTAAGGGTACGGAGCAGCAAAATGAAGATAAAAACCAGCAAAAAGCACCGACGGAGGAGTAAAAAGCACCAACGGAGCATCAAAAAGCATATCCGAAGCATCAAAAAGCATATCCGAAACATCAAAAAGCATATCCGGAGCATCAAAAAGCATATCTGGAACGTCAAAAAGCATATCTGGAACGTCAAAAAGCATATCCGGAGCGTCAAAAAGCATATCCGGAACGTCAAAAAGCATATCCGGAGCATCAAAAAGCATATCCGGAGCATCAAAAAGCATATCCGAAGGAATGAAAAAATACGTACGAGCTTGAAAATCAATTTTTTTATCTTGACATATAGATTCAAAAAGGAAATGCTCATTGTTTTTTAATCATAAAAGAAATTTATATCATTCTAAAAAACTTCTGATTTATTCAAAATAAATAGTATCTTTGTAAAAAATAATTGATTATGTTTAGTGAAAAAGCCTTTAAAATATTTGAAGAAAGCATTGATAAATATCACGTGTTAGATGATGTGTATCAACCGTTTACAAATCCGTATCCGTCGCCCAGTATTGAACATTTGCTCTATCGGAAGAATTGGATCGACACTGTGCAATGGCATTACGAAGATATTATTCGTGCCCCTCACATCAACCCGATAGAAGCGCTTGATTTGAAGCGTAAAATTGATGCGTCGAACCAAGACCGCACTGATACGGTGGAATATATCGATAGTTATTTTTTGGATTTGTATAAAAATGTGAAACCGCTTGCAGGCGCTACCATAAATACGGAAAGTCCGGCGTGGGCGGTTGACCGATTGTCTATTCTGGCATTGAAAATTTATCATATGCAAGAAGAAGTAAACCGACCTGATGCCACAGCCGAACATAGAGCCAAATGTCAGGAAAAACTCAACGTACTTTTAGAACAGAAAAAAGACCTTTCGCAGGCACTTGACCAACTTTTGATAGACATCGAAAGCGGGAAAAAGTATATGAAAGTTTACAAACAAATGAAAATGTATAACGATGAGGAACTAAATCCGATTTTGAGAAAGAAATAATGCGTTTTGTTGGGCATTTTGCTTCATTTTTTTCGTGTTGAGTTGCATAAAAATGATGCGTGAGCCTCTGAAAAAGATATAAAATAAATAACATTTATACGGCATCCACTTGGTCAGGATTTTGCACTTCGACTGGGTGGATGTGTTGTTTATAATAATGTTGGTGTGATAGATATTTTAAGATAAAATTAGATTTTAAGTCTTGTGAAATATCTTTGTCAGATGAGAGGAGTATAATTTTGTTTTTAGTATGATTTTCTGTGTTTTGTTTTGATTGAACTTATTTTTAATTGGTTTTAGGTTTCGTTGTGTTTCTTGTTTATTTCTGAAATAGGATAGAGTGATTTTGGAGAGCATAAATAAATTGTTTTATTTTTAACAAATTTTCTTAACAAAATAAAATTGAATATTAAAAATATATTCCTATCTTTGCGACGATTAACCAAAAAAACATTAAATATGTTCAGACATTTTTTAGCGATGCTTGTGTTGATGCTTGTGGCGCTGCCGTTATCAGCACAAGTGAAGGTAACAGGAAAGGTTACTGACGACACAAACAATCCGTTGCCAGGAGCAAATGTTGTGGTGAAAGGAACATCACAAGGAGTTGTTTCTGATTTTGACGGAAATTATGAAATACAAGCCAAAAATGGTGATGTATTGGAATTTAGTTTCATTGGTTTTCAAACCCAGACCCAAAAAATCTCAGTGGGGGGGGGTAAATCGCTGATTATCAATGTAGTTTTAAAAGAAGATGCACAACAGCTCGAAGATGTTGTTGTGGTGGGTTACGGAACTCAGAAGAAAGTAAATTTGACGGGTACAGTAAATTCTGTAAAAGCCGAAGTTATTCAAAACCGAGCCACGACTTCCATTACCAACGCACTACAAGGAATTGCACCTGGTGTTACTGTTATTTCTCGTCCAGGAGATATTGGGAATGATATGGGAAGTGTCAATGTACGTGGACGTGGAAATTTGGGAACAGCGTCTCCTTTGTACGTTGTTGATGGAGTTCCTGTAAGTGCTGCTGATTTTCAACGAATTTATGCAGGAGACATTGAGAGTATAAGCATACTGAAAGATGCTGCTGCTTCCGCCATTTATGGAGCGAGGGCTGCCTATGGTGTATTTTTAGTTACAACTAAAAAAGGTAAAGATGGGAAAGCCAATATTAGTTATAATGGGTATTATGGTTTCCAATCACCTACTATTCTTCCAAAAAAATTGAATGCTTACAATTATGCTACACTTTTAAATGAAGCGAATACCAATGCAGGAAAGACTGCTGTTTACAACCAAGATGCTTTGGATAGAATTGTAGCACAAGATTCCCCTGATTTATATCCTGATAATGATTGGTATGC
The DNA here is from genome assembly GCA_041819925.1 of Capnocytophaga sp. Lineage (GTDB taxonomy): Bacteria > Bacteroidota > Bacteroidia > Flavobacteriales > Flavobacteriaceae > Capnocytophaga. The sequence continues at coordinate 38,076 of JBGYFE010000172.1, forward strand.
TATGGTATACCGAAATTCAACTCCTATTCAAGAGCATAATATCAACATTTCAGGAGGTGGAAGTACTCGCTATTTTGTCAGTGGGACATTCTTTGAACAAGAATCATTAGTGCGAGGTCGAGTGCTTGATAGATATAATTTCCGAGCTAATGCTGAACGAGATTTTTCCGAAAGTTTTACCTTAGGAACAAATGTTTCATATATTTATGAAACTTATGAAAGAGGTGGTGATTTTTCAGTGATTGACTTGGACAGAATGTCTCCTTTAACTGTAGCGCGCCACTCCGACGGAACTTGGGGAACGGTTACAGGAGGAATACAAAATGGAGTATTGGCGGAAAATAATCCTCTTAGAAAAATAGCTGAGTACGGTAGAAATAATCGGAATACAGCTCGCTTCAATGCGTCTATCAATGGGGTTTGGAAGCCCCTAAAAGGACTTTCGTTAACAGGGCAACTTTCTTACAGAACCGTTGAAAACAAAACTTTCAATTTCGATAATAAGGTCGGAAGACTCATTGGGTTCATCACAAAGCAACCAATGGCAGGAACTGACCGTCCCATCAATGAATTAAAGAATACTTGGGAGAGTACTAAAAATTTGATTTCCCAAGCATACGCAACTTATGATTTTTCAATGGGAAAACACGATTTTTCGTTGATGGCGGGAACGCAGTATGAAACATTTCGATATGAGTGGCTTCAAGCATTACGCAAAGAATACCCCAATAATAATTTAGGGGTTATTGATGTAGGATCATCCAAAGCTGAAAATTTAGGTAATGGAGGAAATATTTCTGAACAAGCGTTTTTTTCAGTTTTTGGACGTTTGAAATATACTTATGATAGCAAATACTTATTTGAGGCCAACGTACGAGCTGACCAATCATCGAGATTTCCAAAAGAAAACAGATTAGGTGTTTTTCCTTCTTTTTCGGCAGCTTATAGAATTTCACAAGAAGATTTTATGAAAGACATTGATTGGCTCACCGATTTGAAGTTACGTGCTTCGTGGGGACAATTGGGAAATGTTGAAAATGTAGGATATTACGACTATTTTGATGCCATAGCCACAGGGTATTCGGGTTATGTTGTAGGCGGAGTGCGTGCCGATGGAGCTTGGCCTTCCATTTTGGCTAACAAAGATGTTACGTGGGAAACTGTTACAATGACGAATTTAGGAGTTGACGTTTCTTTATTCAATAATTCATTAAATCTCCAAGTAGATGTTTTTGATAAACTAACAAGTGATATTCTTTTGAAAATGCCACAACCTTTTGAATTAGGGTTAGTAACAAATGATAGATTGGATGAAAGAGCTGCCAAAAATGCCGGAAAAGTTTCCAATCGAGGTGTTGAGGCTATGCTTTCTTATAATGGGAAAATAGGTGAACTAAGTTATTCTGTTTCAGGAAATATTTCTAAAATATGGAATAAGGTTAAAGACCTATATGGTCAAGATAATCAAATTAGTAGTTATTGGATTATAAAAGAAGGAGAAGCCATTGGTTCATATTATGGGTATCAAACTAATGGGCTGTTTGTTGATGCTGCTGATGTAAGTAATCACGCTAAGCAAGATGCTGCCACAGCTCCTGGGGATATTAAGTTTGTCGATTTGAATAATGATGGAGTAATAAACACTAGTGACCGAACCATTTTGGGGAATGATGTCCCTTACTTTACTTACGGAATTGGGTTTAATCTTGCATACAAAGGTTTTGATTTGTCAGTGCAAGGACAAGGTGTGAAAGATGTTTTGGTTTATTTACCAGATGAAGCTTCGCAAGCCTTTTTTAATGGAGCTGGAGCCAAAGAATATCATCTTGGACGGTGGACGACAGCAAATCCAGACCCCAATGCAGCATATCCTCGATTGTTGATAACTTCAGCAAATACTCATAATACATCAAGGATTTCATCTTTTTGGTTGTATGATGCCGATTATTTCCGTATAAAAACGATTATTTTAGGATATACAATGCCACAAGAGGTGAGTCAACACTTACGATGTGAAAAAATTCGTTTCTATCTATCGGGAACAAACTTAATAACTTTCCGCGCTGATAAACGCTTAAAGGACTTTGATCCTGAGATGGCATCAGTACGTGGAACGTATCCGAATATGAAAAACATTTCGTTTGGAGTTAATCTATCATTTTAAAAGAAATCATAATGAAAACAAAGTATATAATATCAATCATTACCTCCGTTTTATGGTTAATAGGGTGTAATTTAGACAGAGAACCACAAGACAAAATTTTTTCTGATAATTTTTGGAAGAGTGAAAATGACGTAAACCTTGCCTTGATGGGTTGTTATGCACATATAGGAGGAAGTGTGTATGATGCGTATGAAGATGGATACGCTGATAATTCATTCTGTCAATATCCTTGGGAGAGTAGTGCCACAGTAGTTTCTGCGGGTGACATTACTGAAAATCAAAACTATGGATACAATTTTGAAGGAGTTCGTAGGTTTAATTATTTTTTAGAGAATGTTGATAAGGCTCCTGTTGCTGATGCTATCAAAAAGCAAACTAAAGCCGAAGTAAAGGTGCTTCGTGCTTGGTATTATTTCAATCTGGCAAGCAAATTTGGGGCAGTGCCTCTGATAACCAACTATATAACGGAAACCGAAGAAGGGCAAGTAGCGCCTACTCCTGAAAATGAAGTCATAGAATTTGTTATTAAAGAACTCAATGAAAGTATTCCAGATTTGCCCGATACACCTTCTGCTAAAAGTAAATTAGGAAAAGCAGCTGCTTATACCATTAAAGCTCGTGTACATCTTTTTTATGGTCAGTATGCGGAAGTGGTAGCAGCGACCCAAACTGTTATGAGAATGAACAATTATAGTTTGTTTACAGTTAGTTCGTTGACAAATGATGATTATCTTGATGATTACACAACTTTTGTTTCTTTTGTTGATAACGCTCACAAAGAGCGTTTTTACAAAGGATTACGTAGTTATGAAAAACTTTTTTGGGATGAAAATAAGGAAAATTCCGAAGTAATTTTAAATTCTGAATTTATTGAAGATAGGTTCAATTATATCAGTTTATATTTATTGTCCAATAATGCAGGGGGAGGGTGGAGTTCTATCACGCCAACAGTAGATTTGGTAAATGCTTATTGGAAAGCCGATGGAACAACTTTTTCTCCGCCTGATGTTAATGTCAGGAAAGCAAACTATAACAACGGAAATTACAATGCTGCCTACTTAGAAGAGTTTAAGGATAGGGATACACGTTTATACGCTTCAATTTTATTTCCAGGAGCTATTTGGAATGGACTGTTAGGAACAAATACGTTTGTTTGGCAAGGTGCTAATGCAAGTAACACTTCAAAGACAGGATATAACTACCGAAAAATGGTGGATTTGAATGAGCCAATAAGACGGAAAATAAATGATTATCCATTAATCCGTTACGCGGAAGTACTATTGATGTATGCGGAAGCTCAAAATGAAGTTTCAGGAGCTGATGCTACGGTATATGCAGCTCTGAATCAAATCCGAAATCGTGTTGGAATGCCCAATGTAACAGCTGGACTTTCACAAGAGGCAATGCGACAAGTGATTCGTAATGAACGAAGAATAGAACTTGCTAATGAAGGCTTTCGTTGGAAAGACATACGTCGCTGGGGAATTTCATCAGAAGTGATGAAAAATATTAACAGTATCCAAAACGAATTAGCTCAGACACGTAAATGGGAAGCCCGATTTGTTCGTTTACCATATCCCGTTACAGCCATAGACCGTAATCCAAAACTTAAAGAAGCTCAAACTGCAAAAGGGTATTGATTTTTGGTAATGGAGGCAAAAAATAAATGAACTAAAAGTGTTAGAGATGAAAGGATACTAGTTTTATTCGAGAGTAATAACAAACAATATTTACTATTTACTTCCTAGTTGATAGGCTGTCCAAAACTTTTCGGACAGCCTTTTTTACAGATTTCTTACAAACACTATTCATTTCCTCTTGCGAAATCGATTGATTTTCCGTAAGTTTGCCTGCCTAAAAATTTTCGAGTGAAAAGAAATAAACTTAAAATCATCAATGACCCCGTTCACGGATTTATTCATATTCCCAATACGCTTGTCTTTGATTTGATAGAACATCCTTACTTTCAAAGGCTTAGACGTATTACACAAATGGGATTGTCTTATTTGGTCTATCCAGGTGCACGACATACACGTTTTCAACACGCTTTGGGTTGTATGCACTTGATGCAAAAAGCTGTTGAAAGTTTGCGTTACAAAGGCGTTGAAATTTCAGACAAGGAAGCCGAAGCGCTTTATATCGCTATTTTGTTGCACGACATCGGTCACGGTCCTTTTTCGCACGCAATGGAACACAGCATCGTGGAAAATATCGCTCACGAAGAGATTTCATTGTTGTTTATGCAAGAACTTAATCACGAATTTAAAGGTCGTTTGGAAATGGCGATTGAAATCTTCAAAGGAAGCTATCCACGTAAGTTTTTGCATCAACTCATTTCAAGTCAGTTAGATATGGATAGGTCTGACTATTTGAAGCGTGATAGTTTTTACACTGGGGTTGCCGAAGGAAACATCAATCCGGAGCGTATCATTTCAATGCTTAACGTTCGGAATGATGAATTGGTGGTAGAAGAAAAAGGAATTTATTCGGTTGAAAAATTTTTGGTAGCCCGAAGATTGATGTATTGGCAGGTGTATCTTCATAAAACAAGCGTTGCGGGTGAACAACTGCTAATACGGGTTTTAAAACGCGCCAAAGAACTGATTCAGAAGGGAGAAAAATTGCCAATGTCAAGTCCGTTGTTGTTTTTTATGGAGCATAAAGTCGGAAAAGAGCAATTTACGAAAGAAGTTTTAGATAGGTTTGCGTTGTTAGACGACGTAGACGTGCTTTGGGCAATGAAAGAATGGCAATTTCACGATGATTTTGTGCTTTCAAAATTAAGTAAAATGTTATTGCATAGAGATTTACCAAAAGTAAAAGTGCAAAATACGGTTTTTGAATCCGAAAAGTTAGACGTACTTTGTGAAAAAGTAGCTACGGCATACCAAATTCAAAGGCACGAAGCTGAGTTTTTCGTTTTTACAACCGAAGTGCGCAATACGGCATACAACTCGGAGCAACAAAAAATACAAATTTTGACCAAAAAAGGAAAGATTATTGACGTGATTAAAGCCTCTGACCAACTCAATTTGGAAGCGCTTTCAAAACCTGTCGTCAAGTATCATCTTTGTTATCCAAAAGATTTATAATTAGCCTTTTACGTGATGAAAAAGATTTTGGAAATTCATTGAACAATACAAAGCGTTTTAAGTTTGCAAACCTTTTATATTCAGCTTTTTTCTTAATACATTAAATATTTACAAATTTTTTAACATAAAACAAAAAAGATTTTCATACCTTGCGGGGCATAAAATCGCTAAACCGATTATTTCAGATTAAAATAACTTTTAATATATTGATTTTTTATGGAAAACAGAACGTCTGTCGATATAGGACAAATAAATGAACGGATTGAAAGAGAAAGCGTTTTCATTGACGCACTAACTTCTGAAATGAACAAAGTCATCGTGGGGCAACGCAATATGGTTAATTCGTTGCTTATCGGTTTGTTAGGAAAAGGACATATTTTGCTTGAAGGAGTTCCTGGATTGGCAAAAACATTGTCTATCAACACTTTGGCAAAAGCAGTTCACGGTACATTCAGTCGGATACAGTTCACGCCTGATTTGCTTCCTGCTGATGTTATTGGAACGATGACTTACAACATCAAACAAAACGAATTTTCCATCAAAAAAGGACCTATTTTTGCTAATTTCGTACTTGCTGACGAGATAAATCGTGCGCCTGCCAAAGTGCAATCTGCTCTTTTGGAAGCGATGCAAGAGCGGCAAGTAACCATTGGCGATTCGACTTTCAAATTAGACAGCCCGTTTATGGTAATGGCGACGCAAAACCCTGTGGAACAAGAAGGTACATATCCACTTCCGGAAGCGCAAGTTGACCGTTTTATGCTCAAAACGGTTATCGATTATCCGAAATTAGATGAAGAACAACAAATTATGCGTGATAATCTGCAAAACATACAAACGTCCGTAAATCAGACCGTTACGTTAGAGCAAATTTTGAGGGCGCAACAGGCTGTACGTGATGTATATATGGATGAGAAAATTGAAAAATATATTCTTGATATTGTTTTTGCTACTCGTTATCCTGAAAAATACAATCTAACGGATTTGAAACCGCTTATCAATTTTGGGGCATCTCCAAGGGGAAGTATTAATTTGGCAATGGCTTCAAAATGTTACGCTTTCATCAAACGTCGTGGTTATGTCATTCCCGAAGATGTAAGGGCTGTGGTTTACGACGTGCTTCGTCATCGTATTGGGATTACTTACGAGGCTGAGGCTGAGAATATTACTTCTGTGGAAATTATCCATAAAATTGTAAATACGGTTGAAGTTCCATAGAAATAATCTTCGTTGAGTATTTTTTACGGTATATATTCTAATAATTTATTAACTTTTAAAGACAAAGGGATTTTTCTGAAAGATTGATTCCTTATTTTCCAACAGATTATGAAACAGTTGTTTACATTCGTTTTTTGTCTGATGATGATTTTCGTCGGATATGCGCAAGAACGCAAACATTCACATTTTTATGAGCAACGCTCGGATTTATTTGAAAAATTGCCTGTTACAAGCAAAGATGCTGTTTTTATTGGCAATAGCATCACTAATGGTGGTGAGTGGAGTGAATTATTTCCTAAAAAAAGAGCCAAAAATCGAGGTATAAGTGGAGACATTACGGCGGGTGTACTTGACCGATTGGATTACATTAGCAAAGCAAAACCCGGGAAAATTTTCCTTATGATTGGCGTAAATGACGTCGCACAAGATATTGAAATTCCTGTTATTGTGGGAAATATGCGTAAAATTATTGAAAAAATACAGTTTGATTCGCCAAAAACTAAAATTTATCTGCAAAGTTTGTTGCCTGTAAATGCCGATTTTAATATGTTTAAAGGGCATATGAAGCCCGAAGTAATAAAAGAAATCAATCGGCAATACAAGGCTTTGGCGGAGGAATATAAAATCACTTACATTGATTTGTACAGCCATTTTGTGGAACAAGGTACGGATAAATTAGCTCCTAAATACACCAATGACGGTTTGCATCTGATGGGAAATGGTTATTTGTTGTGGAGAGATATTGTTTTGCCGTATTTGTAAAAAGTATAAATTATTACGCATCAAAGTTTACAAAAAAAGACTATTTATTAGGAATTTTTTATTTGATTTTTCGGATATTTTCAAAATCAATTCGTAATTTTTAGTCCGTAATTCGTGATTAAAATGGACACCAAAGAGCTATTAAAAAAGGTACGGAAAATAGAAATCAAAACGCGTCGGTTGAGCGACAATATTTTCGGTGGAGAATATCATTCTACATTCAAAGGGCGTGGAATGACCTTTTCCGAAGTGCGTCCGTATCAGTATGGAGATGATATTCGCAACATTGATTGGAACGTAACTGCTCGATATAACGAGCCTTTTGTAAAAGTGTTTGAAGAGGAGCGCGAATTGACTTTGATGCTTATGGTTGATGTTAGTGGTAGTGAACTCTTTGGAACACAGCAACAGTTTAAGAATGAGATGATTACTGAAATCGCTGCTACGTTAGCGTTTTCGGCTTTGCAAAACAATGATAAAACAGGGTTGATTTTGTTTTCTGACCAAATAGAGCTATACATTCCGCCGAAGAAAGGAAAATCACACGTACTTCGGATTATTAGGGAATTAATTGAATTTCAGCCTAAAAGCTACAAAACCAATCTTTCCGAAGCCTTTCAGTTTCTCAGTCGGGTGATGAAAAAGAAAGCCATTGTGTTCGTTCTGTCCGACTTTATGGATAGAGGTTATGAAAAACCTGTGCAAATTGCCGCTCGCAAGCACGATGTTACAGGCATTCGGATTTACGACCAAAAGGAAACAACTTTACCCAATTTGGGCTACATCACCGTGAAAGACGCTGAATCAGGAGAGTTAATAACCGTAAACACAGGTTCAAAAGCGGTTCGTTTTGGTTACGAAAAACAGTATAAAGAAACGGTTTCTTATTTTGAAAATTTGTTGCAAAAATCAGGAGCAGGCACCGTAAGTTGCCGATGTGATGAGAGTTACACGCAAAAGTTATTGGGGTATTTTAAAAGAAGAGGTTAAAAAATGATACAGGCAGATATGATGACGAAGTGCGGATTTTTCAAAACCTTTCTAAGCAGAAAAACAAGTATCGGATTTTGCTTGTCTATGATTGCGTTTTTCTCGCTCAATGCGCAGGAAATTCGTTCAGAGGCAGACCGTAAAGAAATCAAAATCGGAGAACAAATACAGTATAAAATTTCGGTAGAAACTTCTGCCGAAGAAAATGTCGTATTTCCTGACGGACAAACTTTTATGCCGTTGGAAATGGTACGTTCAACCGATACCGACACGCTTCGAGAAAATGGAAAGTTTCGGTTGGAAAAAGAGTATTTTCTAACGCAATTTGATTCAGGAAGTTACACCATTCCTCGACAACGAATCATTGTCAATTCCAAAGATTTTTTTACAGAGCCCATAGATGTTGAAGTACGAACGCTCGCTGTGGATACCTTGACGCGTCCGTTGTTTGACATTAAGCCCATTGTTGAAGTTGATGCTCCTAAAAACGCTAATTTATGGTTATGGGTTGGTGTAATTTTAGCAGTTATTGCTTTGATTGCCTTGTTATTATACTTTTTTATATTCCGTAATAAAAAACTTACGCCCGAAGAAATCAGAAAGAAACTTCCGCCATTTGAACGAGCTATTGAAGACCTTAAAAAGTTGCAGAACTCAAAATATCTCATCGAATCGAAGCATAAAGAATACTACTCTGAACTGACGGACATTATCAGGGAATATTTGGAAGATGAAGTACATATTTTAGCCAAAGAAAGCACCACTGATGAACTTCTGACAAAGATTCATTTGTTGCAAGAAAGCGGAAAGTTAAATCTTTCACTTGAAACGATTCAAAATCTTAAAAGAGTGTTACAAACAGCTGATTTAGTGAAGTTTGCTAAAAATAAACCCGCTGACAACACTGCGGAATATGACCGAGAAACTATCAAAGATGTTGTTGTGAAAACCAAAAGGGCATTGCCTGAAACATCTGATGAAACTATTATTTCTTTGAAAGAACAAATTAAAAAGTCAAAGCAAAAAACTCGAAAAAAGGCGTTGATTGTTGCAACGAGTGTAGTTGTGCTTTATGCTATTTTTGTAGGTTTTACATATAATTATCTGAGAAACAACCTATTTGAAAATTGGTTCAGTAGTGCAAGTATTAGAGAAATTAGCCAGAGCAAATGGGTAACAAGTGATTATGGTTATCCGATTACTGAATTGACTACGCCGCAAGTGTTGAAACGCCGACAAATTATTGATATTAAGGGGTTTGAGGGAGCTATTGAAAATCAATATGTTTTTGATTTTGGAAGTATAAATTCAGATTTGTACATAATGACCAGCGTTCTTACTTTTAAGCAATCTGATGATAATCAGATGATTAATTTAGAACCAGCGCGTGTTAATGAAATAGTACTCTCACAATTAGAAACCGCAGGAGCTCAAAATATAACGACACTTGAAGAAGAATATACTTCACCACAAGGGGCGCAGGGCATCAGAGTTTCAGGAAAAATGATATTGACTAACGAAAAAACGAAGAAACCTTTTAATGCTTCCTATGAGTTGTATAGTTTTACGGAAAATGGAGCTTTGCAGCAACTATTGTTCACTTACATAGATGAACCCCAAGCGGAAGAAATTGTTCAAAAAGTATTACTTTCATTGAACTTTAAAAGAGATTGATAAAAAAGAAATGTACGTATGTTTAAGAATATAACTTTTGCAAATCCTGAATTTTTTTGGTTGTTGTTGCTTATTCCGTTATTGGTGTTGTGGTATGCTTTTTGGGATAAAAAATCAAAAGTAACATTAACTGTTTCATCTGCAACAGCTTTCAAACAAAATTCTTTGTGGACAAGTCGGCTTTACCACTTGCTTTTTGTGCTTCGGATGTTGGCTTTGGCTTTTGCTATTTTGGCATTGGCTCGTCCGCAAACGCGTTCAGAATCAGCAAAAACAAAAATCACAGACGGAATTGACATTGTGATGGCGATTGATGTTTCAGCAAGTATGTTATCACAAGATTTAAAACCTAATCGGTTTGAGGCTCTCAAAAAAGTAGCTTCTCAGTTTGTTAAAGACCGCCCTTCTGACCGCATTGGTTTGGTGGTTTATGCGGGAGAAAGCTATACTAAAACGCCTACTACAAGTGATAAGTCAATCATTCTCAATTCAATAAAGGAATTGACTTATGGGCAAATTGAGGACGGAACAGCCATCGGAATGGGACTGGCAACAGCCGTAAACCGACTAAAAGAAAGCAAAGCCAAAAGTCGTGTCATTATTTTGCTCACTGACGGAGTGAATAATTCTGGATTCATAGACCCACAAACTGCTGCTGAAATGGCTGCCGAGTATGGCATTAAAGTCTATACCATCGGGATTGGAACAAATGGTCAGGCTTTGTCGCCCTACGCCCTAAATCCTGACGGGAGCATTATGTATCGTATGCAACAAGTGGTCATTGATGAGGCTTTAATGAAAAAAATAGCTAAAACCACAGAAGGGCGTTATTTCCGTGCGACGGATAACAAAAAGTTGGAAGAAATTTACAATGAAATAAATAAAATGGAAACTACTGAAATAGAGGAATTTAAATATACTCAGGTTGATGAAAAATTCCGAATTTTAGTAATCATTGCAGGTTTGTTATTGTTGCTTGAATTTGTGTTGAAACATACCATTTTTAGAAATGAAATTTAGAATTTTCTGTTTTTCCGATAGAATTTCTTACTTTTAAAGAAGAATATTATGGTTCATATTGACGAAAAGATATATTTATGGTTTATTTCGGTGGTTTTACCGCTATTTTTGATTTTTGCCATTTCACAAATCCGCAAAAAGCGAAAACAGAAGCAATTTGCTGATGAAAAATTACTAAAACGATTAGCACCAGACCGTTCACGATTCAAATTATGGGTGAAATTTGGTTTATTGGCGCTTATTGTAGCGTTGCTTTGCATCGCTTTGGCAAATCCGAAAGTGGGTACAAAAATCGAAACCGTAAAACGCGAAGGTGTCGATGTGGTGTTCGCTGTTGATGTATCAAAAAGTATGTTAGCAGAGGACGTAGCTCCCAACCGACTTGAAAAAGCCAAACGTTTGGTGTTTGAAACGTTGAGCCAGCTCAAAGGCGACCGTGTCGGGATTGTCGCTTATGCAGCAAGTGCTTATCCGTTATTGCCTTTAACCACTGACCACGCTGCTGCAAAAATGTTTTTGCAAAGTATGAATACGGATATGCTTTCATCACAAGGGACTGCCATTCAAGAAGCTATACGAATGGGAGCAAGTTACTTTGATGAAAATCAAGAAACTGCACGATTGTTGGTTATCATTTCAGACGGAGAAGACCACGAAATCGGTGCAACGGAAATTGCTTCGGAAGTTTTACAACAAGGAGTGCGTATTTTCACTATCGGAGTAGGAACAGAGAAAGGAGCTCCGATTCCGATAAAAGAAGGAAGTGGGCAGAGTTACAAGCGCGACCGCAATGGCGAAGTGGTTATTACACATCTGAACAGAGCGTTATTGCAACAAATTTCCCAGAATGCCGAAGGTAAATATATCAACGGAGATAACACCAAAGAGGCTGTCGATGAAATTACCAAAATTTTAGACGGAACTGAAAAAAGTGAATTTGAAATTCAAAAATTTGTGGATTATAAAGACCAATTCCAATGGTTTTTAGGATTGGCGATTTTCTTTTTGGTGTTAGATTTGTTTATTTTTGAACGCAAAACATTGTGGGTCAGAAAACTAAATTTATTTAATGAGAAGAAAAACTAAAAACGATAGTAAAAAAATGAAGTTGAAATTCTTATATATATTATCTTTTGTAAGTTTAACGTTGTTTTCGCAAGAAAAAGAAAATAAAGAACTTAAAAAGGCAAGAGAATTGTCAAAAAAGCATACTTATCAGGGAAATCAATCATTGAAAGGAGATAAGCCTGTGCAAGCAGAAGTGGAATATCGCAATGCTATTGCCGAAAATAAAGACAATGCAACGGCACAGTACAATTTAGGAACGATGTACTACAAGCAAAAAAGCTATGATGAGGCTTTTGTGCGTTTGAAAAATGCTTCTACCTCAACAGAAGTGAGCCACGAGGATAAACACAGAATTTTTCATAATCTCGGAAATGTTTTTATGAAAGAAAAACAATATGACAAGGCTGTAGAATCTTATAAGGAAGCATTGCGAAACAACCCAACAGATGAAGAAACTCGTTATAATTTAGCCGTAGCGAAGGATATGTTGAAAAAAAATCCGCCACCTCCACAAGACAATAAAAATCAGGACGATAAAAATCAAGACAATAAAGATAATAAAAATCAAGACGACAAAAGTCAGGACAATAAAAATCAAAATAATCAACAAAATCAAGATAACCAAGATAACAAAAACAAAGAAAATCAGGGAGATAATAAAGAAAATCAAGATAAGGATAAAGGAAAAGACCAAAAAGACCCTCAACAAGAAGGACAGGATAAAAACCCAAATGGGGAAGGAAATGGACAAAATCGTCCTTCATCATTATCACCTCAACAAATGGAACGCATTTTAGAGGCTATGAACAACGAAGACCAGAAAACACAAGAGAAAATCAACGCTCAAAAAGTGAAAGGAACACGTTCAAAATCAGAGAAAGATTGGTAATTTTTTTCTCGTAAGAGTGATTTTAGCATAGAATTCTACTATTGAGTATAGCTTAAAGCATTTTAGAAATGAAAAAAATCGTATTTTTTGTTATTGCTTTTGCAATCAACATATTACACTCACAAAACATAGAGTTTACAGCCAAAGTTAGCAAGGAACGCTTGGGTGTAAACGAGCGATTGCGGATTGAGTTCACGATGAATAAAAACGGTGATGATTTTACGCCTCCTAACTTTAAAGATTTTACGGTGGTTATGGGACCCTCTCAATCCGTTTCGGAATCGTGGATAAATGGCGTTCGCAGTTTTTCAAAGACTTATGGATATATTTTGCAGCCTAATGCCAAAGGAAAATTTACTATTGGTCAGGCTACCATTGAAATTGATGGAAAAACTTATAAAACATCACCTATTCAAATTACTGTAACCGAAGCAGTTAGTACTCCTTCAATAGATAAAACTACAAACGATGTTGCCAAAGACAATTTGTTTTTGGTTGCCGAAGTTTCAAAACCGAATCCGTATTTGAATGAAGCCGTGAGTGTGGTTTATCGTCTTTATGTTGGTGGGCAAGTGGCTCTCAATGATTTACGTTCGGTTGATACGCCAAAATATCCTAATTTTTGGAGTCAAGAAATTCGATTGCAAAATTATGATGTGGAAAATTGCACCTATGACGGAAAGCCTTTCCGATGTATTGTAGTTAAAAAAATTGTACTTTATCCGCAAAAATCAGGAAATATAACTCTCGAACCGCTTACATTAGATGCAATTTTAAGTGTTCCTACAACGCAACGCGACTTTTTTGGCAGACCTATTATGGAACAAACCTCACGAAGAGTTACCGCAGGAAACAGAACTATCAATGTCAAACCATTGCCCGAAGAAGGCAAACCCGATGATTTTTCAGGAGCTGTGGGAGAATTTACATTTAACGTAACAACTTCAAAATCAACTTTAAAATCAAATGAAAGTTTACAAGCAAAGGTAGAAATTTCGGGAAGTGGAAATTTGAAACTATTTGAAATTCCTAAATTGACTTTTCCGCCTGCTTTGGAGGTTTATAATCCTGAAAAGAAAGATGATATAAGTACTTCGCTTTCAGGAATGAAAGGACGTGTGGAAGAGTTTTACACTATCGTTCCACAGTTCAAAGGAAAATATCCGATTTCGGGTGTTTCTTTTTCTTATTTCAACCCGAATACAGAAAAATATGAAACCCTAAAATCCGACGAAATTTGGATTGATGTAACCGAAGGTCCGATGGGCGGAAACCAAAGAGACACTGATGTTGCCAAACAAAGTGTACAAACACAAGGCAATCAATTCCGATTTTTACAACTCAATTCGGATTTACAACCCATTGGACAAAAGTTCTTTTTTGGTTCAAGGGCGTATTACTTGTGGCTACTTTTGCCTTTATTGATAATTCCGATAGCACTCATTTTCTGGAAAATACGAAAAAATAAAGAAAGTGATATTGAAGGAAGCAAAGTTAGAGCCGCTAATCAATTGGCTAAAAAATATTTAAGTGAAGCCAAACGAAAAATTAATGATAAAACTACGTTTTATGAAGCATTGGAGCGTGCTTTGCATAACTATTTGAAAGCCAAATTGAAAATAGAAACTTCGGAAATGAGTAAAGAAAAAATAACCGAATTATTGCTGGCAAAACGAGCTAACGCATCAACAGTTGATGATTTTATCAAATTGTTGAATAACTGTGAAATGGCACGTTACTCGCAACATCATACAGAGGCTTCTTTGGAGAATGATTTTCAGGCGGCTGTTCAAGTGCTTTCAGGTTTAGACAAACAAATCAGAAAGTAAATGAAAGTTTTTTACAACATAACAAACTGAAATACAATGAAAAATATTTTTATTATAGCGTTTATATTTATTTCTTATTTAGGATTTTCTCAAACTGAAAATAATGAAGTTCTTTTTTCAAAAGCCACTGAAAGTTATAATTCAGGCGATTTTAAAGGAGCTATCGATAATTATATGTCTATTTTAAAATCAGGATTTGAATCATCATCGCTTTACTATAACTTAGGAAATGCTCATTATAAGCTCAATCACATACCCGAAAGCATTTATTATTATGAAAAAGCGTTGGAACTCAATCCTGAAAATGAAGATGCTAAAAACAATCTGATTTTTGCCAATCAAATGACAATTGATGCTATCACACCGCTTCCGAAAACGTGGTTTAAAAATTTTTCAGATTCAATAACTCGGCTTTTTTCACTAAATACGTGGTCATTGTTTTCTATTTTAGGAATTTTTAGTTTCGTAATCAGCTTTTTAGTGTATTATTTCTCAGAAAAAACAACGCTTAAACGCATCTTTTTTACGCTTATGTTAGGAACTTTAATTCTCACCATTGGAACGTATTTCATTGCTGATTTTCATAAGAAAAATATTGAAAGTGAAAAATTTGCAATTTTGTTTGACAAAACGGTTCGTGTTTTTTCTGAACCGAACGCTTACAGCACAGAAGTTTTTTCACTGCACGAAGGTACGAAAGTCGAAATTACAGAAAACTTAAATGATTGGGTAAAAATTAAATTGGCAGACGGAAAAATGGGTTGGGTAAAGCAAAGTGTACTAAAAGTGTTATAGATTAAGGAAAAACGATGTTTTCTATTTTTAAATTCATAAATAAAAATATCGAACGGACAAAAATCTTGTCATTAGGCAAGGTTTTTTACTTTTTTCGATTATATTTGTCACAATAATTTAAAAAACAAAAAAAAAAATGGCAACAACAATCAATCCGTATTTGAATTTTAATGGCACCTGCGAAGAAGCGTTTAATTTCTATAAAAAGGCTTTCGGAGGGGAATTTACAATGATTTCCCGAGCGGGTGAAAATCCTGTGCCTGTGTCAGAAAAAGAGAAAAACCTCATTATGTACATCGAATTGCCCATTGGAAACGATAAATTAATGGGTTCAGACATTTTCGAGTCGTTTGGTCACAAAATCATCGTAGGAAACAATAACTATGTGGCAATCAGTCCAGAAAGCAAAGAAGAAGCCGAACGCTTGTTTTACGCTTTGTCAGAAGGAGGCGAAGTGGAAATGCCCATCAGTCAGCAATTTTTTGGGTATTTCGGGAGTTTCAAAGACAAATTTGGCGTTTGCTGGATGGTTCATTTCGTTGGATAAAATATTTTCGGAAATATCACGACATTGAAAGAAGCCGCCTCAAAGTTGAGGCGGCTTCTATTTTTTAATCTACTACTAAAAAAAAAAAAATAGAATTCTAAAAGCGTAATATTTCATATTTTTTAAGTGTAGGAGTATTTCCTCCAAGTGTAGGAACAAAATTCCCTCTCTTTTGGATAGGGCAGGGGAAAGGATTTTAAGGTAAGGAAAAAACTTGATTCTACATTTGAAAATGCTGTTTTTTGCTTCCTTCGTACATTTTATAGTTTAGTAATTTGCTTTCTAATTTTCCGTTGAAAAGTTTTATTTTTCGTGACGGACGCAATCCCACGTATTTCAAAGCCTCTAAATTTGAGGTGATAAACCACGCATCGGTGTTGGGATAGCCATTTTTCAGCGTATTGCCAATAGACTCATAAAACTGCTGAACATCAATCTGCAATCGCTCATTGTAAGGTGGATTAAACACAATGTGCAACGGACTTTCCTTTGTTTCTTTTCGCGTTTCAAAGAAATTTTTCTGACTTACTTCCACGTATTCTGACAAATTGGCGTTTTTCAGATTTTCTTTTGCCTTTGCCACTGCCGACGGAGCTTTGTCATAGCCCATAATTTGGTGGTGAAATTCACGTGTTTTTTTCAAACAACTTTCAAAGATAGTCTCAAACAAGTCAGCGTCATAATCGTTCCACTTCTCGAAAGCAAATTCTTTTCGGTGAATATTCGCAGGGATGTTGCAGGCAATCATCGCAGCCTCAATCAAAAACGTGCCACTTCCACACATTGGGTCGAGGAAGTCCGTTTGCCCGTCCCAGCCACTCAGCAATAAAATTCCAGCAGCAAGCACTTCATTAATCGGAGCAATATTGGTCGCTGCCCGATAGCCTCGTTGATGTAACGAAGCCCCCGAACTATCTAACGAAACGATGATTTCATTTTTTTGTATGTGAATATGTATTTGCAAGTCAGGGTGTAATGTATCCACATTAGGACGCTTATTCGTTTTATCACGAAATCGGTCAACGATAGCATCTTTGGCGCGCAAAGCCACGTATTGCGAATGGTTAAACATTTCTGTTTGTAACGTTACTGAAACGGCAAAAGTTTGATTTACAGAAAAATATTTTTCCCACGCAAAATCATATAGTTTTTGATAGTAATCTTTTTCGTTCCGTATAAAAAACTTGGTTATAGGTTTAAGAATTTTCAAAGCTGTCCGCAAACACAAATTGGCTTTGTACATAAATCCTTTATCACCCTCAAACGAAACGCTTCGAGTGCCTTTTTCTACTTTCATAGCTCCCAAATTCCGCAATTCGGTGGCTAAAATATCTTCAAAACCAAAAAAAGTTTTGGCAAGCATCGGATAATTTTTTTCCATTTTTATTGAAATATATCCGCAAAGGTAATATAAATACAGCATCTGCAATAAAATAGAATCAAAAAACAGATGTATTTCCGTAAAAATTTTGTTTAGAAGAAAAATATTTTTGTAGAAAAAAAATATAGAAAAATTTGTATAGTTGAAAAAAGTTACTACATTTGCACCAATAAACGAATATAAAAAGTATTTTTATTTTGTTTTGTCAGAATATTTTTCTTTTACGATTATTCAAATAAGAAAAAATAACTAATAACATATTGATTTTAGTGTCAAAATAGAAAATAATTTTAAAAACAGATTTATTATGAGCAATTTGAAGCAAGCAACTCAGGCATTACACGCAGGGCACAACGTAAAGGAACATAACGGAACTCGTGCCGTACCAATTTATCAAACTACCTCGTACGTTTTTGAGAACAGCGACCAAGCTGCGGGGCGTTTTAATCTTTCACAAGCGGGATACATCTACACCCGATTGAATAATCCTACGAATGATGTTTTGGAACAACGTTTGGCGGCTTTGGAAGGCGGTATTGGAGCGGTGGTTACAGCATCTGGAATTTCCGCTATTGTAACTACAATTTTAACTTTATTAAGAACAGGCGAACACATTGTATCGTCAAATAGCTTATACGGAGGTACTTACAATTTGTTGAACGTTACACTTCCTCGATTGGGAATTACAACCACGTTTGTTGACCCACAGAATCCTGAAAATTTTGGTCAAGTCATAAAAGAAAACACACGGGCAATTTTCATTGAATCGTTAGGAAATCCGAAATTAGATGTTTTGGACATCGAGGCTATTGCCAAAGTGACTCACGCTCATAACATTCCGTTGATTGTGGATAATACGGTGGCATCACCTGCTTTGCTTCGTCCGATTGAATACGGAGCGGACATTGTCATTCATTCACTTACGAAGTACATTGGCGGAAATGGAACTTCACTTGGAGGTGCCATCATTGACGCAGGAAAATTCAATTGGGCAAATGGTAAATTTCCTGAATTTACAGAACCTTCTGCGGGTTATCACGGATTGAAACTTTACGAAGCGTTGGGTAATGCAGCTTTCGTAGCGAAACTTCGTATTGAGGGTTTACGCGATTTGGGAGCGGCTTTGAGTCCGTTTAATGCGTTTCAAATTTTGCAAAGTTTGGAAACGTTGGAAGTACGTATCAAACGCCACAGTGAAAATGCTTTGGAATTGGCAAAATGGTTGCAACAACAACCCGAAGTGGCTTGGGTGAATTACCCTGGTCTTGCTGAAAGTCCGTATAAAAAATTGGCTGAAAAATATCTTCCGAAAGGGCAAAGTGGTATCGTAACATTCGGATTAAAAGGAGGTTATGAAGCTGCGAAAAAAACGGTGGACAATGTGAAAATATTTTCTTTATTGGCAAACATTGGCGATACTAAATCGTTGTTAATTCACCCAGCAAGCACCACACATCAGCAACTTTCAGAAGAACAACAAAAAACAACGGGTGTAACCACAGATTTAATTCGTTTATCGGTTGGTTTAGAGGATATTGAAGATTTGAAAAACGATTTGAAACAAGCGTTTTCTAAATAAAATGACATCACTTCGGCATATAGATATTTTTGATTTTTCAACCCTTTCGGGGGAAAAATACCCCAAATTACGGTTGCAGTACCAAGTTTTTGGAAAAGAACTCGGTACTGCACCGCTCGTGGTGGTTAATCACGCTCTAACAGGAAATTCGCAAGTAATGGGCAAAAATGGTTGGTGGAATGAAGCCATTGGACACGGAAAGCCTGTCGATGCCGACCTTTACACCATTTTATGCTTTGATATTCCAGGAAATGGTTTTCACAACAAAGAATTTATCGAAAAACCTGAAAAATGGGTCGCTCGTGATGTGGCTCATATCTTTTTACTTGGTTTAGAGGCTCTTAAAATTCCCGAAGTGTTTGCCATAATCGGAAATTCGGTAGGAGGAGGTATCGCTTGGGAAATGGTAGCCCTTGCTCCGAAACTTTTTAAACATTTGATAGCCGTAGCAACAGATTGGAAATCATCAGATTGGATAATTGCCAACAGTCTCATTCAAGAGCGTATTTTGGAAACTTCATCACAACCTTTGCACGACGCACGTTTGCACGCAATGCTGTGTTATCGTTCGCCTGAATCGTTCAAAATGAAATTTGAAAGAAGTTTGCATCCTGAAAAACAGCCACTTTACAATGTCGAAACGTGGTTGTTACATCACGGAGATAAGCTCGAAAAACGATTTTCGGTTCAGGCGTATAAATTGATGAATCAGTTAGTGAAAACGATTGATATTACAAAACAAAGAGGTGATTTTGAAGAGGTTATGAAATCTGTTGAGACAGAAATACATATCATTGGAACGGATTCAGATTTGTATTTTGTTCCCGAAGAAAATCGGGAGACACACCGCACATTGCAAAAAATGGGCAAGAAAAGTACGTATCACGAAATTCAGTCCATTCACGGACACGATGCCTTTTTGATTGAATATCAGCAATTAGACAAGTTTTTACGAGAAATTTTATAATTATTGAACAAAAAAAATATGATTTTGGTGAATATGTTCACTGAAAAACATATAAAATTGGTGAATATAATCACTAAAAAATATATAAATTTGGTGAATAGGGAAAAGTTACGATGATTTTCAGACTTTGTTAAAGATAATGAAAAGGCTGATTTTAAAGTGATTGATAGTACTAATTTTATGGGATTTATTCAGGTATAGTAAATTTCGCTATATGGCAAATTGAACTAATATGAAAAATATAATTTTTATAATGATAATTTTGGCAACTTGTGAAATGATGTCGCAACACAAGCTAAACGGAATTTTATGGGATAAAGAGAACAAAATTCCTGTAGAATACGCCACCTTGCACAACTCAAAAGACTATGCAGTGAGCAATTCCGAAGGAAAATTTTATATTGAATCGGTGGTAGATTCTTTGACGATTTCAAACCTTAATTATGAGGTAAAAACATCGACCATTAGTCAATTAACACAACTTGACACAATTTTTTTATCTCCAAAAACCTTTCATTTAGAAGAGGTTGTTGTCAATCCCGCCGATTTGTATTCGCAAATTGGAAAGGCGATTGTTGCAAATTTTGCCTTTGAACCACACAAAGAGCATTTTTACCTTAGGGCTATGTTACGAAGAAATGGAAAAATAGAAAAAATAGTTGACTTGGCGGGAATTCTTGAAAAGAAAACACTTTTTGTAAAAAAAGGTATGTCTTTGCCGAAAAAAAATTATACAATTCAGTTGGAAAATTTCCGAAAAGCAGGAATTATCAATCGGGAATATGATTTTCAATTACAGACATTAAATTCTTTTATGCAGTTTATAGCGACGGTGAATATGATTCCTGAGCATTATCATTATTCTCGTTCGGTGATGAAAGACTCAATTTTAGCAAAAGTAGAAACAAAGCCCAAAAAAACAACTAAAACTAAATCAGAAGGCTATTATTTAATTGATAATAAAACAAATATAACGAATCAAGTTCATATCAATTATAACAATCCGGATGAGGAATTTAAACAAAATCCAATTTTAAAATCCCGAAATCCTCAGTTGGAATTGACAACGGATTTTAAGAAAAATCCACAAACAGGAAAATATCAGTTAAGTAAATCGATTATATATGCTAAAACAGAAGTTATAATCAATTCAAAAACAGATATTTGGGAAGAATACTATTATTATGAGGCTTCACCGATTCCAATTACAATTGCCGTTAAAAATAATATTAATCAAGAGAAAGATATTTTTGAATTAGAAGGAAAATATGAGGCAAATTATTGGGATAAAAATGAAAAATTAATTCTGACCCAAGAAATGCAAGATTTTATTGATCAATTACCAAAAAATACTAAGAATGAAAGTTTTAGAGTCAAAACAAATGTAAAATAATTTGTTTTCGCTATTCAATATATAAATTAAAAACAATAAAAATGAAAATATTAAAATTCGGAGGAAAGTCGTTAGCCAATGATGGCATTGAGCGAGTGATTGATATTATTGCAAAAGTAGCTGAAAAAGAGCAAGTTGCTGTAATTGTTTCGGCAAGAGGCAACGCTACTGATGAATTAGTTGCTTTACTGGATAAAGCTCGAAAAGGTGAAGATTACAAAGCTGATTTTCACGCATTTAAAACATATCAATTGGGTAGTTTCGGAGAAGATTACCAGCAGGAAGTAAGCCAAGAGTTTGAATTGCTCAAAAAATTGCTGGAAGGTGTTTTTCTATTGCGAGATTACAGTTTGAAAATCAAGGATTTAGTAATGGCGCAAGGTGAACTGATTTCTGCAAAATTGGTGTCGGAATTATTACGAAAACGAGGTATTAAAAGTCCGTTTGTGGATAGTCGCGATATTTTCAAAACCGATGCCGAAGCTGGTAATACACAGATAATCAATGATATATCGGAAAAGAAAACCCAAGCCCTTTTTGCTGATTTTTTCAAAGACGAAGTGGCTGTCGTTACTGGATTTATCGCCTCAACCGAAGCTGGTGAAACGACCACTTTGGGCAGAAATGGAAGTAATTATTCTGCTGCATTGTTAGCTAATTATTTGAATGCGAGTGAAATGCAAAACTATACGCACGTAGATGGAATTTTTACAGCCAATCCAGAATTAGTTCCCGAAGCAAAAATCATTCGTCATCTTTCATACGAAGAAGCCAATGAATTAGCCAATTTTGGAGCGTCTATTTTGCACGCCAAAACTATTATTCCATTGATAGAGAAGAACATACCTTTGCGAATCAAAAATACGTTCAATAGCGAAGATGCTGGAACTTTAATTCATTCCGAAACTTCACAAGATGGTATTAAATCCATTTCCGTCATTGAAAACAATGCCTTAATCGTTTTAGAAGGACGCGGACTTTTAGGAAAAGTAGGAGTTGATGCACGGATTTTCAAGGCGTTAGCTCAAAGGGGCATTAGTGTGAGCATTATTTCACAAGGTTCATCGGAGCGAGGAATTGGTTTTGTGGTACATTCCAAAGATGCACAAGCTGCAAAAATGGCTTTGGAAGAGGAGTTTTCACAAGATTTTTATACCAACGATGTGAGTAGTGTTTCTGTGGTTGATAATGTGGCAGTTATTTCCATTGTTGGGCAAAATTTGGCAACTTTTCACTATCCGTATAACGCATTGATACGCAATCAGATAGTTCCTCTTTTGATAAACAATGCTGTAACGGGAAAAAATGTGAGTTTAGTGCTGAAAACCACAAAATTACACAAGGCTTTGAACGTAATTCACGGAGAAATTTTTGGAGTTTCGCGACGTATTAACTTGGTAATTTTTGGAAAAGGAACTGTGGGCGGAACGCTTATCAACCAAATTATTGAAGCTCACGATAACATATTGAAACGCAAGAATATAAGCCTTCGGATTGTGGTGATTGCTAATTCAAATCGCATCTTAACAAATGCTCGTGGAATTGGTAAAAATTGGCAAGAATCCTTTGAGAAAGAGGCAATTAGCTATAATTTAGAAACTTTACAAAACTTTATTGAAAAAAATCATTTAGAGAACTTAATCGCTGTCGATGTTACGGCAAGCAAAACCTTCGTAGAAAATTATATTCCGTTGATTAAGAGCGGATTTGACCTTGTTTCAGCAAATAAAATTGCCAATACGATTTCTTTTGATTTCTATCAAGAATTGCGCGAAAATTTGAGCAAATATCAGAAAAATTACTTGTATGAAACCAACGTAGGAGCCGGATTGCCACTTATTGACACCATTCGGTTGTTGCACCATTCGGGGGAAAATATTACACGCATCAAGGGGATTTTTTCGGGTACATTGAGTTATCTATTCAACACATTTTCAGAGGAAAACAAGCCGTTTAGCGAAGTTTTGAAATTTGCCATCGAAAGCGGATATACCGAACCTGACCCACGTGAAGACCTTTGCGGAAACGATGTCGGGCGCAAATTGTTGATTTTGGCACGCGAACTTGATTTGGGCAATGAGTTTAGTGATGTGAAAATTCAAAATTTAATTCCTGAAAATTTGCGTGAAGGCTCAGTTGCTGATTTTATCAATCGTTTAGATGAATTTAATGCTGTTTATCAATCAATTAAAGACCGGCAAAAACCTGACCACGTATTGCGTTACGTAGGCGACCTTCACGGAAATTTAGAAACTACCGAAACCGTGAAACTTGATGTTTCATTAGTTTCCGTACCGAAAAATAGTGCTTTGGGGCAAGTTAAAGGGGCGGATTCTATTTTTGAAATCTACACCGAATCTTACGGAGACAATCCTATCGTAATTCAAGGAGCAGGAGCAGGAGCAGCCGTTACTGCACGAGGCGTCTTTGGCGATATCTTACGATTGGTGGAGAAAGGAAATGGAGGATTGTGAGAATGAGTAATCGTCAATTGTTAATGGTTGATGATTTGGTAAGGTAATATGTAATAAAAAATGGAAGGCAATTATAAAAATTTCTTTTATGTTGCTTTGTAAACCGACTTTTTGAAAGAAAACAAGTGATTCATAATCAAACTTTTAAATCATATAGATAAAATTATCGAAATGAAAATAACAGACCATATAAAAAAAGCTAATGGCAAGACATTGTTTTCTTTTGAGGTTGTACCTCCTAAAAAAGGAAATAATATTGAAGAGTTATATCGAAATATTGACCCATTGATGGAATTCAATCCGCCGTTTATTGACGTAACAACTTCGCGTGAGGAATATTTTTATATAGAACATCCTAATGGATTGTTAGAGAAAAAAATTACACGTATGCGCCCTGGAACTGTTGGGATTTGTGCTGCTATTCAACATAAGTACAAGGTAGATACTGTTCCGCACGTGCTTTGTGGAGGATTCTCAAAAGAGGAAACTGAATACCTGTTGGTAGATTGTTTCTACTTGGGAATTAATAATGTTATGGCACTTCGGGGTGATGCTATGAAAGAACAACGCTATTTTCAGCCTTCGGAAGGAGGGCATACATACGCATCAGAATTAGTAACACAAATTAGTAACTTGAACAAAGGAAAGTTTTTGCACGATGTGATAGAGTATGACCAAAAAGCTGACTTTTGCATCGGAGTGGCAGGATATCCTGAAAAACACATTGAAGCCCCTTCCTTGTCATTTGACTTGGCTCGTTTGAAAGAAAAAATTGATAACGGAGCACATTACGTAGTTACACAAATGTTTTTTGATAATCAGAAATATTTTGATTTCGTAGCAAAAGCTCGTGAAATCGGAATTACTGTACCAATCGTTCCTGGAATTAAACCTATCGCCACTGCCAAACATTTAAACTTACTGTCGCAAGCATTTAAAATTGATTTTCCAGAGGAATTGATTAAAGAGGTTGAGAAATGCAAAAATAACAACGAAGTGAAGCAAGTTGGTATTGAGTGGGCTGTGCAACAGAGTTTAGAACTCAAAAAGGCAGGAGTTCCCGTATTGCACTATTACTCAATGGGAAAATCAGACAATATTGTA
Organism: Capnocytophaga sp.; assembly: GCA_041819925.1. Lineage (GTDB taxonomy): Bacteria > Bacteroidota > Bacteroidia > Flavobacteriales > Flavobacteriaceae > Capnocytophaga. The sequence goes on from JBGYFE010000172.1 coordinate 63,022, forward strand.
AAAATCATTTCGGAAGTTTTTTAAGTATGCAATAAATTGATTTTTACAGGAAAACTTATTTTTTTCTTACCGAAAAGATGTGAAAATCGCTCTGATAATGATAATCAATTTTTAAACTGAGAGAATTATCAACTATTGTTTTCACAATTGATAGTCCTAATCCTGTTGATGAATTATCTTGATTTGATTTGTAAAACCGATTAAAAATGAGCTCGTTATTGAGTGGTTCTGTTTGAGCTGATGTGTTTTTTATGTCGAAACCATTATCATAAAAGTCAATGTGTATTTTTCCATTAGTTTTGTTGTATTTGATGGCATTTCGCAGCAAGTTTGATATTAAAACATAAGCCAAGTCAGGATTAATCATCGTTTTAAAAATTCCGTTTTCGGTGAATTTTAGGTCAATTTCTTTGAAATCTATCATATCAGAAAAATCTTCAATACTATTTTTAGTAATATCATTAAAGATTATTTCTTCTTTCGGAAAAAATTGATTATTTTCAATCCGCGAAAGCATTAATAAGGATTTGTTAATTTTTACGAGTTTCAGCAGAGTTTCACGTATGTTGCTGAGTTCAATTAGTTTTTCTTCACTCAAATTATCGTCTTCCAAAAGAATTTCTATTTTGTTAATAGACACAGCCAGAGGAGTTTGCAACTCGTGAGAAGCATTTTCAATAAATTGTTTCTGATGCTTGAACGTTTGCTCATTTCGTTGAATCATTTTGTCGATTTCTTGATTTAAGAGCTTAAATTCGTGTATGTTTGTGTCTTTATTTTTTTCATTACTTCCCTTTCCAAATTCATAATTTCCTAATTTTTTAAGAGTTTGATAGAAAGGTTTCCACGTTTTTCGCAAAATAACGTTGTTTATCATAATGATGCTGGTAACCATCACAACATAGAGCACAATCAAAGCAAAAAATAGATTTTCTGCAAATTCATCTTCCTCAACAATTGAAGTTCTGATTTCAAGTCGTTTAGAATTTCCTTCTTTATCAATGAAATAAGTTTCCAGAACTCGGTACGGCTCATAATCATTTTCATATTCCATATAAAATGGCTCATTCCGAAAGAAATTTCCTTCTTTGTACTCATTTTTGCCAATGGGTATAATCCGAAATTGATTGAAGTCAAAATCATTGATATTCAATATATTATCATCGCTATAAGCCTTGCGAATAATTTGAATTTTAAGGTCTTTCAGTCCGTCATCAATATTGTCATAAACTTCCTCAATCAAAAAAGTATAAAAAAGAGCAGCCCACACAGCAATGATGAGCAATAATGCTGAGGCAAGGTATTTCAGTGTGTAATTTTTTAGAGAAATGCTCATTTTTTTGATATTGAGAGTTTTATGATGACTTTAAACCAATTTGTATCCGATTCCGTAAACGGCTTGAAAATCAATTTCAGCTTCGTTTTCTTTTAATTTTTTGCGTAAGTTTTTGATTTGTGAATAAATAAAGTCCAAATTATCGGCTTGGTCAATGTTATCGCCCCAAACGGCTTCTGCTAATGAGGTTTTTTGCAAGGTTTTTTCAGGGCGAATCATAAAATAGTACAACAAATCGAATTCTTTCCGATTTAGAATCACTTCTTTTTGATTCACTAAAACTTTTCGGTCTTCGGGAAAAAGAGTTACGTTTTTGAACGAGATGTAATTTTGTCCGCTTTGGTTTTTTTGTCGCATTGCAGACTTTATTCTTGAATGTAACTCTAACAAATTGAATGGTTTAGCTAAATAGTCAACCGCTCCCAAATCTAATCCTAAAACTTTGTCTTCTACCGAATCTTTGGCAGAAATGATAATTACAGAATCTTTTTTGTTCATACGCTTAACTTCTTTGAGCAAGTCAATGCCACTTCCGTTAGGCAACATAATATCGAGCAAAATGCAGTCATAGTCATACGCTCCGATTTTGTCAATTCCTGATAAATAGTCAGTTGCAGTTTCTATGATGTATTTTTCAGCTTTAAGGAATTGCTGCAAAGTTTCAAGCAAAGCGGGTTCATCTTCGATAATTAAAATTTTCATATTCAAAATTTTATGGCAAAAGTAAGGAATAATTTCGGAAAATTTTCGGAAAAAATAATTTTCTGGACAAAAAAATAACAGTTTTGAAAAATAATTTGTACTTTTGGCTCGTTTTATAACTGATTAATTACCAATGCAAAACAAATTTTTTCTCTTTTTTCTTTTTTTGTTGATTTTCTCCTGTGGAATAAAAAAACAAGAAGAAGAAAAGCCAAACGTGGTGTTAATTATTGCAGATGACATCGGTTATGGTGATTTGAGTTGTTATGGAGCAAAATCTGTGCAAACACCTGAAATAGACAAACTTGCCGACAGCGGAATACGTTTTACTAATGCCCATACAACGGCTGCTACTTGTACGCCTTCTCGCTATTCACTATTTACGGGTGAGTATAATTGGCGAAGAAAAGGTACAGGAATTGCCGATGGAGATGCAGGAATGGTCATACGTCCTGAGCAAATAACCGTAGCTGATATTTTCAAAATGGCAGGCTATACAACGGCTGCAATAGGAAAATGGCATTTAGGTTTAGGGGAACGGCAAGGAGCTCAAAATTGGAACGGATTTATATCTCCTGGTCCTGCTGACATAGGTTTTGACTACTCGTTTTTGATGGCAGCCACAGGTGATAGAGTTCCGTGTGTGTGGGTTGAAAACCAACGGGTTGCTAATTACGATTCAACTGCCCCAATTTTGGTGAGTTATCAGCAACCTTTTGAAGGAGAACCTCTCGGAAAAACACATCCTGAATTGTTAACTAAACTTAAACCTTCTGTTAATCACGGGCATAATCAGGCAATTGTGAACGGAATTTCACGTATTGGCTATATGAAAGGAGGAGGAAAAGCGCTTTGGCAAGATGAAAATATAGCAGATTCCATTGCTTTGAAAGCAGTAAAATTCATTGAAAAACAAAATAAAAGTCCGTTTTTTTTGTACGTAGGAACAAATGACATTCACGTTCCTCGTTATCCACATTCGCGATTTGCAGGCAAAAGCGGAATGGGGTATCGTGGCGATGCTATTTTACAATTTGATTGGACAGTTGGGCAAATAGTTCAGGCTCTCAAAAAAAAGGGGCAACTTGAAAATACACTAATTATTGTAAGTAGTGATAATGGTCCGGTGATTGACGATGGTTATCAAGATCAAGCCGAAGAACTTTTAGGAAAACACAATCCGTGGGGAGAATTCCATTATCGCGGAGGAAAATATAGCAATTTTGAAGCAGGAACACGTGTTCCTTTTATAGTAAGTTTTCCGAAGCACGTGAAAACAGGTATTTCTGATGCGCTTTTTTCACAAGTGGATTTGTTTGCATCATTAGCGGCGTTGTTAAATAAAAATGTACCTAATGGAGCTGCAATTGATAGCCAAAATCACCTAAAAACTTTATTGGGAAAAAATTTTAAGGGACGTTCATACATCATAACATCGGCGGGCTCTTTGGCGATAAATGATGACATTTGGAAATACATTGAACCCAACCGTCGGCAGGCTTATCAGGAGTTGACACAAACTTATTTGGGCAACTCTCCAAAAGACCAGCTTTATCACATTCAAAAAGATAAATCAGAAAAAGAAAATGTGGCAGAACAATTTCCTGAAAAGGTCGAAATGCTGAAAAAAATACTTGATGTGGAAAAACAAAAGGGATATTTAAAATAAAACAGAGTGCTTTATACCCACAAAAAAAATCCTAAACAATTAAGTTTAGGATTTTTTAACGCACTAACACTACTAAGATTATTAGGTTTATCGTAATCTATCTGCTGATTTTACAAGGTTTTCGTCCCGTCGGATAGCTTGATTAGCCAAAAACAAAAAAACGATAGAAAGAACGGGTAAGAAAATCCCAACACCCTTCTCAGAAATTAAACTTTCTCCGGATGAGGTTAGCACTCGATATACAAATATTCCTAGTAAAGTAAGATTTATAAGAATATTCAGTCTGTTGAAAACAAACTGAGTTTGTCTTGTCTTGAATTTAAAAATGGTATAAATCGCCAAAAGAGCCGATGTAGCAAACAAAACTCCGCTGATGACATCATTTCTATAAGCAAAGATGTGAGTGTTTGCTTGCGTATAAAGCGAAAATACCCAAGGAAGTAATCCGCTGATGATAGCCACAGCCAGCATATAAACACTTTGTATTCGTTGAATCATAGTTTAAATTTTCACCGCGCAAACTTATGGATTTTTTAATAGATTTCCAATTTAATTGAAGAAAAATTTTTTTTACATTTTAAGAAGCAGGAGTATGGGTGGAGAGGTAAACAAAATGAAGTAGGATTTATAAAAAATAATTTGTAGTTTTGCGCTTCAAATTTATTCTGCTGATTTTTATGGAAGTAAGTAAACGATATGCACAGCGAGGTGTTTCTGCATCAAAAGGAGATGTTCATAATGCTATAAAAAACATTGATAAAGGGCTTTTTCCGAAGGCTTTTTGTAAAATCGTACCTGATTATTTGACCAACGATAGCGATTATTGCTTGGTTATGCACGCTGATGGAGCGGGAACAAAATCTTCGTTGGCGTATATGTATTGGAAAGAAACGGGCGATATTTCGGTTTGGAAAGGCATCGCGCAAGACGCCCTAATTATGAATATCGATGATTTACTTTGCGTGGGAGCTGTTGATGATATTATGCTTTCTTCCACCATTGGGCGCAATAAAAATTTGATTCCTGCCGAAGTAATTTCAGCCATTATCAACGGAACGGAAGAACTTATCGCTGAACTCAAAGCGTTTGGCGTAACCATTCACTCCACAGGAGGCGAAACGGCTGATGTGGGCGATTTGGTGCGTACGGTCATTGTTGATTCTACGGTCGTTGCTCGAATGAAACGCAGTCAGGTTATCGACAATGCGAATATAAAAGCAGGCGATGTGATTGTAGGTCTTGCTTCTTTTGGGCAAGCAAAATATGAAAACGCATATAATGGCGGAATGGGAAGTAACGGACTGACTTCGGCAAGGCACGATGTTTTTGCTAAATACTTGGCTGAAAAATATCCTGAAAGTTTTGACGCTTCCGTGCCTTTTGAATTGGTCTATTCGGGAACAAAAAAACTTACGGATATGGTTGAAAATACGCCCGTTGATGCCGGAAAATTAGTTTTATCCCCCACAAGAACGTATGCGCCTATTATCAAACAGATTCTTGAAAAATATACTTCTGCTCAAATTCACGGTATGGTGCATTGCAGTGGTGGTGCGCAGACTAAAATACTTCACTTTGTTGATAATCTGCATATTATAAAAGATAATTTATTTCAAGTGCCGCCTTTATTCCAATTAATTCAGCAAGAATCGAAAACCGATTGGAAAGAAATGTATCAGGTTTTTAATTGCGGGCATCGTATGGAATTATATGTCCCACAAGAAGTTGCTAATGACATTATCGCTATTTCTGAAAGTTTTGGTGTCGCAGCAAAAATCGTCGGTAGGGTAGAGGAGTCCCAATCCAAACGATTGACAATCAAAAGCGAATACGGAACTTTTGAATATTAATTATAAAAACGGATATTTTTAAATTGTTTTTTATGTAGGGGCGTATTACATACGCCTCAGCGGGTGTTTTTTATCTTCACAAAGATAAATAATATGTTATTGGTTGACAAAAATCTGAATGGGCGAACTCTCCGAATTTTTCTGAAAGATGGTAAAAAACAATATGCTTTTAGTGTTTATTTTTTTTTGTATCAAAATACGATTTTTATAACTTTTGTATAAACAATACTAAATTAGTGGCATATTTCTTTAATTATTTTTGTTAAAAAGTAAAGAATATTTTTTTGTAAATTCCCAACAAAATATGAATTGTTTACGTTTAGGAATATTGCTCTTTCGTTTTTGTAACAAATTTTTTCGTTTTTGTTTGCTTAAAATTTGGAAATATGAAAAAAAGTTAAGTAATTTGAGCCTTGATTTTATTATTTAATTAACTAATTTAAACAAACAAAAAATGATGAAAGTAAAAATTTGTCTATTTCTCTCGTTTGTTTTAGGGCTGTTTTTCAGTTCTGTTATGGCGCAGACGAGAGTTTCTGTAACAGGAACAGTTACAGATGAGAGTGGAGTGCCTTTATCGGGCGTAAGTGTTGTCATTAAAGGAACAGGAAAGGGTGTTTCGACCGATTTTGACGGAAAATATGACATTCAGGCAATGCAAAACGAGGTACTTGAATTTAGCTCCGTTGGGTTCGTTTCGCAAAAAAGAACCGTAGGGGCAAACTCAAAACAAACTATCAACGTAACTTTAAAAGAAGAAACCCAACAATTAGACGAGGTTGTGGTTACAGCTTTGGGTATCAAGCGTTCTGAAAAAAGTTTGTCGTATGCCACTCAAACAGTTTCAGGAAAAGAGCTTACCGATGTGCCTTCGAGCAACGTTTTGAGCACGTTAGCGGGAAAAACTTCTGGTATGACTGTAACGGGGTCTGGTTCAGGATTGGGAAGTTCCGTTAAAATCGTGCTTCGTGGAAATCGCTCCATTCAGGGAAATAACCAACCTTTGTATGTTGTTGATGGAACACCAATTAACAGTAGTAATTTCTCTTCCACTGGTGCTGAGTGGGGTTATGGTGGAGGTGTCGATACCGGTGACGGTGTGGCAGGTATCAACCCCGAAGACATCGAAAGCATTAACGTGTTGAAAGGAGCTACCGCAGCGGCTCTTTACGGAAGCCAGGCAGCTAACGGAGTTATCCTAATCACAACCAAACGAGGAAGTGCCGAGAAAATGTCAATTTCAATTACTTCATCGGTGCAAGCAGATATCCCTTATTTGACCTATAAATTCCAAGACCGTTATGCAATGGGAATTGATGGTGTAAACCTGCAAACACGTGATGCTTGGGGTGCAGCACGTACTACGGAAGACCTCAGCAACGATTTTGTGGAAGATTTTTTCAACACGGGGTTTATGATGCAAAATGGAGTTTCAGTGAGTGGCGGAAACAACACCACTAAAAGTTTCCTATCTTACCAAAATACCTCAGCTTCAGGGATTATGCCTGCAAATACGTTTAAAAAACATAATTTGAGTATTCGTTCTACAACAAATTTGTTTAATAATTTCATAGAAGTTGATGGAAGTATTGCACTCACCAAACAAGATACTGACCACGCTCCAACAGCACCTGGGCGATACTTTAACCCCATTGTAGGTTTGTATTCATTCCCTGCCGGAACAACTGCTTTTAATCAATATCGAGACACGTATGAAATTTCAGATCCTGCTCGTAATGGATTGATGGTAATGAATTGGGCTAATGAGGAAGACGTTTATAAAAACCCATATTGGCTTACCAATCGTCATAATTATTCATTTGGAGTAGAGAAAGTTATTGCAAAATTCAATACGAAATTTAACTTTACAGATTGGTTAAATTTGCAATTGCGAGGAAGTTATGACAGAACCGCTACGGTGGGTGAACGCAAAGTACACGCAGGAGTTGAAACTATTGCAGGTACTAATGGACGTTACAACTACCAGACCACAGATGATGCTTTATTGTATGCTGACGCGCTTTTGTCTGCCAATAAAACTTTTGAACGTTTTTCAGTAAATGCTACCTTAGGGACAAGTGTTACAGACAGAAAGTATGAGAGTAAAGCCATTAACATAGGGAACTTAGTTATTCCCAACCTATTTGACCTTCGTAATTACACAGGTATCGAAGGAGGTACTGACCCTACAAGAACACATCGTCAATTGCAATCTGTTTTTGGAACAGTTTCTTTGGGTTATGATGAAATGATATTTTTAGACGTAACAGGGCGTAACGATTGGGCTTCTACCTTACCTGCCAGCAACCGAAGTTATTTCTATCCATCAGTAGGTACGTCTATTGTGTTTACTGAAATGTTAAATAAAGCTGAGGCGAAACCGATGTGGCTTGACTTTGGTAAATTGCGTTTCTCTTGGACACAAGTAGGTAATGATATGCCTTGGGGGCTTACCGAACCGTATGATAAATTGGAAAAAGGAGGGGTTATTGTAGCCAATACGGTGAAACCTTTTGACGATTTAAAACCAGAACGTTCCAACTCGCTTGAAGCAGGGATTAATTTACGTATGTTTAATGGTCGCTTGACTTTGGATACGGCTGTTTATCAAACTATTACTGAAAATCAATATTTCCAAGTGGCAAATACTTCTGGTTCAGGATATTCAAGTTATTATATTAATGCAGGGAAAATTCGTAATCGAGGATTGGAAGCAACTCTTGGCTTTACACCTATCCAAACCAAAGATTTTTCTTGGACAGGAACTATTAATTACACATTCAATGAGAATTACGTATTATCCTTACCTTCTCAATATGCAGACAAAGGATTTGACCTTAATGGTAATACATATTTCATAAGGCTTTATGAAGGTCAAGAATGGGGGCGTATGTATCAAAAACGTTTAAAAAGAGATGAAAAAGGAAATATTCTACTTACCCAAACTATCGAGAATGGCGTAGATAAAGGCATTCAACTTCAACAAAGTGATGATTATGAATATATAGGAAATATTAATCCTAAATTCTTGTTAGGTTTTAAAAATGAATTTACATACAAGAATTTATCTCTCAGTTTCTTAATTGATGGGCGTTTTGGCGGAAATGTGATTTCTACCACACAGCATTATTTAGATATGTACGGACGTACTGAACGTACTGCTGATGCTCGTGATAATGGCGGAGTTCCTATTAAAGGTGTTCTTGCTCAAACCGTTAAAACTACGGGAAATAAAGATGTAACAACTACAAGCGAATTTGACGGATTGGTAAGTGCCCAAACGTACTACAAAACCGCTCCTTCGGGTGAAACTTCTGTTTACTCAGCAACGAATATCCGCCTTCGAGAGCTTTCACTCTCTTACACTCTTCCAAAAACCATTATGGAACGACTAAAACCTATTGAAAGTGTTCGTGTGTCGCTTATCGGGCGTAACTTAGCTTTCTTTTACCGAGATGCTCCTTTTGACCCTGAAATTACTCTTTCTACTTCAATAAATGGAGCTTCAAACACCGACAATTTCAGTATTCCTTCATCTCGAAGTGTCGGATTTAGTATTAATGTTAACTTCTAATTATATCAGAATGAAAAAAATAACTTCAATAGTATTATTGGCTGCCATATCGGTTGCAACGATTGTGGGTGGCTGTACGGGCAACTTCGATGAATATAATCGAGATGATTTTGCCTTGACAAAAGAAATTAAAAAATCTGATTGGATACATTTAAAGGCATTTATTATTCAAATGCAACAATCTATTTACTTCAACAATGATGGTAGTGATTGGGTGTTTCAGCTCACTCAAAACTTGAATGCTGACATATTTAGCGGATACCTCACGCCTCCTACGCCTTTCAATGGCGATCGCTACAACGCTAATTATCATATGATGGAGAAATGGAATTTTTATGCTTTTGATTATTACAATAATAATATTCTAAAACCTTGGTTGAACCTAAAAGCAGAGACTTTGGATTTGAATGAATCGTTGGACGTTTATGGTGTTGCCTTAATTTTGAAAGTTGCGGGGCTTCATAGGTCAACTGACCTCTATGGTCCCATTCCTTATTCTAAATACGGGCAAGGAGGTGTAACCACTCCGTATGATTCACAAGAGGATATCTATAACCAATTCTTTGCCGAGTTAGATGAAGCTGTGGGATATTTAACAAATCATCTTACCAATCCTGACAGCAAAGATATTAATAGTTTAGGAAGTTCAGACCTTATTTACAAAGGAGATTATACAAAATGGCTCAAATGGGCTAACTCATTGCGATTGCGATTGGCTGTTCGAGTTTCTAAGGTAAATCCTACTTTGGCAAAAACCGAAGCAGAAAAGGCAATGAGCAATCCGTATGGTGTTTTTCAAGCTAATAGTGACAATGTGTTGGTCTCTACTACCAACATAGGGCATCCGCTTATTGTTATGGCTAATTCCTACAACGATTCACGTATGAGTGCCGATATGGAGTCTATTTTAACAGGACTTAAAGACCCTCGTATATCTGAATATTTTTCAGTAGCTACAGATGAGAACGCCGAAGTTAAAGGAAAATATAAAGGTATAAGACAAGGTATTAATTTTGTTTCCAAAGATTTACGTGTAGGTTACTCCACTTTGGGCAATCGTTACAATATGGCTAACTACTTCACTACCCCTATCACTTTAATGACTGCGGCAGAAGTGTATTTTTTACGTGCTGAGGGTGTTTTACGTGGTTGGAGCAATATGGGCGACACTGCTGAAAATCTTTACAACAAAGGTATAGAAATTTCAATGGAACAGTGGGGAGTTCCAGGAGCCAGCACATATATTGCCAATGACACCAATAAACCAGCTGATTATGTTGACCCTAAAAATACTGCCTATAATGAAACTGCGGCATCACAAGTGACTGTCAAATGGAACGAGAGTGCCTCTCTTGAAACTAAATTGGAAAAAATCATCACACAGAAATGGATTGCAATGTTCCCAGAGGGCAAGGAAGCGTGGGCTGAATTCCGCAGGACGGGTTATCCTAAATTGCTCCCAATTGAAGTTAATAATAGTGCAGGTGAAATTGACTCTAATATAATGATACGTCGTTTGCCTTTCTCAGAAAATGAGCGAAGAGGAAATAACAAAGGTGAAGTTATCAAAGCTACCCAATATCTTAAAGGTCCCGATTCTCCTGGTACGAGACTTTGGTGGGATACTGGTGGAAGCAATTTCTAAATCTTAAAACTAACAAAAAAGTTACTTACACTCGTAAGTAACTTTTTTTGTTTCTAACGTTTCGATGAAGGTTTAATCCGAAACTTCATCCAAACACCCTTGTGGTCAGTGGGATATATTCCTAATGGTTTTATGATAGCGTCTTGAAAATCATCTTTGACGGGTTTTGACCGAACTACAGAACTGTCCGTACCAAAAAGTTTTGCCTCCAAAACTTGAATACCTTTCCCTTTGTAATAAATTAAATCAATACGTTCGCGTTCGTCGGCTTTGGGTGCCCACGTTAGTTTGGTAATGTCTGCATCGGCATTGTAACAAGGATACGTAAATCCGGGGTGCGTCAATGGATTGGGATACAATTCACGATAAGCGTCTTTATAACCTGCTTGTTCCAGCATTTTTGATATTGTCCAAGGAACAACCATACCGTTGTGGTCATAAAGTTGGGCAGTAGCTTCTGTCCAATCTAAATGCGAAGGTTCGTTGAAATCACCTCCGAAAATAACATAGCGTCCAGCTTCTATATCGTGTCGGGCTTCATTGAGAAATACTCGCACTTGGTCATCACGCCACGATAAGTCGTTAAGACGCAACAATTCATCTACGGACGTAGGCGGTGTAGTTTCTTTCCAAGTATATCCATCGTAACCACGAACATTGTAATACGCACAATCTAAATAATCAAGATGCCCTGTATAGACTGCAAATTCACATCCATTGACTTCTGCGACCAATTTGTGAACACTTCCGTGGTCTTTATTGACTGGAAAAACGATTACAGAATCTTTAATGGGGTGTCGGCTTAAAAGTCCGCTATCATCAGAATAAAAAGAATAGTATGTTAGTCCTTTTTCTTTTAGTTTTTTTGTTAAACGTGCTGTAAAATTAGTATTTTTATAATTGCGTACCTCACTAAGAGTTACAAAATCGGGTTGTAAACGCTCTAATTCAGCAACAATCGCATCAAATCCGCCTGGAATGAGAGTTCCTTCTTGCCAAATATTCCATTGCAATACGGTAATTTCAAAATCTTTCTTTTTTTGTGCAAATGGAAGAATCGGAATGAGATATAACAATATTAATATGTATCTTTTCATAACTTAAATTCGATTTATAAAGGTTTTATTTTCCATTTTTTTCTAATTTTCCTACTTCTTTTGTGATGTCAAACGAATGATATCCCCACGAGCGCAATATTTTCATCATATTGATAACCCGTTGTTTAAAAGTGGCGTAATCCGACTTGTGTCCCCAGCCTATTTCGGCAATTGCGGTCAATCGTGGATACATCATATACTCGGCGTGTTGCTCGGTTTCGATATATTCCGTCCAAAGATTGCCTTGTACGCCGTCAATGTATTTCATATATTCAGTTCCTTTTAAGGTTTCGGGTATTGGGTCGTACGAATAGGTTTTTGATAGAGGAACATATCCGCCGAAAGCCTTAGGATGTACGGACGGGTCGTCCTGATATTGGTCTAAATAGCAAAATTTCCCTGGTGACATAATGGCGTGATGCTTCATTTTTGCCGCCGTAACGCCTCCTTCTTCTCCTCGCCACGAAAGAACGGTCGCTCCGCTTGATAGTTGGTTTCCTTCCAAGATTTCGTCCCAACCTATCATCTTACGTTTGTGCGAAATTAAGAACTTGTCTATTCGTTTCATCAAATGGCTTTGCAATTGAATAGTGTCGGTCATTTGTTCTTTTTGATAAAGCGCAATACACTTCGGACAATCTTTCCATCGCAAAACAGAGGCTTCATCGCCGCCCACGTGGATATATTCCGACGGAAATAATTCCATAACTTCTTGTAAAACATCAGTTAAAAATGTATATGTCTGCTCATTTCCGATGCAAAGTTCAAAGCCGTTTCCTTTACCCGTACAAGATAATTCCGGATAGGCATAAATAACTTCATTACTATGTCCTGGCATTTCTATTTCGGGAATCACCGTGATATAATGTTCTTTGGCATAAGCAACAATCTCTCGAATATCTTCTTTGGTGTAATAACCTCCGTAGGCATTGGGTGTATTTTTATGACAATATTTCCAATCTTTGTCCCAATCGGAGAATGTTCGGTAGGCAGTTTCAGTGATAAGTCGTGGATATTTGTCAATTTCTATTCGCCATCCTCCGCCATCGACTAAATGCAAGTGCAAACGATTCAATTTGAAATAAGCCATTGCATCAATTTGTTTTTTGATAAATTCTTTTGTCCAAAAATGTCGTGAACAGTCTATCATTAGTCCTCGATGGCGGAACTTTGGCGTATCAGTAACTTGTGTACAGCGTATTTTATTGTTTTGAGTTAGTTGTCGAAGTGTTTGCAGCCCATAAAACAATCCCATTGAGGTGGGAGCTTGTAGTTTTATGGTATCAACTCCTACATTTAATGTATAGGCTTGCCATTGTGCCTCATTCCACGCTTCTTTTTCTTTATCGGCTTGGGTTACTGTCAATTCAATAATGCGTTCGTTCTTTCGTTTTGGAGTGTTTTTAAGCATTGTTGTTATGACTTTTTCCAAACGTCCTGCTTCTTGTTTAGGTAAGTTTGTAATTACCTTTACGTTTTGAGATAATTCAAAAAAACCTTTTCCGTCAGTCCTTTTTTCTGGTAAAGGAATGAGGGTTTGTGCATAAAAAGACAATGATGCTAATAACATTGCCACTGATATACCTATTTTTGTTTTCATAAGCAAATGTATTTAATTTGGTATCTGTTTTTTGAAGTTTCAATTTATTAATTTTAATGTTTAAATTCATCATTTTTATTAAAAATATGTTCTAACTTCTGACGAATTTGCCGATACTTTCTAAAAGTTGGGGTTTATCTTCCAAAGCGATTTTAGCAATGGCGTAAAACTCACGCACCCACTTTTCGAGGGTAGCAAAAGCAGCGTCTTTGTCCTTCGTAGCTTGCTGACTTTCGCCTTTTTTGAGTTTGTAAGTGGCTTCGGCTTGCTTTACTTCGGTAAGTGCAGTAAGCTGGGCGTCAATATGCTCGACTGTGATTTTCAGTTTGTTGAGCGGAGCGAGCAAATCGGGTTTAGCTTTGAGTTCTTTGTAGAAAGCCTCGATGTCTTCAAGGAGTTTTCCTATCCGAAAAGGAGCAATTCCCTTAATATGAAGGGCTGTGAGGATTTTAGGCTCGTCTTTGTAGATGATTTTTGCCTTCTTTCTGTCAATTGCGTAAGAAGTTTTGAATGTTTCGAGCTTTTTGGAGAATTCATTGTAGGAAAGGGTCTCCTCCGAAGTCTTCCATTTGTTACTTTCGTACATTTGAGTGGCAGTATCATAAAGGATTTTGCCCTGTGCGATTTCTTGTTCGCCATATCCGTACTCGGCTAACTCTGTTTTTATGACATCATTCTTAGAAATGTTCTCAAAAATGAATCCATAATTCTTGAATTTTTCGTAACTAATAGATTTTGTTGCCATTTTTTTGTGATTTTTAATGATTAAACAAATAATTTTAATAATTTTATGCTTTATATTGTGTCCTACGGACTTAAATTTGTATTCGGCAGACTTAAATTTACGTTCTATGAACTTAATTTTGTATTCGGCGTACTTAATTTTGTATTCAGCGTACTTAAATTTGTATTCGGTGTACTTAAATTTGCCTTCGACGGACTTAAATTTGTGTTCTACGGATTTAATTTTATATATTTATAATTCTTTTTAAAATATTAAATACTAAAAAAAACTTAGATTGGTTAATATATTCATCAATATAGATTTGAAAACATCATTGCACCACAGGAGGTTTACTCAAAAAACCTCCTTCGTTGTATTGTTGGTTATTCGGAAGTCCTTTTCCTCCAATACCTTGACGCATTAGCTCTTTCATTTCATCAAAATATGTTGTATAGACTTTACGCGGGGACACATTGTGTTTACGACACACAGAAGCCGCCATTCCCACAACTTCACCCATCATTCCCGTTGTTCGCATCACTCGAACCGTGCCCAAAGCCACGTGGGTTACGCTAATATTGCGACCTGCCATAAACAAATTGTCTATATTGCGAGAATACAAACAACGATACGGAACTTCATAAGGGTAAATAACTTTGTGTCGGGCAATGGATTTAAACTCTTTTTCAGGAAAATGGACGCTATTGAGCGAATCGGGATAGTGAATGTCGATGCTCCAAGTTGTAGTAAAAGAAGCATCTTCGTGAGCTACGTTTTTGACAAGGTCTTGTTCGCTTAATATATAATCGCCCAGTAATCGGCGTGTTTCACGTTTCCCTGCGATGTATGCAACCCATTCCAAACGACGATTGCGGTACTCTTTTTTATCTACGGAATGATTTTTAAGGAATGACCAATTGGAATATGTAACTAATAATCCGTAATCTCGAACTTCTTCAAAATTGTTGATTTGGTCTTTATTCATTCCTGTTTCCCACATCCAATCGCCTTTAACAACTTTTTCTGCATTTTCTTCTGTAAATGTCAGTCCGTATTCAAATTCAGGAAAGGCAGAGGCTCTTTTTTCCTCCACAGAGTACCATTGAACCGATGCGCCCATTATCATATTGTCCGCAACTTCGGGAGCGAGTTCCTCTTGGAAAGTTTCTCTTGCTTCTCGTCCGATGGCAAAGTCAGCTCCTGCTAAATAGCCTACGGTGGCATCTCCTGTACAGTCAGCAAACAAATCACCTTCAAAGCGTAATGGTTTTCCTGTTTCTATGTGAATGCCCACCACTGATTGAATTGTCTGTCCTTTCTTTTGCACCTCATTTACACGAGTATTTAGAAATAAACTGATGTTTGGTTCTTTTTTAATGATTTCTAATTTTTTGTCATCGGCGTAGTTTGATGCAGGTTTTGCGTTGCCTTTTCGGGTAGGGGCAAACTCTTTTTGCAAACCTCCCAACTGCGGATATTTACCCACTTCTATTTTTCCTCCCAAATGCACTCTCACTTCGGAACTGTTGTTACCTCCCAAAACAGGACGGTCTTGTATGAGTGCAACTTTCAAACCCAATCGGGCAGCGCTGACGGCGGCACTTATTCCTGCTATTCCGCCACCTACCACAACCAAATCGAAACGTCCCGCAGAAGGCACTTCATCTGGATAGTGTTGCATTTTTTTTCTGAAATCGCTTAATTCTTTTTCTGAATCAGGTGGCATTTGTTTTCCCATAGTCAGGAAAATAGCATCGCAGCGCCCATCAAAACCTGTTAAGTCTTTTAGTTTTAAATGCAATTTTCCTGCTTTTAGAGTTACTTCTCCTGCCTTTTGCCACAGCCATTTGTTGCCCGTATCTCCCAATGTTACGGGTAATTTTTTCCCGTTGATGGCTAATGAAAAACGTCCTGCGCCTTGTTTTTCGCTCCAAGGAGACGTCCAATTATATGTGCGAACGTAAACACTGTAAGTTCCGCTCATTGAAACATCAACATCGGTAGAAGCGTCTGATACAGGTACACCCATTCCGTGCGCAATCAGATAGGGAGACCCCATAACGTCCATAAATTGTTGGTCAACTTGCCAACCACCTTTGTTTTTAAAACTTTCTGCTTCTATCCAAATGTCTGTTGCAAAAGCAGATAAACTTCCAAAAAGTAAGAAAACGGAAATAAATACTATTTTTTTCATTGTGTTTATTTTATATTGTGTTTAATTTATCAAGTACAAACAATAGTAACACTGTCCTAAAATTGGACAAAGCACAAAGGTAGTCAATAGCTTCCGAATAGGCAAGGTGTATTGTGCAAAAAGATTCCATAGAAAAATAAAATTACTTTCAAAAACTATCCTTGCAGTTTATGGTTAATCGAGTTGTAAAAGGAAAATACCAAAAAGTGATATTTTTCAATTCTTTTTTCATACGTATCATTGTCGTATTACTTAAAAAAACACTTCCTTTTTCTGAATTAAGAGGGAAATCAAGAAAAAAAATAAAAATAAAAATATCTGAAAAACAATAAATTAAAAAAATAAATACAAAAAAACATACATTTTTTTTGAATAACTATTGCAGGATTAAAAATTTGTTGTACATTTGCAACCGCAATAAAGCAACTGTTGTATTGTAAGTTCTAAGATTGGTCCGTTCGTCTAGGGGTTAGGACGCCAGGTTTTCATCCTGGTAACAGGGGTTCGATTCCCCTACGGACTACGAAAAATTTCGTAACATAATAATTTGTTTTAAAGAAAGGTCCGTTCGTCTAGGGGTTAGGACGCCAGGTTTTCATCCTGGTAACAGGGGTTCGATTCCCCTACGGACTACAAAAATAAAAGGTGGTCATTCCGCCTTTTTTGACTAATTTAAGAAAGTATTAAACAATGGCAAACCATAAATCAGCATTAAAAAGAATTAGAAGAAACGAAGCTGCTCGTTTACGCAATCGTTATCAACACAAAACAGCTCGTAATGCAGTTAGAAAGTTGCGTGCTTTGGAAAATTTAGATGAAGCAAAAGAGCTTTTTCCAAAAGTTGTTTCAATGATTGATAAATTAGCTAAGAAAAATATTATTCACGTTAATAAAGCGGCGAATTTGAAGAGTAGTTTAGCAAAACATCTGAATAAGTTAGCTAGATAGTCATTTAGGTTTTAGATTTATCACTAATTGCCAGATTATTGAAAAATAATCTGGCTTTGGTGTTTTATACAGTTTCTTTTTTCAAAATTGAAAAAATATTTTTTTTAACTCTTCTTTTTTCATTTTTTTATTTTAAATATATTATCTTTGGGCTTTAATTTAAAAAAATGAATTATAAATTTTTCATCATTTTATCTTTAATAGCTTTATGTTCGTGTCAAAATAAAA
The DNA here is from genome assembly GCA_041819925.1 of Capnocytophaga sp. GTDB lineage: Bacteria > Bacteroidota > Bacteroidia > Flavobacteriales > Flavobacteriaceae > Capnocytophaga. The sequence continues at coordinate 80,589 of JBGYFE010000172.1, forward strand.
AGGACACCAAAAGTGTATCGAAAGAACATAAAGTAAAATCAATTCATTTTGAAGAGTTTAGCCTTATTGATATTTCTTCAAATGCGCAAAATGACCTCCAAAGTTGGAAATCTTTTCAGTCATTAATGCAAGTGATTGTTGGTATGGCACCTACCAAAATTAAGAACACAGAAAATTTAGTTAACTCACACCCTGATTCACTGCTAATTTACAAACGCTTACCTGCTCAAAATCCTCAGACGATTTTGGAAAATGCTGTTGTAGAACGGGATTGGCGTACCCATAATAATGTGAAAGACACCATTTTTCGTTTTGAGAAAAAAAAGGAAGGAGAATCGGCTTGGGTGCAGTGGAATAAGTTTTTAGTGAAAGACATTCCTTATACGCTTTCGGTTTTTGCTAAAAGTTTAAACCACAATCAGATTGTTTTGGAATTTACCCAAACGCATACTATTTATAAGGATTCTTTTAATTTGAGCAATCCTAATTCTGAAAATTTGGGGAACAAAAAAATAAAATCAGGGGACGATAATTGGAAAGAATTACAACTAACTTTCACACCCTCAAAAGAAGGTTCTTACGGCATCAGATTGGTTTTTGATGAAAATACAAAGAATGGAAGCAGCATATTGTTTTATCGACCTACATTGCAAATTCCGGCTAAATATTTTTCTAAAATCGGAGAATTTTCTGATAAAATCGTTCAGGAGCAATCCACCGTTGAAAGTTCTTACTACTCTGTGTTTTTTTGGCTCAGACAAATTGAAGATGAACTCAAACAGTTGCTCGCTGACGACCAATCTTTCCCTGAAAAAATCAAAGCTAATGCTATCAAAGCGCGTTTTAGGTTGTTTGAAACACAAGTGAAGGAACTCGCCGATAATGTCAAAAACAATCCCGATTTTCAAGAAAGTGAAGTAAAATCGCACATAAAGAAATTACAGAATACGTTTAATGATATTATTCTGCACATCAATAAATTCTATGATAGTGATTTGGACGAGCGTATGAAACACATTAGCACTCAGGTCGATACCCTTACCGAAACCGCAACAAACAACGTTCCGATGCTGCACACTGAAAAAGAAAAACAAAGCGATACTAAATAATTAAACGTTATTTTTTTTAACAAATACAAAACCAATCAAACAATGAAAACCATTCAGAAACTAATCATTTTACTATCATTCGGTTGTTTGTTTGGGTGCAAAAGCCCTGACCTTCCGAAAGCGGTGGGAGCAGTCCCCTCACAACGTCAATTAGATTGGCATAAGTTGGAGTACTACGCCTTTATCCATTTCAATATGAACACCTTTACGGATATGGAATGGGGGCTGGGAGGTGAAAAAACCGAGTGGTTTAACCCTACTGAATTAGACGTTTATCAGTGGACAAAAGTAGTGAAAGATGCCGGAATGAAAGGGATTATTATCACGGCAAAGCACCACGATGGTTTCTGTTTGTGGCCTTCGGCTTACACCGAACATTCGGTGAAAAATTCTCCTTGGCGCAACGGAAAGGGCGATTTGCTGAAAGAACTTTCCGAAGCCTGCAAAAAAGAAGGACTGAAATTCGGCGTGTATTTATCTCCTTGGGACAGAAATCACCCAGAATACGGACGAGATGCCTACGTTACTTACTTCCATAATCAGTTGCGAGAGCTTTTGACCAATTACGGAACTATTTTTGAAGTTTGGTTCGACGGCGCTAATGGAGGTTCAGGATACTACGGCGGCGCTAACGAAACTCGTACTATCGATTCAAAAACATACTACCAATGGGACAAAAC